>NZ_JBDIAQ010000004.1:0-74864 GCF_039812505.1 Intrasporangium sp. | reverse complement strand
TCGAGCAGGACGACATCATCGAGCTCGGAGAGGCCATCGTCACCGAGATCTGGAAGCTCGTCGGCGCCGACCTGCACACGCCGTTCCTGCGGATGACGTACGCCGAGGCGATGGCGCGCTACGGCACCGACAAGCCGGACCTGCGCTTCGGGCATGAGCTCGTGGAGTGCACCGACTACTTCGCGGACACGACCTTCCGCGTCTTCCAGGCCCCGTACGTCGGCGCCGTCGTCATGCCGGGCGGGGCCGCCCAGCCACGCCGGCAGCTCGACGCCTGGCAGGACTGGGCCAGGCAGCGCGGCGCCAAGGGGCTGGCCTACGTCCTGGTCGGGCAGCCCGCGGCCGACGGGTCCGTCGAGCTGTCCGGTCCGGTCGCCAAGAACCTCAGCGACGCCGAGCGGTCCGGGCTGGCCGGCCACGTGGGGGCCGAGCCGGGCGACTGCATCTTCTTCGCGGCGGGCGGGGCCAAGGAGTCCCGCGCGCTGCTCGGCGCCGCCCGGCTCGAGATCGGCCACCGCTGCGGGCTCGTCGACGAGGACGCGTGGAGCTTCCTCTGGGTGCTCGACGCGCCGCTGTTCGAGCCCTCCGCCGAGGCGACCGCATCCGGCGACGTCGCCCTCGGGCACAGCGCCTGGACGGCAGTGCACCACGCCTTCACCTCGCCGAAGAAGGAGTTCGAGGACACCTTCGACGAGCGGCCCGACGAGGCTCTGGCCTATGCCTACGACATGGTCTGCAACGGCAACGAGATCGGCGGGGGCTCGATCCGTATCCACCGTCGCGATGTGCAGGAGCGCGTCTTCGCGGTGATGGGGATCACTCCCGAGGAGGCGCAGGAGAAGTTCGGGTTCCTGCTCGAGGCCTTCCAGTACGGCGCCCCGCCGCACGGCGGCATCGCCTTCGGCTGGGACCGGATCGTCGCGCTGCTGGCCGGCACCGACTCGATCCGCGACGTCATCGCCTTCCCGAAGTCCGGCGGCGGCTACGACCCGCTGACCGCCGCACCTGCCCCGATCACCGCCCAGCAGCGCAAGGAGGCCGGCGTCGACGCGAAGCCGGCGGTGGGGCGGCCGGCCGCCGTATGACGCCCGACTGACCAGCGCGCGGGCGCCACCGCACCCCCGAGGGCAAACCCAGACGCCCGCTTTACCCCGGCCTTACCAACCCGGCAGTACGTTGCCCCATGCGAACCACCACGCGACGCAGACTGGCCGCCCTCACCGTGGGGGCGGCCCTGGCCCTGGCCGGCAGCGTGCCGGCGAGCGCCCTCACGTCGGACCCGCCCGCCGAGTTCGGCGCCGACTGGGACGACCCGATGACGGCCGAGCCGCCGGTGCCGACCCCGCCCACAAGCAGGTGCAGCGTGACGATCGTCGACCACGAGTTCCGCGACTGGAGCGTCCAGCACACCCCCTACACGCCACCCGCAGGGTGTGCCGGCCCGTGGTCCAAGGTCGTGCTGCGACTGGACGGCTCGGTCGCGGGCCGCCAGTACGACCGGCTCGGCTGGGTCGACGTCTCGGGCGTGCGGGTCATGACCCTGTCGACCCCGGAGCCGAGCACCGACGGGATCAGCTGGCACGTCGAGCGCGACGTCACCGATCTCGCGCCGCTGTTCCGGTCGCCCGGTGACGTGACCGCCTACATCGGCAACACGGTCGACGACACCTACACGGGGGTGTTCGACGTGACCGTGACGCTCGACTTCTACCGGACGGGAGCCGGTCAGGGCCCTGCCGTCACCGCCGACCGGGTACAGCCGCTCGAGTCGACCTACCGCGAGGGCGGCGATCTCGTCGGGTCCCTCACCGTCCCGCGCAACACGGACCGTCTGCTCGCCGAGGTCTACGCGACCGGCTCCGGGGGCGGGTGCGAGGAGTTCTGGGACACCAGCGCCCCCGCCGACACCGGGTACTCCTGCCCCGACGGGCTGCCCTACCGGGAGGTCGACGTGCTGCTCGACGGACGGGTCGCCGGGGTCGCCCTGCCCTACCCCGTGGTCTACACCGGCGGTTGGTCCAACCCCTACCTGTGGGCCGCGAGCCCGTCCCCGAAGGCCTTCGACATCCCGGCCCTGCGCTACGACCTGACGCCCTTCGCGGGCCTGCTCAACGACGGCCGGCCACACGAGGTCCGGATCCACGTCGCGGGGCTGGCCGCCGAGCAGAGCTCCTGGACGCTGTCGCCCCGGTTCCAGGTGTGGACCGACAGGGGACGCGACGTCGTGCGCGGCGGGCTGCTCCGGTCGAGCGCGCCCGCGCCGGCCGTCGACGCCACCGTCAGCGGGCAGGACGACGGGCCCGGCCGGGTCGAGCTCACGGGCCGGCGCGCCTTCAGCGCGACCGGGTGGCTCGAGACGTCCGGCGGGCACGTGGTGACGACGGTCCGCCGCACCCTCGAGAACCGCAGCGAGCACACGTGGACGGCGGGGGAGACCCGCGACGCCCTCGACGCCACCTGGACCGACACCGCCTCGACCGGCCGGATCGGCGGCAACGACAAGCCCGCCCTGGCGACCCGACGGCTCGGCTACGCGAAGCGCGGCTTCATCGACGTCGCCGAAACGGACGTGCCCGGCGCACAGCGGATCACCACGACGCTCGACATCGGGTACACCTCGAGCGGCACGTCGACCGACTGGCGCGCCGAGCCGTCCGTCGGGAGGTCGTCCGACCGGTTCACCGGTACGGCCAGCTGGCTGTACGGCGTCCCGCGTGACCAGCGGCACGCGACGGCGAACACGACCAAGCACGTCACGCGCGTCGAGGCCGGACCGCATCGCTGCTACGACCGTACGGTCACCGCGGTCAACGGGTACTTCACGAGGGATCACCGCGCCTGCTGACGCCCCGCCACCGGTCACCAGCCACCGACCACCCGCTACCGGCCACCCGGTGAACAGCCACCGGGTGGCCGGGCTCACTCGGTGATCCCGAACCGCTCGTGCAGCCGGCGCATCCAGCGCGGGGCCCACCAGTTCCACCGGCCCAGCACCGTCATCGTCGCGGGGACGAGCAGCATCCGCACCAGGGTCGCGTCGATGAGCACCGCTGCGACGAGGGCGACCCCGACCTCCTTGATGATCAGGATGTCGCCGGCGATGAAGCCGGCGAAGACGATGATGATCAGCAGCGCCGCCGAGGTGATGATCCGCCCGGTGCGCTGCAGGCCGAGCGAGACGGAGCGGTCGTTGTCGTGGCCGTGGTTGTGGAACTCGGTGATCCGGGACAGCAGGAACACCTCGTAGTCCATCGACAGGCCGAAGCCGAACGCGAGCACGAGGAAGGGCACCATCGACTCGACCGCGTCGACGGACGAGAAGGCCAGCAGGCCCTGCAGGTGGCCGTCCTCGAAGATCCACACGACGACCCCCAGCGCGGCGCCCAGGGACAGGACGTTCAGCACCAGCGCCTTGAGCGGGATGACGACCGAGCCGGTCATCAGGAACAGCAGGATGAAGGTGCCCACGACCACGAGGAGCACGGCGTACGGTGCCCCCCGGCCCATCGACGCGAGGAAGTCCATCTGGCTGGCGGCCTGCCCGGTCGTCAGGATCGGGAAGGGCGCCGGGCCGTCCCGGACGTGGGTCACCAGCGCCTGCGCGTCGTCGGAGGTCGGTGGCCCGGCCACCCGCACGGAGACGAGCTGGTGGTCGGCGCCGAGCGGCCGCACGGACACCGCGGTGACCCCCGGCTGCGACTTGAGCGGCGCGGCCCACGCCGTCACCGCGGCGGTGTCCGAGGAGGTGGCCACGACGGTCACCTCGGGCGCGCTGAGGGCCGGGTAGTCGCGGGCGAGCTCGTCGAAGAAGACGCGCTGGGGCGCCGACTTCGGCAGCAGCTCGGTGCCCGAGGAGGTCAGCCGGACCGAGAAGACCGGCAGGGCCAGGACGACCAGCACGACGGTCACCCCGACGATGACGGCGACGGGCCGCCGCTGCACCCCCCGCGCCAGGCTCGAGAAGGCCCCCTCGTCGGTGGTGGCCACTCGTGCCCGGCGGGCCAGCGGACGCGCGCCCAGCACCGCCAGGGCCGGGACGAGGGTGATCGCCACGACGAGCGCGACGAGCACCACGGACACCCCGGCCAGGCCGATGGCCTTCATGATCTCGGCCTCGAAGACCAGCAGGCCGGACAGCGCGATGGCCACGGTGAGGCCGGAGAACAGGACGGTGCGCCCGGCGGTGGCCACGGTCCGCTCGGTCGCGACCGCGATGTGCTCCCGGGTCAGCCCCCTCCGCTCGCCGCGGGCCCGGGCCAGCTCCTCGCGGAAACGGCTCACCGTGAGCAGGCCGTAGTCGATGGACAGGCCGAAGCCGAGCAGGGTGACGATGTTGACGACTGTCGCGTCGAGCTCGATGGTGTGCGAGAAGACGAACAGCGACAGCAGGGCACCACCGATCGCGGCGATGGCGCCGACGACCGGCATGCCCGCGGCGATGAAGCCGCCGAAGACGAAGAACATGACGACGAAGGTGAGCGGCAGCGCGATCCCCTCGCCGCGCAACAGGTCCCGCTCGATCGTCGCGGTGATCGCGTCGACCACCGGGCCGACACCGCCGACGCTGCCCGTCGCAGCGGGCCAGGCGGTGGGGATGTGCAGCAGCGCGGTCGTGACCTTCGCGGCGGCCGCGTCCTGCTGCGCCGCGGTAAGGGAGGCGTCGAAGTCGACGACGGTGACGAACCCGCCGGACCCGGGCCTGCCGTGGGCCAGCAGCGGCGCCACCGCCGGGTCGGCGACTCCCTTGGGGGACAGCAGCGGCGAGCGGACCTCGTGCACCCCGGCGATGTCCCGGAGCGCCAGCGTGTCGGCCGCGGCCTGCCGCACCGCGGCGGCGTCGGTCAGGTCGGCCCCGCGCACCTGGAGGGTCAGGTTGTCCAGCGACGGCTCGATCTGCTCGATGAGGGTGCGCGCCTGCTGGGCCTCGCCGCCGACCGACGGGTCACCGGTGTGCAGCCGGTTGAACAGCGACTGGCCGGTCACGCCCCCGACCGCGACCGCGAAGCACGCCACGGTGACCACGACCCAGGCCAGCAGCCAAGTCTTCGGGTGGGCCGCGACGAGCCGGCCGAGCCAGGCCAGGGGCCCGGTGCGGCCCCGGTCCGCGGGGGAGGACTGCTGGAGCACGGGGATAGCCTTCCACAGTGACCTCGGACGACCTGTTCGGTGCCGCGGCAGCGGCGGGACGGCAGGGGTATGCCGCTCAGCGGGCCGCCGCGCCGCTCGCCGCCCGGATGCGCCCCCGGTCGCTCGACGAGTTCCGGGGTCAGGCCGAGGTGCTGCGCACCGGCAGCCCGGTCCGGCGGCTGGTCGAGGGCTCCGGCGGCGCCGCCGGGCCGCTCTCGGCGGTCATCTGGGGTCCGCCCGGCACCGGCAAGACGACGCTGGCGCACCTGGTGGCGACCGTGGCCGAGCGCCGGTTCGTCGAGCTGTCGGCCGTCACCGCCGGGGTCCGCGACGTCCGGGCCGTCATGGAGGCCGCCGTACGCGACCGGGACCTGTACGGCCGGCAGACCGTGCTGTTCCTCGACGAGATCCACCGCTTCACCAAGGCGCAGCAGGACGCCCTGCTGCCCGGTGTCGAGAACCGCACCGTGATCCTGGTCGCGGCGACCACCGAGAACCCCTCGTTCAGCATCATCGCTCCGTTGCTGTCCCGGTCGGTACTCGTAACACTGACGCCCTTGTCGGACAAGGACATCCGGGAGGTCATCGGCTCGGCCCTCACGGACGAGCGGGGCCTGGCGGCGCAGTACTCGCTGGCCGACGACGCCCTCGAGCACCTGGTGCGGCTGGCCGGGGGCGACGCCCGCCGGGCGCTGACCTCGTTGGAGGCTGCCGCAGGCGTGGCCCAGGACGCCCAGCCGGTCGGGCGGCACACGACCGCGCCGGTCCTCGTGACGCTGGCCCACGTCGAGCAGGCCGTCGCCCGCGCCGCGGTGCGCTACGACCGCACGGGCGACCAGCACTACGACGTCGCCAGCGCTCTGGTCAAGTCGATGCGCGGCAGCGACGTCGACGCGGCGCTGCACTACCTGGCCCGGATGCTCGAGGCGGGCGAGGACCCCCGCTTCGTCGCCCGCCGGGTCGTGATCGCCGCGAGCGAGGACATCGGGATGGCCGACCCGACCGCGCTGCAGACCGCCGTGGCGGCGATGCACGCGGTGGCGCAGATCGGGATGCCGGAGGCGCGGATCATCCTCGCCCAGGCCGTGGTGCACAACGCCCTCGCGCCGAAGTCCAACGCCGCCTACGCGGGCCTCGACGCCGCCGTCGCAGACGTGCGCGCGGGCCGAGGCGGGGCGGTGCCGGCGCACCTGCGCGGGACCGGGTACGCGGGGGCCGAGCGGCTGGGCCACGGTGCCGGCTACGTCTACGCGCACGACGAACCGGACGCCGTGGCCCGGCAGCAGTACCTGCCCGACGACCTCGCCGGGGTGCGGTACTACCACCCGACCGACCGCGGTTTCGAGGGCCGGCTGCGCAGCCGGCTCGGCTGGCTGCAGGACCGGCTCGGGCGCCCGGCGTCCGGGCGCGCAGACCGGCCCGACGCCGGATGATCTCCCGCGTCGAACCGACTCCCCGTAACGATTTGTCAACCAGAGCGTCCCAGTACTTGGACATCGCCGAACCGGTATGGCAGGGTGACCCTCGTCCCAAGGGGGTGGCGTGGCGGTGGGTCGCCGCACTGCCCGACCCTTCGGACCGGTGCGCCAGCGCCGGTTCGTGAGGCCAGGTCCCACGAGGATGGAGACACCACAGTGAGCACTGTGCCAGGTGGCGGCGCCGAGACGGAGGAGCTGGCCCGCGAGGCGGAGGACGCCGAGGCCGCCCACCTGCAGGACGACCAGCGGGCCGGCCGGTCCCCCGGACAGATCGCCTGGGAGCGGCTGAAGAAGGACAAGGTCGCCGTGGTCTGCACGGCGGTCGTGCTCTTCTTCATCCTCGTCGCGATCTTCGCCCCGCTGCTGACCAGCCTGCAGGCGGTCGACCCGATCAGCCACGTCAAGGCCGACCCGAACACGACCCACACCGAGCTCGTCGACCTGAACGGCTTCCCCAAGCAGGGCATCACCTCCGCCCACTGGCTCGGCGTCGAGAAGGGCATCGGGCGCGACCTGTTCGCCCGGTGGACCTACGGGGCCCGCCCCTCCCTGATCATCGGCTTCGTCGCCGCGGCCCTGTCGACGATCATCGGCGTGACCATGGGCCTGCTCGCGGGATACCTCGGCGGGGTGGTCGACCGGACGATCTCCTGGATCGTCGACTTCTTCCTCAGCCTGCCCTTCCTGCTCATGGTCATCGCCGTGACCCCGATCATCGAGCTGCGGTTCGGCCCGCGGGGCAGCCTCACCGCGCAGCAGACCTCCGACATCCGGTTCTGGCTGATCATCGCGCTGCTCGTCCTGTTCGGCTGGATGGGGCTGGCCCGGCTGGTCCGGGGCGAGGTGGTGAGCCTGCGCGAACGCGAGTTCGTCCAGGCGGCCCGCGCCATCGGCGTGCCGACCCGCAGCATCCTGTTCAAGGAGATCCTGCCCAACCTGGTCGGCCCGATCATCGTCTCGGCCTCGATCGCGGTGCCGGCCTACATCACCGCCGAGGCGACCCTGTCCTACCTCGGGGCCGGGCTCGTCGAGCCCACCCCGTCCTGGGGCCGCACCATCGCGGACGCCCAGAACTCCTTCCAGAGCTACCCGCTGTGGCTCTGGCCCCCGGTCATCGGCATCTCACTGCTCGTGCTCGCCCTGAGCCTGCTCGGCGACTCGATCCGCGACGCCTTCGACCCGACCACCCGCCGATAGCACCGACCACGCCATCGGCCACCGGACGTTCCCGGCACAAAGGCCCGGGACACGCACAAAGGGAGCACAACACATGCGCTGGACCAAAGCCCTCACCGTGGGAGCCGCCGCCTCCCTCGGATTCGTCGCGGCCTGCGGCGCGCCCAACCCCTCGGCGGATACCAAGCCCGGCGAGACCGGCGGCGGCAAGCTCGAGGCGGCGACCTCGAACATGATGCCCGACGCCAAGGGCCCGGCGCCGGAGGTCTCCGGTGCCAAGAAGGGCGGCATCCTCACCGTTCCCTATGAGTCCACCCCGGCCAACTTCGACCCGAGCGACCAGTACTACACCGACACCATCGCGATCCTCGGCGTGACCCACCGCACGCTGACCTCGTACTCCTTCCGCGACGGCCGGTCGGTGCTGGTGCCCGACCTCGCCACCGACCTGGGCAAGGTCTCCGACGACGGCCTGACCTGGACGTTCACCCTCAAGGACGGCATCAAGTACGAGGACGGCACGCCGGTCACCGCCAAGGACGTCGTCTTCGCCATCAAGCGCTCCTTCGACCCCGACCTCGCCAGCAACGGCCCGACCTACCAGCGCGACTTCTTCAAGGGCGGCAAGGACTACAAGGGCCCCTACCAGGGGGACAAGAACTGGAACGGCGTGGAGGCGACGGACGACAAGACCGTCGTCATCCACCTGGAGAAGCGCTTCGAGTCGCTCTCCTTCTTCGCGTCCTACCCGCAGTTCTCGCCGATCCCCGAGGCGAAGGACACCAAGAAGGACTACACGCTGCACCCGCTCGCGACCGGGCCGTACAAGTTCGACAAGTACACGCCGGGCTCGGAGCTGACCCTGGTGCGCAACGACCAGTGGGACCCGAACACCGACCCGGCGCGCAACAACTACCTCGACGGCTACGACTTCAAGTTCGGCGTCGACGCCGTCAAGGTCCAGCAGGCCATCCTGGCCAGCAACGGGGTCGACGCGACGTCGATGAACTGGGACCCGATCGACTCCTCGCTGATCGACCAGATCGAGGGCCCGAAGAAGGACCAGTTCGTCGAGGGACCGTCCTCGTGCGTCTACGCCGTCAACATGGTCACCTCCAAGATCCCGATGGAGGTCCGGAAGGCGATCGCCGTGGCCTACCCGTTCGACGGCATCCGCAAGGCCGGCGGCCAGACGACGCACTCGTTCACGCCCGGTACGACGTTCATCCCACCGCAGATCCCGGGCTGGCTCGACTACAAGGGCATCGACGGGTTCGACGGCACCGGCGACGGCGACCCGGCCAAGGCCAAGCAGATGCTCGCCGACGCGGGCTTCGGGCCGGGCAAGGAGTTCCAGCTCATCTACTACTACACGAACGACGACATGAGCGCGCAGAAGGTCAACCAGGTGCGCAAGCAGAAGCTCGAGGAGGCCGGTTTCAAGATCAAGGACATGGGCGTGCCCGGCAAGGACCGGCGCAAGCTCTACGCCGACCCGAAGAGCGAGCAGAACTTCCTGCAGTCGCCCACCGGCTGGTGCTTCGACTGGCCCGCCGCGGACTCGATCTTCCCGCCCATGGTCACCTCGGTGTCGATGGCCTCCGGCAGCACCAACTGGGGCAACCTGCAGGACGCGAAGGTCGACGCGGAGGTCGCCCGGATCCAGAAGCTGCCGGTCGAACAGGCCGCTCCGGAGTGGGGCAAGTTCGACAAGTGGCTGTTCGAGAACTACCTGCCGGCGATCCCGTACCAGTACGACAAGGGCAACTACGTCTTCGGCACCAAGGTCAAGAACGTCCTCAACGACCCGAACCACGGCATGCCGGTCATGACGCAGATGTGGATCGACCAGTAACCCATCGGAAAGGGGCCGGCCCCCGCCTTGCGGCGGCCGGCCCGACCGAGTGGAGCACGGCCCCTTCGTGTCCCACCCGCCACGACCACCGGAAGGCCCCCTCGTGCTGACGTACCTCCTGCGGCGTCTCGGGCTTGCGTTCACCGTCCTGCTGGCGACTCTCGTCGCCGCGTTCCTGCTCTTCTTCGCCGGCCCGGCCGACCCGGCCCAGGCGATGTGCCCCGATACGAAGTGCACGCCCGCCCGGCTCGCCCAGATCCGCGAGAGCCTCGGGCTGGACCGGCCGCTGGCCGTGCAGTTCGCCGAGTACTTCAAGGGCCTGTTCCTCGGGCGGGAGATCCCCTTCGCGGGCGACACGATCCACTGCAGCGCGCCGTGCCTGGGCATGTCGTTCCTGACCAACCGACCGGTGTCCGAGGAGATCTTCACCCGCTTCCCGGCGACGGTGCTGCTGACCGCCGGGGTCGTCGTGGTCATGACCGTCGTCGGCGTCACCATCGGGGTGCTCGCCGCGACGGTCCGCGGCACCGCCATGGACCGCATCCTCATCGGCGGCTCGCAGGTCTTCGGCGCCATCCCCTACTACGTCATGGCGCTGATCTTCGCCCTCTACGCCACCCGGTTCTACCCGATCTTCCCGCAGGCCGGCTCGATGTCCAACGGGGTGATCGCCTTCCTACCGGGCCTCATCGCGCCCTGGCTGATCCTCGGCCTGGTCAGCGCCACCGGGTACACGAGGTACACGCGCAACTCGATGCTCGACAGTCTCTCGATGGACTACGTGCGCACCGCCCGCTCCAAGGGGATCAGCGAACGCAAGGTGGTCGGCAAGCACGCGCTGCGCGCCGCGCTCAGCCCGATCGTGACGATCCTCGGCCTCGACATCGCGGCGCTGCTGTCCGGCACGCTGGTCACCGAGAAGATCTTCGAGATCGACGGCATCGGCAAGCTCTCCATCGACGCCCTCGGGCGCGACGACCTGCCGATCATCCTCGGCACGGTCCTGCTGACCGCCGCCATCGTCGTGACGATGAACCTCATCGTCGACATCGCCTACTCCTTCGTCGACCCCCGAGTGAGGCTCTCGTGAGCGCCGCCATCGCCGACCAGCTGCCCGACGCCGCGGGGGAGGCGCACCACGCCGGCGACGTCGTGCTGGACATCAAGGACCTGACCGTGGCCTTCCCGACCGAGGAGGGGGTGGTGCGGGCCGTGTCGAACCTGAGCTACCAGGCCCGGCTCGGGCGCACCCTGGCCATCGTCGGCGAGTCCGGCTCCGGCAAGTCCGTGTCGAGCATGGCCGTGCTCGGGCTGCACAACATGAAGCGCACCCGCATCACCGGCAGCATCAAGCTCGACGGCGAGGAGCTCGTCGGCGCCCCCCAGTCGACCTTCCAGCGGATCCGCAGCCAGCAGGTCGCGATGGTCTTCCAGGACCCGCAGAGCTCGCTGCACCCGTTCTACAAGATCGGCGACCAGATCGCCGAGGCCTACCGCACCCACCACAAGGTCGCCAAGTCGGTCGCCCGGGCGCGGGCGGTCGAGATGCTCGACCGGGTCGGCATCCCCAACCCGCAGCGGCGGGCCAAGCAGTACCCGCACGAGTTCTCCGGCGGGATGCGCCAGCGGGCGATGATCGCCCTCGGCCTGGTCAACAACCCGAAGCTGCTGATCGCCGACGAGCCGACGACCGCGCTCGACGTCACGGTCCAGGCCCAGATCCTCGACCTGATCAACGACCTGCGCAAGGAGTTCGGCTCGGGGGTCATCCTGATCACCCACGACCTGGCCGTCGTCGCCGAGACCGCCGACGACATCGTCGTGATGTACGCCGGACGGGCCGTCGAGAAGGGCGCCGCCAAGGAGGTCCTGGCCCAGCCGTCGCACCCCTACACCTACGGCCTGCTCCAGTCGCTGCCCTCGCCCACCGAGGAGCAGTCCGAGCTCAAGGCGATCCAGGGCGCCCCGCCCAGCCTGCTCGCCCTGCCCCCCGGCTGCTCCTTCCACCCCCGGTGCACGTTCAAGGAGCTGGTCGGTGAGCGGTGCTGGACGGAGGTGCCCGAGTGGCGCGACGCGCCGGGGCTGACCAACCGGGTCATCCGGTGCCACCTGGAGGACCCGGTAGGAGTCCTGCACGCCGACGAGGAGGCCCACCACCATGGCTGACCCGATGCTGCTCGAGGTGACCGACCTGGTGCGCCACTTCCCGTTCCGCGAGGTGCAGGGTCTGCGCATGGTCAAGGCCAGCGTCCGCGCCGTCGACGGGGTGAGCTTCAGCGTCTCACAGGGCCAGACCCTCGGGCTGGTCGGCGAGTCCGGCTGCGGCAAGTCGACGACCTCGCGGCTGGTGACCCGCCTGGACACCCCCACCTCGGGCCGGATCGTGTTCGAGGGCCGGGACATCACCTTCCTGAAGGAGTCGCAGCTGCGCGAGATCCGCCGCGACATCCAGATGATCTTCCAGGACCCCTACTCGTCGCTGAACCCCAGGCACACGATCGGCTCGATCCTGACCACGCCGCTGAAGGTGCACGGCCTGCACCAGGGTCGCGAGAAGCAGCGGGTCCGCGAGCTGCTCGAGCTGGTCGGCCTCAACCCGGAGCACATCAACCGCTACCCGTCGGAGTTCTCCGGCGGGCAGCGGCAGCGCATCGGCATCGCCCGGGCCCTGGCGGTCGAGCCGAAGCTGATCATCGCCGACGAGCCGGTCTCCGCGCTCGACGTGTCGATCCAGGCCCAGGTGATGAACCTGCTGGCCAAGCTGCGTGACGAGCTCGGCCTCGCGTTCATCTTCGTGGCCCACGACCTGGGCGTCGTACGGCACTTCTGCGACCAGGTCGCGGTCATGTACCTCGGCAAGATCGTCGAGTACGGCGACCGGCGCGCGATCTACGAACGCGCCGAGCACCCCTACACGCAGGCGCTGCTCTCGGCGGCGCCCGACATCAACGTCGCCCGCGGGATGGCCCCCAAGGAGCGGATCCGCCTGGTCGGCGACGTGCCGAGCCCCATCGACCCGCCGAGCGGGTGCCGCTTCCGGACCCGGTGCTGGAAGGCCCAGGAGATCTGCGCGACCCAGGAGCCGCCGCTGGTCCAGTCGACCAGCGACCAGCGGCCCACCGGCGGCCGGGAGCGGGGCGTACACCTGCAGGCGTGCCACTTCCCGGAGGTGCGCACCGACATCCTCGCGGAGGTCGAGACCCCGGCCTGAGGCACCGGGCACCGGCGACGGTGGGCACCACGGCCACCCGCACCACGCCGGTGGGTATGCCGCGGGGCCGGCCGAGTGGGCGGCATACCGTGTCGTGGATGGCCGGGTCGGCAGGTCGGCTAGGGTTGACCATCGCCACGCGCGACGGGCGCGGGCCGCCGTCGACACGCAAGGACCACCATCGCATGGAAACCGCCGAGATCAGGCGCCGCTGGCTCTCGTTCTTCGAGAGCCGGGGGCACACCGTCGTCCCAAGCGCCCCGCTGCCGTTCGACGACCCCAACCTGCTCTTCGTGGCCGCCGGGATGGTCCCGTTCGTGCCCTACTTCGTGGGCCAGGAGACTCCCCGGTGGCCGCGGGCCACCTCGGTGCAGAAGTGCGTGCGCACCCCCGACCTCGACGAGGTCGGCCGAACCAGCCGCCACGGCACGTTCTTCCAGATGAACGGCAACTTCTCCTTCGGCGACTACTTCAAGCACGGTGCGATCTCCTACGCCTGGGAGCTGCTGACCACCTCGCAGCGGGAGGGCGGCTACGGGCTGGACCCCGAGCGCCTGTGGGCCACGGTCTACGAGGACGACGAGGAGGCGATCAGCCTCTGGCTCGAGCTGAGCGAGATCCCCCGCGAGCGCATCGTGCGCCGCGGCAAGAAGGACAACTACTGGCACATGGGCATCCCGGGCCCGGGCGGCCCGTGCAGCGAGATCTTCGTCGACCGCGGCCCCGAGTACGGCCGCGAGGGCGGCCCGGCCGTCGACGAGGACCGCTACATGGAGGTCTGGAACCTCGTCTTCATGCAGTACCAGCTGTCGGCGGTGCGGGCCAAGGACGACTTCGACGTCGCCGGCCCGCTGCCGGCCCGCAACGTCGACACCGGCATGGGTCTCGAGCGGATGGCCAGCATCCTGCAGGGCGTGGACAACCTCTACGAGATCGACGAGGTCTTCCCCGTGCTGGACCGGGCCGCCGAGCTGGCCGGCAAGACCTACGGCGCCAACCCGAGCCACGTCGCCGCGCAGAGCCACCCCGACGACGTGCGGCTGCGGGTGGTGGCCGACCACGTCCGGACCTGCCTGATGCTGGTCGGCGACGGCGTGACCCCCAGCAACGAGGGCCGCGGCTACGTGCTGCGCCGGATGCTGCGGCGCGCCGTCCGCTCGATGGTCCTGCTCGGCGTCGACGAGCCGACGATGCCGCAGCTGCTGCCGGTCAGCATGGAGCGGATGAGCCGGTCCTACCCGGAGCTGCGCACCGACTTCGACCGGATCAGCCAGGTCGTCTACGGCGAGGAGGAGGCCTTCCGCCGCACTCTCGCCTCCGGTACCACGATCCTGGACACGGCGGTCGACCGGATCAAGGCGAGGCCGCAGGCGCCGCAGCGACTCTCCGGCGAGCAGGCCTTCACCCTGCACGACACCTACGGCTTCCCGATCGACCTGACCCTCGAGATGGCCGCCGAACAGGGCGTCGAGGTCGACGAGGCGGGCTTCCGCCGGCTCATGGCAGAGCAGCGTGACCGGGCCAAGGCCGACGCCCGCGCGAAGAAGACCGCCCACGGCGACACCCACGCCTACCGCCGGGTCGCCGACGCCATCGGCCATGACGTCGAGTTCACCGGCTACGACGAGGTCGTCTCCGAGGGGCGCGTCGCCGGGATCATCCGGGACGGCGAGACCGTCGAGATGGCCGGGGCCGGCGACGAGATCGAGCTGGTCCTGGACCGCACCCCGTTCTACGCCGAGGGTGGCGGGCAGCTCGCCGACGGCGGGCTCGTCGAGCTCGCGAACGGCGCGGTCATCGACGTGCGTGACGTCCAGCGGCCGATCACCGGGTTGATCGTCCACCGGGCCCGCGTCGTGAGCGGCGAGGTGACCCCGGGCGTGCTCGCCCACGCCAAGGTGGACATCGAGCGGCGCCGGTCGATCTCGCGGGCCCACACCGCAACGCACATGGTGCACAAGGCGATCCGCGAAGCGGTCGGTGAGACCGCCACCCAGGCGGGCTCGGAGAACGCCCCCGGCCGGTTCCGCTTCGACTTCAACGCCCAGCACGCCGTGCCGGCGACCGTCCTGCGCGACGTCGAGGCCAAGGTCAACGCGCTGCTGCTCGAGGACCTGCCGGTCCACGCCGAGATCATGTCGCAGCAGCAGGCCCACGACATCGGCGCGATGGCGCTGTTCGGGGAGAAGTACGGCAGCCGGGTGCGCGTCGTCTCGGTCGGTGACTGGGCCCGCGAGCTGTGCGGCGGCACGCATGCCCAGCGCTCCGGTCAGCTGGGTGTCGTCAAGCTGCTCGGCGAGTCCTCGATCGGCTCGGGCGTGCGCCGGGTCGAGGCACTCGTCGGTGGCGACGCCTACTCCTTCCTGGCCCGCGAGGCGGCCATCGTCGGGCAGCTGGCCGAGCTGGTCAAGGCCCGCCCGGAGGAGCTGCCCGAGCGGATCTCGGGGATGCTCGGCCGGCTCAAGGACGCCGAGAAGCAGATCGCCGCCGTGCGGCAGGCCCAGGTGCTCGGTGCGGCGCCGGGGCTGGTGGCCACCGCGCGGGACATCGGCGGGGTCACCTTCGTCAGCCACGACGCCGGCCACGACGTGTCCGCCGACGACCTGCGCGCCCTCGTGCTCGAAGTGCGCCACCGCCTGGGCAACGACCGACCGGTGCTCGTCTCCATGGCCGCCGTCAGCAAGGGCCGTCCGCTGGCCATCGTCGCGACCAACGAGCGGGCCCGGGAGGCCGGGGTCAAGGCGGGCGCGTTCGTCCGGACCGCAGCTCGGCGGCTCGGCGGGGGCGGCGGGGGCAAGGACGACATCGCCCAGGGCGGCGGGTCCGAGCCCGGCCAGGTCTCCGCGGCGCTCGGGGCGGTCGAGGACCAGCTGCGCGCCCGGAGCTCGTGACCCGATGGGTCCCGGGGTCCGGATCGGCGTCGACGTGGGCAGCGCCCGCGTGGGGATCGCCGCGTCGGACCCCTCCGGGAGCTTCGCCCTGCCCGTCACGACCCTCGCGCGCGACGACGACCAGGGCACGGACCTCACCGCGCTGGCCGACCTGGTCGCCGAGCGGGCCGCCGTCGCGGTCGTCGTCGGCCTGCCGCTGCTGCTCTCCGGCGCCGAGGGCACCGCGGCCCGGCTCGCCCGGGAGTATGCCGCTCGGCTCGCCGCGCGGGTCCGCCCCGTCCCGGTGCGCCTCGTCGACGAGCGCTTGACGACGGTCGACGCGCACCGCAGACTACGCGACAGCGGTGTACCGGGCAGGGGGCAGCGGGCCGTCGTCGACCAGGCCGCGGCGGTGCTGATCCTGCAGGCGGCGCTCGACGCGGAGACGCGGTCCGGTGAGCCGGCCGGCGAGATGGTCTCGTCGAGGCGCAAGCCACGCAGGAGGTCGGCACGTCGATGAACGAGCACCTCGACTCCGCGATCTTCGGCGAGCACGGCGAGCCGGTCGACGACGCGACCCGGGGGGCCCAGCACGGGGCGCCACCGGGCGGACGTGCGGCCGGCAGGTCCGGGCGCCGCCACGGCCGGGCCCGGAGTGGCCGGTCGCACAAACCGCCCCTGCTGCGACGGATCGCGGTGATCGTCCTGGCCCTGGCGCTCATCGGCGGAGGCGTCGCGGTGGCCTACACCTACCTGCGCCCGGTCGTGTCCGGCATGTTCGAGTCGAACGACTACCCGGGACCGGGCAGCGGGTCGGTGCGGGTGGTGATCGAGCACGGCGACACCGGGGCCGCGATCGCCACCGCGCTGCTCGAGGCCGGAGTGGTCAAGTCGACCAAGGCCTACATCGAGGCGGCCGCCGACAACCCGAAGAGCGCCGGCATCCAGCCGGGGACCTACCGGCTGCGCAGGCAGATGTCCGCCGCCGAGGCGGTCGCGGTGCTCGTCGACCCGGGCAACCGGATCACCACCGAGGTGACGATCCGCGAGGGGCTGTGGGCCAAGGAGATCTACGCCGAGCTGTCCAGGCACACCGGCATCCCCGTCGCCGACTACGCCGCCGCGGCCAGGAACGGCGCGGCGCTGGGCCTGCCACCCGCGGCGAAGGGGAACGTCGAGGGCTACCTCTTCCCGGCCAGCTACGCCTTCGACCCCGGCACGAGCGCCAAGGCGCAGCTGTCCCAGATGGTCGCCCAGTCGGTCAAGCGGCTGGACGCGCTCGGCGTGACGGACAAGCAGATGGAGCACGTGGTCATCGTCGCCAGCCTGGTCGAGGCCGAGGCCCGCCACCCCGAGGACCGGCCCAAGGTGGCCCGCGTGATCGAGAACCGGCTCGCCAAGAAGATGCCGCTGCAGCTCGACTCCACGGTCAACTACGCGACCGGCAAGCACGCGGTCCGGACGAGCCCGGCCGACCGCGCGAACAAGAGCCCGTACAACACCTACGTGCACGAGGGCCTGCCGCCGGGCCCGATCGGCAACCCCGGCGAGAGCGCCATCCAGGCCGCCGTCCACCCGGCCGCGGGCCCTTGGCTCTACTTCGTCACCGTCGACCTGAAGACGGGGGAGACGAAGTTCGCCGTGACCCTGGCCGAGCACGAGAAGAACGTCGTGTTGCTCGACGCCTGGTGCGCGGCCAACAAGGGCACGTGCTGAGGAGACCGGACCGATGAAGTGCGCTGTGTGGGGCTCGCCGATCGAGCACTCCCTGTCCCCGGTCCTGCACCGGGCGGCCTATGCGGCCCTCGGGCTCGAGGACTGGACCTACGAGCGCCGCGAGGTGGACGTCGGCGGCTTCGCGGCTGCCCTGGACGGGCTCGACGGGTCGTGGCGGGGGCTGTCCCTGACGATGCCACTGAAGGAGGCGGCGCTCGCCGCGGCCATCGACGCGGGCGAGCAGGCCCGCCGGACCGACGCGGCCAACACGCTCGTCCGAGACGGACTGCAGGGGTGGACCGCGCACAACACCGACGTCCAGGGCATGGTCGAGTCGCTCCGGGAGTCCGGCCTCGAGCACGTCGAGAGCATCCTCGTGGTCGGCTCGGGCGCGACGGCACGCTCCGCCCTCGCCGCGGCCGAGCGGCTCGGCGCGCGTCGCGTGGTCTTCATGGTCCGGGCGCGACCCCGCCCCGAGACGCTGCGACATGCCGACGCCGCCGGCCTCGAGGTGGCGGTGACACCGATGGGGACCTGGGTGGCCGCCGACGTGATCGTCAGCACCGTCCCGCCGGAGTCGCTGTCCGGGCTCACCGGTCTTGGGGACAGCCCGGCGACCGTCCTCGACGTCGTCTACGGCTCCGGGGCCACCGCCCTGCAGCAGGCGGCGCGCGAGCGGGGCTGGACCGTCGTGGCGGGCACCGAGCTGCTGCTGCACCAGGCCGCCGAGCAGGTCCGGCTCATGACCGGGCATCCCGCGCCGGTCGGCGCGATGCGCCGCGCGCTGGCCGACGCGCTGGCCGCGCGCCGATGAGCGAGGCGGCGACGGGCCGGGCGTGGTGAACGCACTGGCCGGCGGGCCGGCGCCGGCCGGGGTCGTGCTGTGGCTGGCGACGGCGGCCGGCGTCGCCGGTCTCGGCACCGGACACCTGCTCGGGACGCGGCTGCAGACCTACGGCTACCGGCTCGACGAGGAGCAGTCCCGGCCCCGCAGGCTGCCCGGGTGGGTGGCCACCGCGATCCTCGGGCCGCTCTGGGCCGCCCTCGCGTGGCGGTTCGCGACCTCGTCCGGGTGGCCGCTGCTGCCCGCCCTGCTCACCTTCGCGACGCTGGGGACCGCCCTGACGTGGGTGGACCTCGACGTGCACCGTCTACCCGAAGGGCTGACGCTGCCCGGCTTCCCGGTCCTGCTGGGCCAGCTCGCGTTCGCGGCCTGGGCGGCCGGCGACTTGGGCCCGATCGTGCGGGCGCTCGTCAGTGCCGCGGTACTGGGAGTCCTCGGACTGGTCCTCGCCCTGCTGGCAGCCGTGCTCCGCAGCGGCTTCGGGCTCGGCGACGTGGTCCTGCTCGGGCTGGTCGGCCTGGTCACCGGCTCGGTCGGGTGGGCCGCTCCGGTCGTCGCCCTGTATGCCGCGTTCCTGCTGGGCGGGGCGTACGCCGTGGTCCACGTCGTCGTGCGGCGGCGCTCCCGGCACGACGCCGTGCCGTTCGGGCCGTTCCTGGTGGCGGGGGCGATCGTGGCGCTCCTCGTCGAGGTGCCCCCGCTGTTCTGACGGTAGGACGCGCCGCCCTGACGCCGGGATGGGCGCGCCGGGCGACGGGCCCCCGGTCTGGGGATGCAGGCGCGCGTGACAGGATCGGCCCCATGCTGCGTTGGTTGACCTCCGGAGAGTCCCACGGTCCTGCCCTGGTCGCCGTGCTCGAGGGCCTGCCCGCGGGGGTCGAGGTCCGGGCCGACGACCTGCGGCGGGCGCTGGCCCGGCGGCGGCTGGGCCACGGCCGCGGAGCGCGGATGAAGTTCGAGCAGGACGAGGTCGAGTTCCTCGGCGGGGTACGGCACGGCGTCACCCTCGGCAGCCCGGTCGCGCTGCGGATCGGCAACACCGAGTGGCCCAAGTGGCAGACCGTGATGAGCCCCGAGCCGGTGTCGGCCACGGCGTACGCCGCAGCCGACGACGTCAACGCCGAGAAGGAGCTGGCTCGCAACAAGCCGCTGACCCGGCCACGCCCCGGCCACGCTGACCTCGTCGGCATGCAGAAGTACGGCCACGCCGACGCGCGGCCCGTCCTGGAGCGTGCCTCGGCCCGCGAGACCGCCGCCCGGGTCGCGCTCGGCGAGGTCGCGGCCCGGTTCCTGCAACAGGCCTACGGCATCCGGCTGCTGTCCCACACCGTCGCGATCGGCACGGCGGCCACCACACCCGGTGCGTCCCTGCCGACCCCCGACGACGTGCCGGCCATCGATGCCGACCCCGTCCGGGCGTTCGAGGCCACCGGGTCGGCCGCCATGGTGGCCGAGGTCGACGCGGCCAAGAAGGACGGCGACACCCTCGGCGGCGTGGTCGAGGTGCTCGCCTACGGCCTGCCTCCGGGGCTCGGCTCGCACGTGCACTGGGACCGCAGGCTCGACGGCCGGTTGGCCCAGGCGCTGATGAGCATCCAGGCGATCAAGGGGGTCGCCCTGGGCGACGGCTTCGAGACCGCGCGGCGGCGCGGGTCACAGGCGCACGACGAGATGGAGGTCGTCGGCGGCACGATCCACCGCCGCACCGGCCGCGCCGGAGGCACCGAGGGCGGCATGTCGACCGGTGACGTGCTGCGGGTGCGCGCCGCGATGAAGCCGATCAGCACCGTGCCGCGCGCGCTGTCCACGGTCGACGTCGCGACCGGGCAGGAGGCGACCGCGATCCACCAGCGCTCCGACGTCTGCGCGGTCCCCGCGGCGGGCGTGGTCGCCGAGGCCATGGTCGCGCTCGTGCTGGCCGACGCGTGCCTCGAGAAGTTCGGCGGCGACTCCGTCGCCGAGACGCGGCGCAACCATGCGGCATACCTCGCGGCCGTCCCGGAGGGGATGCGCACATGGTGACCGGCTCCACCCGCCCGGTCGCCGTCCTCGTCGGGCCGCCGGGATCGGGCAAGACGACCGTCGGGCTCGCGCTGGCCCGGCTGCTGCACGCCGACCTGCACGACACCGACGCCGCCGTCGAGGCGGCCACCGGCAGGACGATCCCCGACATCTTCATCGAGGACGGCGAGCCCGCCTTCCGCGAGCTCGAGCGCGCCGAAGTGGCCCGCTCCCTGACCGGGGCGACCGGGGTGCTCGCCCTCGGCGGTGGAGCGGTCATGGACCCGGCGACCCGGGTACTGCTCGTCGGACACACGGTCGTCTTCCTCGACGTCGGCATCGCCGACGCGAGCAGACGGATCGGCTTCGACCGGTCGCGGCCGCTGCTCGCGGTGAACCCCCGCGCCACGTGGGTCGCGTTGATGAAGAAGCGCCGGCCGGTGTACGAGGGCGTGGCCACCTACCGGGTCGACACGGCCGGGCGGACCCCGGACGAGATCGCCCGCGAGATCGCGGGCCTGTTGACCGGAGGGCCCGCGTGAGACCAGTGAGCGAACCGACCCGGATCCGGGTCGGCGGCGACTACGAGGTCGTGGTCGGGCGCGGCCTGCTCGACCAGGTCGGCGCGGTGCTCGGCGACGCCGTCGAGCAGGTGCTCGTCGTGCACTCGGTCGCCCTGGGCGCGATCGCCGGGTCCGTCGCGGGCGCCCTGTCGCGCCACGGGTATGCCGTCCACCTCGCGCCGGTGCCCGACGCCGAGGCCGCCAAGACGGCGCAGGTCGCCGCCGGGCTCTGGGCGCGGCTGGGGCAGGCCGGTTTCACCCGTACCGACGCCGTCGTCGGCGTCGGCGGTGGTGCCGTGACCGACCTGGCCGGGTTCGTCGCGGCGACCTGGCTGCGCGGAGTGCCTGTCGCGCACGTGCCGACCACACTGCTCGGCATGGTCGACGCGGCCGTCGGCGGCAAGACCGGGATCAACACGGCCGAGGGCAAGAACCTCGTCGGGTCCTTCCACCCGCCCACGGGCGTGCTGTGCGACCTCGATGTGCTGCGCACGCTTCCCGAGGCGGACTTCGCGGCCGGGCTCGCCGAGGTCATCAAGGCCGGTTTCATCGCCGATCCGGCGATCCTCGGGCTGGTCGAGGCAGACCCGCTCGCCGCTCGCCGGGCCGACAACCCGCGCCTGCGCGAGCTGGTCGAGCGGGCGGTCCGGGTCAAGGCCGACGTGGTCGCGGCCGACCTGCGAGAAGCCGCGCTGCGCGAGATCCTCAACTACGGGCACACCTTCGGCCACGCGGTCGAACAGGTCGAGCATTTCACCTGGCGTCACGGCGAGGCGGTCAGCGTCGGCATGGTCTACGCCGCCGAGCTGGCTCGGCTGGCCGGGCATCTGGACGACGGGCTGGTGACCCGCCACCGCGACCTGCTCGGCTCGGTCGGGCTGCCGACGAGCTACCGCGGCGACCGCTGGGAGGAGCTGATCGTGGCGATGCACCGGGACAAGAAGTCGCGCGGCTCGACGTTGCGGTTCGTCGTCCTCGACGCTCTCGCGCGGCCGACCCGCCTCGCCGGCCCGAGCGAGGCGGTGCTGCGTGAGGCGTACGCTCGCACCGCCGCGCATCCCGGCGCCTGAGCACGGTGCCGGGAGCGCTGCGTAGGATCGCGCCATGACGCCCACGGTCTTCGTCCTGTCCGGGCCCAACCTGAACCGGCTCGGCACGCGAGAGCCGGAGATCTACGGCTCTGACAGCCTCGATGACGTCCACGACGCCGTGCGTCGCGAGGCCGAGCAGCTCGGCCTGCTCGCCGACTGCCGGCAGACCAACCACGAGGGCGTGCTGGTCGACTGGCTGCACGAGGCGGTCGACGCGGGCGCCGACGTCGTGCTGAACCCGGGCGCGTTCACCCACTACTCGTACGCCGTGCGCGACGCCTGCGCCATCGTCACGACGAGCGGGCGCTCCCTGGTCGAGGTCCACCTGTCCAACCCGGCGGCGCGCGAAGGCTTCCGGCACGTCTCCGTGGTCGCCCCCGTCGCAACCGGGACCGTGGCCGGGTTCGGTCTGCAGAGCTACCTGCTGGCCCTGCATGCGTTGGTCTGAGGCGTGACCCGAGGCATCGTCCGGGCGCCGAGATCCTCGGCCGATAGACTGTCGCGGCACACTCCCCACGCCCGCGACCGCGCCGTGTCCGCGCGAGCCGGCGACAACGGCATACGAAAGAGATCCATCCGTGGCAACGACGAACGACCTGAAGAACGGCACCGTGCTCAACATCGACGGTCAGCTCTGGTCCGTCGTGGAGTTCCAGCACGTCAAGCCGGGCAAGGGCCCGGCCTTCGTGCGGACCAAGCTGAAGAACGTCGTGTCGGGCAAGACCGTCGACCGGACGTTCAACGCCGGCGTCAAGGTCGAGACCAGCAACGTCGACAAGCGCACGATGCAGTACCTGTACAAGGACGGCGCGGACTTCGTCTTCATGGACACCGACACCTACGACCAGCTCACGGTCCCCGAGGCGACCCTCGGCGACGCGGCCAGCTACCTGCTGGAGAACCAGAACGCCATCGTCGCCACCCACGAGGGCACCCCGCTGTACGTCGAGCTGCCCGCCTCGGTCGTGCTCGAGATCACCCACACCGACCCCGGCCTGCAGGGCGACCGCTCCACCGGCGGCACCAAGCCGGCGACCCTCGAGACCGGCGCGCAGATCCAGGTGCCGCTCTTCCTCGAGACCGGCACCAAGGTCAAGGTCGACACCCGCGACGGGTCCTACCTCGGCCGCGTCAACGACTGAATGGCCGCTCGCAGCAAGGCCCGGGCCCGGGCCCTCGACATCCTCTTCGAGGCCGACCAGCGCGGGCTCAACGCGCTCACCCTGCTCGAGGCGCGCCTCACCGACAGCGAGTCGCGGGCCGGCAACAACCCCTACACGGCGCAGGCCGTCCGGGGGGTCGTCGAGCGGTGGACCGATGTCAACGCGGCGCTGACCGACTACAGCCAGGGCTGGACGCTCGAGCGGATGCCCGCGGTCGACCGCGCGATCCTGCGGCTCGGCGCGTGGGAGGTGCTCTTCAACGACGAGATCCCCGACCCGGTCGCGATCTCCGAGGCGGTCGCGCTGGCGACGCAGCTGTCGACCGACGAGTCGCCCGCCTTCGTCAACGGCCTGCTCGCCCGGCTCGCCGAGGTCAAGGACACCATCGTCTGAGGGTCCGGCGGCCCGTCGGGTGCGGCTCTCCCGCCTCGGCCCCTTGCCCCGCGGGGGACCGGCCCGCTCCAATGGGGGGTATGCCGCTGGCCCCCCTGCCCGACGAGGACGTCCCCTTCGTGCTCGTCGCCCGCCGCTGGTGCACGCCCGTCGTCGCCGAGCTCACCCTCGACCCGGTCGGCGACCAGGTCGGCTTCGTCGCGGGCCAGTACGTGCTGGCCCAGGACGCCGGGCGCACGGTACCGGTGCGCTCCTACTCGGTCGCGAACGCGCCCCGGCCCGACGGGCGCCTGACCCTGCTCGTCACGGCCGTGCCCGACGGGCCGACGAGCACCTGGCTCGCGCGCGGGTCACGCGTCGGTGACCGGCTGCTCGTCTCTGGGCCGTACGGCACGTTCGTGGCCGACCCCGGCCACCACGGCCCGACCCTCTACCTCGCGGGCGGGTCGGGGCTGGCTCCGGTGCGCGCCCTGCTGCAGGCGGCCGTGGCCCGGCTGGAGGCGGGCGACGCCGACGCGGCCGAGCGGCACACGGTCCTGTTCTCGGGGCGGACCCCGGCCGACGTCATCGACGAGGCGCAGCTGGCCGAGCTGGCCGGCAGCCACCCCTGGCTCGACTACCTGCGCACCCTGACCCGGGTGGCCCCCGGGTCGGCCCCGCCCCCGCTGGGGAGGGTGCCCGAGGTGCTGCCCGGGCTGCTGCCCGACCTCGGCCCGCATGCGGTGTACATCGCCGGCTCGCCGGGCTTCGTGGACGCGTGCACCCGCACCGCGCAGCGGCTCGGTGTCCATGCCGGGCGGCTGCACACCGAGGAGTTCTACGCCGAGCCCGTACCGTGGCACGGTGCCGGTGTCGCCGTGACCCCGGCGATCGAGGTGGAGGAGCCCTGATGAGCAGCAACGCGTCCCGCATCTACACCAAGACCGGCGACGACGGCACCACCGGTCGCCTGTTCGGCGGCCGGGTCGGCAAGGACGACGCGCTCGTGGAGGCCTGCGGCGACATCGACGAGGCCGTCGGGGCGCTCGGCGTGGCCCGGGCCGAGCTGCTGCTCGACCCGGCGGCGGCCGAGCTGGCCGCCCTGGTCCTGACCACCCAGCGGCAGCTGTTCGTGCTGGCCGCCGACCTGATGGCCAACCCGCACGCCCGCGACCGGCTCGAGCCCGGCATCTCGCTGGCCACCGCGCAGCTGACCACCGACGTCGAGCAGGCGATCGACGAGCTGACCGAGCGGCATCCGCTGCGCCCGGTGTTCATCGTGCCCGGGGCCTCGCGGGCCTCGGCGGCGCTGGACCTGGCCCGCGGCGTGGTGCGCCGGGCCGAGCGCCACGCGGTCGCCGCCGCCCGCGCCGGGCACGACGTCTCCGACCCGGTGCTGCTGACCCTGAACCGGATGAGCGACCTGTTCTACGTGCTGGCCCGCGCCGCGGCCGGAGTGGCCGAGACCCCGAGCCACGACTGACCGGTCGGGAGGGTTCGCTCGCCGGTCGCCGTCCGTGGGCGGCAACACACCGAGCAGCGGCGAAGGTCGCTGGTTGCAACCGTCCGAGCTGGCAGCTGTTCGGCGTGTCGGCCGGGCGGCGGGTCGGCGTGTCGGCCGGGCGGCGGGTCGGGGCCGGGTGAGCAGTCTGCTCAGGGCAGCAGGCCGGCCGCCCGCATCAGGTCCTGGCCGAGTGGCCCGGGGTTGTGCGCCACCTCCCAGCGGTAGCCGTCCGGGTCGGCGAAGTAGCCGGACCGGCCGCCCCAGTCGCGGTCCTGCGCCGGTGCGACGAGCCGGGCGCCCGCGGCCACCGCGGCGGCGAGCACCGCGTCGACCTGCTCGGGTGCCGGGACGTTGTGCGACAGGGTGACCGGGGCGGTGCCCGGCACCCGGTTGAGCGGCCCGGCCTCGGCCTCGAAGTCGTCGGCTCGCCACAGTGACAGCACGATCGTCGGTGCCATCCGGAAGAAGACGACCTCTCCGGGTGCCTCGAAGGCCGGCTCCCAGCCCAGTCCGTCCGCGTAGAACTGCCGTGACGCCGTCGGGTCTGCGACGGCGAGCGTGATGAAGTTGAGTCGTTGCTCCACGCCACGACGTTAGCCTGATGCCGCCCACCCGGCTCCCGTCGCGGCGCCACCGCGGGGCCGGGGCCCGGCCGGGCGGCAGACGGCATAGGTTGGGGCGGTGAGCGCACACCTGCTCGTGGTCCACCACACGCCCTCGCCCGCGGTGCAGGAGATCCTCGAGGCGGTGCTCGCCGGGACCCACGCCGAGGGGATCGAGGGCGTCGAGGTGCAGGTGCGGCCCGCGCTGTCGACCAGCGCGAGCGACCTGCTCGCGGCGGACGGCGTGCTGCTCGGCACCCCGGCGAACATCGGCTACATGTCCGGGGCACTCAAGCACTTCTTCGACACGGTCTACTACCCGACCCTGCAGGCGAAGACCGGGATGCCGTACGGCTACTGGGTGCACGGCAACAACGACACCGAGGGCGCCCGCCGCGCCATCGAGTCGATCGCGGGCGCGCTCGGCTGGGTCAAGGCGGCCGAGCCGCTGCTGGTGACCGGCCCGGTCGACAAGGGCGTGCGCGAGGCGGCCTTCGAGCTGGGCGGGACGCTGGCGGCGACACTCATGGAGGGGTGACCCGCCCCGCCCCACCCCCACATCGAGAGTGCAGCAATCGGGTTCGAGAGTCCACCAATCCCGTTCGAGAGTGCAGCAATCCCGTTCGAGTGTGCACGAGTCCGGTTCGAGTGGCCCACCCGAGTGCACTGTCGATGGCGAAAGGTGCACCGTCGATGGCGAAAGGTGCACTGTCGATCGGGATCTGGCGGGCGCGATGTGGACGCCGTCGGGGGTGCGCTACCCGGGCAGGTACACTCGCTCGCGATCGACATCCTTTAACCACCGTCCCGTGAGGCGGGGAAGGAGGTCAGGCCGCCGTGACCTGCCCTGAGCCAACCGCACCGGCCACCGTTGCGCAGATCCCTCCGGATGCGCGCGACGTCATGAGCGCCGAGGACATCTCCCGGGCGCTGCGGCGCATCGGCCACGAGATCCTCGAGCGCAACAAGGGCGCGGCCGACCTCGTCGTGCTCGGTATACCCACGCGTGGCGTCGCCCTCGCCGACCGGCTCGCGGCCGCCATCGGCGCGGTCGAGGGCGTGCCGGTGCCCGTCGGCCGGCTCGACGTGACGCTCTACCGCGACGACCTGCGCCGCCAGCCGGTGCGACCCGCCGGCCGCACGAGCATCCCGGCCGGGGGGATCGACGAGAAGGTCGTGGTCCTCGTCGACGACGTGCTCTACTCCGGCCGCACCATCCGGGCTGCCCTCGACTCGCTCGCCGAGCTCGGCCGGCCCCGCGCGGTGCGGCTCGCGGTGCTCGTCGACCGCGGCCACCGCGAGCTGCCGATCCGCGCCGACCACGTGGGCAAGAACCTGCCGACCGCCCGCAACGAGCGGGTCCACGTGCGGGTCCGGGAGGTCGACGGCATCGACGTGGTGCGGATCAGCGGCGGTGACCGCCGGTGAGCCGCCACCTCGTCTCGGCCGCCGACCTGACCCGACCGGACGTCGAGGCGATCCTGGCCACCGCCGAGTCGATGCACGACGTGCAGCGCCGCGAGGTCAAGAAGGTCCCGACCCTGCGCGGCCGGACCGTCGTGAACTTCTTCTTCGAGGACTCGACCCGCACCCGGTCCTCCTTCGAGATCGCCGGCAAGTGGATGTCGGCAGACACCATCAACCTGTCGGCCAAGGGGTCCTCCACCTCGAAGGGCGAGAGCCTGCGCGACACCGCGCTGACCGTCGACGCGATGGCGGTCGACGCCCTCGTCATCCGGCACAACGCCTCCGGCGCGGCCCGGCAGGTCTCCGAGTGGGTCCGCTGCAGTGTGGTCAACGCCGGCGACGGCACCCACGAGCACCCGACCCAGGCCCTGCTCGACGCCTACACACTGCGCAGCCGGATGGGCGCCCTCGACGGCCGGCACGTGGCCATCGTCGGCGACCTGACCCACTCGCGGGTCTTCCGGAGCAACGTGATCACCCTGCGCACCCTGGGTGCCCGGGTCACCGTCGTGGCCCCCCCGACGCTCATGCCGGCCGGCATCGAGGCCTGGAGCAGGTCGGACGGCTTCGCGACGAGCTGGGACCTGGATGCCGTCGTCGACGGCGAGCTGCCCGTCGACGCGATGATGATGCTGCGGGTCCAGCGCGAGCGGATGACCGGCGGCTACTTCCCGACCCCGCGCGAGTACACCATCGAGTACGGCCTGACCCGCGAGCGGCTCGGCCGCCTCGTGGACCGCAACCCGGACGTCCTCGTCATGCACCCCGGCCCGATGAACCGTGGGCTCGAGATCGCCGCCGAGGTAGCCGACGCCCCGCAGTCCGTGGTCCTCGACCAGGTCTCCGCCGGGGTCGCGGTGCGCATGGCCGTGCTCTACCACCTGCTCGCCGGGCAGGCCGCCGAGCCCACCGCGACGGCGGACGACACGAGGAAGGCGGTCCAGTGAGCACCATTCTGGTCACCGGGGCGCGGCTGCTCGGGCGCGAGGTCGCCGACCTGCTGGTCCGGGACGGGCGCATCGCCGAGGTCGGACGGGTCACCCCGGCCAGGGGCGTGCCGACGCTCGACGCGGACGGACTGGTCGCCCTGCCCGGCCTGGTCGACCTGCACACCCACCTGCGCGAGCCGGGCCGCGAGGACGCCGAGACGATCGAGAGCGGGTCCGCGGCCGCCGCCGCCGGCGGGTTCACGGCTGTGTTCGCGATGGCCAACACCGACCCGGTCACCGACACCGCCGAGGCCGCCGAGCACGTCCTCGACCTCGGGCGCACCTGCGGCGTGGTCGACGTCGTCCCGGTCGGGGCCGTCACCAAGGGCCTGCAGGGGGAGCAGCTGGCCGAGCTCGGTCTCATGGCGCGCTCGCGCGCCCGGGTGCGGGTCTTCTCCGACGACGGTCGGTGCGTCGCCGATGGGCGGATCATGCGCCGGGCGCTGGAGTACCTGCGGCCGTTCGACGGCGTGGTCTCCCAGCATGCCCAGGACCCGCGGCTGGCCGACTCGTCGGCGTGCTGCCACGAGGGCGAGGTCTCGGGGCGGCTCGGGCTGCCGAGCTGGCCCGGCGTCGCCGAGGAGGCGATCGTCGCCCGTGACGTCATGCTCGCCCGGCACACCGGCTCGCGCGTGCACGTCGCGCACGTCTCGAGCGCCGGCACGGTCGAGGTGATCCGCTGGGCGAAGGCGCAGGGCATCGCGGTAACCGCCGAGGTGGCCCCCCACCACCTGGCCCTGACCACCGACCTGCTGGTCGGCTACGACCCGGTCTACAAGGTCAACCCGCCGCTGCGACCGGGCGAGGACGTCGAGGCGCTGCGCGCGGGCCTGGTCGATGGGACGCTCGACGCGGTCGCCACCGACCACGCCCCGCACGCGCGACACGACAAGGAGCACGCCTTCCCCGACGCGGCCTTCGGGATGCTCGGCCTGGAGACCGCGCTGGCCGTGGTGAGCGAGGTGCTCGTGCGCCCCGGTCGCCTCGACTGGGCCGACGTGGCCCGCGTGCTGTCGGTGGCCCCGGCCCGGATCGGCCGGCTCGCCGGGCACGGTCGCCCGCTCGCCGTAGGGGAGCCGGCCAACCTGACCCTGGTCGACCCGGACCGCGTGGTGACGGTGGATGCCGCCGCGAGCCGGAGCCGCTCGCGCAACAACCCGTGGCACGGGCGCACCCTCACCGGCGCCGTCCACACCACGATCCTGCGCGGCCGGGTGACCCACAGCCTCGACCCGGCTGCGCGCTCCCACCGGACGGAGGTCGCCCAGTGACCCTCGACGTCGCGACCCTCGAGCTGCCCGGCCGGCAGCGCGGGCCGGCCGTCCTGGTGCTCGAGGACGGCCGCGCCTTCCACGGGTCCTCGTACGGCGCGACCGGTGAGACCGTCGGCGAGGCGGTCTTCTCGACCGGCATGACCGGGTACCAGGAGACGCTGACCGACCCGAGCTACCACCGGCAGGTCGTGGTCATGACCGCACCGCACATCGGCAACACGGGCGTCAACACCGAGGACCCCGAGTCGCTGCGGTTCCAGGTGGCCGGCTTCGTGGTGCGCGACCCCGCGGTGCGTCCGTCCAGCTGGCGGGCCACCGGCGACCTCGAGGACGAGCTGTGCGCCCAGCAGGTCGTGGGCATCTGCGGGATCGACACGCGCGCGCTGACCCGGCACCTGCGGGAGCGGGGGGCGATGCGCACCGGCATCTTCAGCGGCCCGGCCGCGGGCCGGCCACTGCCCGAGCTGGTCGAGCTGGTGCGCCGGGCCCCGCAGATGACCGGCGCCGCCCTCGCGCAGGAGGTGACCACGCCGCGGCCGTACGTCGTGCCCGCAGTGGGCGAGCAGCGCTTCACGGTCGCCGCCATCGACCTCGGGATCAAGGCGATGACGCCCCAGCGGATGACCCAGCGGGGGATCGAGGTGCACGTCCTGCCGTGCACCGCGACGATCGAGGACGTCCTCGCCGTCGGGGCGCACGGCCCCGACGGCGTGTTCTTCTCCAACGGCCCCGGCGACCCGGCGACGGCCGACCGCGAGGTGGCGCTGCTGCGCGAGGTGCTGGACCGGCGCATCCCGTTCTTCGGCATCTGCTTCGGCAACCAGCTGCTCGGCCGGGCGCTCGGCTTCGGCACCTACAAGCTCAAGTACGGCCACCGCGGCATCAACCAGCCGGTCCTGGACCGGGCCACCGGCAAGGTCGAGGTCACCGCGCACAACCACGGCTTCGCCGTGGCAGCTCCCCTCGACGCGGAGACCCGGACACCGTACGGCCGGGTGCGCGTCTCGCACATCTGTCTCAACGACGACGTCGTGGAGGGGCTCGAGTGCCTCGACGTGCCGGCCTACTCGGTGCAGTACCACCCGGAGGCGGCCGCCGGGCCGCACGACGCGGCATACCTGTTCGACCGGTTCGTCACCCTGATGCAGCAGCACGACCACCACGAGCGGGAGGCGGGCGCCTGATGCCCAAACGCGACGACATCAGCAGCGTCCTGGTCATCGGGTCCGGCCCGATCGTGATCGGGCAGGCCTGCGAGTTCGACTACTCCGGCACCCAGGCCTGCCGCGTCCTGCGCGAGGAGGGCATCCGCGTCGTCCTCGTCAACAGCAACCCGGCGACGATCATGACCGACCCGGAGATGGCCGACGCGACGTACGTCGAGCCGATCATCCCCGAGGTCGTCGAGACCATCATCGCCAAGGAACGCCCGGACGCGGTCCTGGCCACGCTCGGCGGGCAGACCGCCCTGAACTGTGCCGTGTCGCTGCACGAGGCCGGCATCCTCGACAAGTACGACTGCCCCCTGATCGGGGCCAACATCGAGGCGATCCGGCTCGGCGAGGACCGCGAGGCGTTCAAGGGCGTCGTCGACCGGTGCGGCGCCGAGTCGGCCCGCTCGCTCATCTGCCACACCATGGACGAATGCCTCGCCGCGGCCGCGCAGCTGCACTACCCGGTCGTCGTGCGCCCCTCCTTCACCATGGGCGGTCTCGGCTCCGGACTGGCCTACGACGAGGAGGACCTGCGCCGCATCGCCGGGCAGGGGCTGCAGTACTCGCCGACGACCGAGGTGCTGCTCGAGGAGTCGGTCCTGGGCTGGAAGGAGTACGAGCTCGAGCTGATGCGCGACCACGCCGACAACGTCGTGGTCGTCTGCTCGATCGAGAACCTCGACCCGATGGGGGTGCACACCGGCGACTCGATCACCGTCGCGCCCGCCCTGACGCTCACCGACCGCGAGTACCAGCGGATGCGCGACATCGGCATCGCCGTGATCCGCGAGGTCGGCGTGGACACCGGCGGCTGCAACATCCAGTTCGCCGTCGACCCGGCCACCGGCCGGATCATCGTGATCGAGATGAACCCGCGCGTCTCCCGGTCCAGCGCGCTGGCGTCCAAGGCCACCGGGTTCCCGATCGCGAAGATCGCGGCCAAGCTGGCGATCGGCTACTCCCTCGACGAGGTGCCCAACGACATCACCACACACGGGGGGACACCCCCCGTGGCCCCCCCGGACAGCGCTTCGCGCGGTGCGGCCTGGTACCCAGCCGCGTTCGAGCCGACCCTCGACTACGTCGTCGTCAAGGCCCCCCGCTTCGCCTTCGAGAAGTTCCCGGCCGCCGACCCGACGCTGACCACGACGATGAAGTCCGTCGGCGAGGCGATGGCGATCGGGCGCAACTTCACCGAGGCGATGCAGAAGGCGCTGCGTTCCCTGGAGAAGCAGGGCTCCTCGTTCCACTGGGACGGCGAGCCGACCCCAGCCGCGGCCCGCCGGGCGCTGGCCGAGTCGAGGGTGCCCACCGACGGGCGGATCGTGCACGTCCAGCAGGCCCTGCGCGGCGGCTGCACCGTCGCGGAGGTGCACGACGCCACCGGCATCGACCCGTGGTTCCTCGACCAGATCGTGCTGCTGAACGACGTGGCCGAGGTCCTGCGGCGCGCGGACCAGCTCTCGCCCGACCTGATCCGGCTGGTCAAGCGGCACGGCTTCTCCGACGCCCAGGTCGCCGCGATCCGCCGGATGCCGGAGAGCGTCGTGCGCGGCGTGCGCCAGGCCCTCGGGGTGCGGCCGGTCTTCAAGACCGTCGACACCTGCGCGGCCGAGTTCGCCGCGCTGACGCCGTACCACTACTCCTCCTACGACGAGGAGACCGAGGTCGCGCCGCGCGAGCGGCCCGCGGTGATCATCCTCGGCTCCGGCCCGAACCGGATCGGGCAGGGCCTCGAGTTCGACTACTCGTGCGTGCACGCCTCCTTCGCGCTTCGCGCCGAGGGCTACGACACGGTGATGGTCAACTGCAACCCCGAGACGGTCTCGACCGACTACGACACCAGCAGCCGGCTGTACTTCGAGCCGCTCACCCTCGAGGACGTCCTCGAGGTGATCCACGCCGAGGCGCAGGCCGGGCCGATCGCCGGGGTCGTCGTCCAGCTCGGTGGCCAGACGCCGCTCGGGCTGGCCCAGGCCCTGGCCGACGAGGGGGTGCCGATCGTCGGCACCTCACCGGCCGCGATCAACCTTGCGGAGGACCGGGGCGCGTTCGGCCAGGTGCTGCACCGGGCCGGGCTCGTCGCCCCCAAGCACGGCACCGCGTTCAGCCCGGACGAGGCCCTGGAGGCTGCGCGGCAGATCGGCTACCCGGTGCTCGTGCGCCCGTCCTACGTCCTGGGCGGCCGGGGGATGGTGATCGTCTACGACGACGACGCGCTGGTGACCTATGTCGAGAAGGCGGTCCACGCCTCGTCGGAGCACCCGATCCTGATCGACCGGTTCCTGGACGACGCGATCGAGATCGACGTCGACGCGATCTTCGACGGGACCGACCTCTACCTCGGCGGCATCATGGAGCACGTCGAGGAGGCCGGCATCCACTCCGGCGACAGCGCGTGCACCCTGCCGCCGGCCACCCTCGCCGACGCCGAGCTGGACCGGGTGCGCGAGGCCACCCGCCGGCTCGCCAAGGGGATCGGGGTGCGCGGCCTGATGAACGTGCAGTTCGCCCTGGCCCAGGACGTCCTGTACGTCATCGAGGCCAACCCTCGGGCGTCCCGGACGGTGCCATTCGTGTCCAAGGCGACCGGCGTCCCGCTCGCGCGGGCCGCCTCCCGCGTCATGCTCGGCGCCACCGTCCGGCAGCTGCGCGACGAGGGAGTCCTGCCGGCGTCGGCCGACGGTGGCCGGCTGCCCGAGGGGGCGCCGATCTCCTGCAAGGAGGTGGTGCTGCCGTTCAAGCGGTTCCGCACCAAGGAAGGGCTCGCAGTCGACTCGGTGCTCGGGCCGGAGATGCGCTCGACCGGCGAGGTGATGGGCATCGACCGCGACTTCGGGTCGGCGTTCTCCAAGTCCCAGCGCGGCATCGGCGGGGGGCTGCCGAGCTCCGGCGCGGTCTTCGTCTCGGTCTCCAACCGGGACAAGCGCGCCATGCTCTTCCCGGTCAAGCGCCTGGTCGACCTCGGCTTCACCATCCTGGCGACCCGGGGCACCGCGGCGGTGCTGCACCGCAACGGCATCCCGGCCACCGTCGTGCGCAAGCTCTCCGAGCGGCCGCGCGGCGGCGACCCCGGCGAGCGGAGCATCGTCGAGCTCATCCAGGACGGCACGGTGCAGATGGTGGTCAACACCCCGTCCGGGCAGGACGCCCGGGCCGACGGGTACGCGATCCGCGCCGCCACGACGAGCTCGGACAAGCCGATCATCACCACCATCGCGACGCTGGCGGCGGCGGTGCTCGGCATCGAGGCACAGCTGAGCGAGCCGATCCGGGTCACCTCCCTGCAGGACCACGCCCGCGCCCTCGACCTCTACCGGGTCGGCGCGGCGGGGTGAGCGCGGTGGCCCCGCTCCCGCAGGAGGGCCCGTGACGACCGGGTTCGGCGTCCGGCTGCGCCACGCCATGGACCACCTCGGACCGCTCTGCGTCGGGATCGACCCGCACCGGTCGCTGCTGCAGGCCTGGGACCTGACCTACGACGTCGCCGGCCTCGAGCGCTTCGCGCTCACCTGCGTCGAGGCGTTCGCCGGGAGTGTGGCGGCGGTCAAGCCGCAGTCCGCCTTCTTCGAGGTCTTCGGCAGCCGCGGCGTCGCGGTCCAGGAACGGGTGCTCGCCGACCTGCGGGCGGCGGGCACCCTGACGATCCTCGACGCCAAGCGCGGCGACATCGGCTCGACCATGGCCGGGTATGCCGCCGCCTACCTCGGGCCCGACGCGGTGTCCCCGGCGGACGCCCTCACCGTCAGCCCCTACCTCGGCTACGAGTCGCTGCGCCCGGCCATCGACCTCGCGCAGCAGCAGGCCCGTGGCCTGTTCGTGCTCGCGCTGACCTCCAACCCCGAGGGCGCCGCGGTGCAGCACGCTGTCCGGAACGGCCGCACCGTCGCCGCCACGGTCGTGGAGGGGGCCACGGTCGACAACAGCCTCGCGCGCGAGCGCGGCGAGCTCGGCGGCATCGGCCTGGTCGTCGGCGCCACGGTCGGGGATGCCGTCCACCGCCTCGGTCTCGACCTGGTCACCGCTGCCGCGCCGGTCCTCGCGCCCGGCTACGGGGCCCAGGGGGGCACCGTCGCCGACCTCGACCAGGTGTTCGGGGTGGCCCGCCGGCAGGTCCTCGTCGCCTCCAGCCGGGCGGTCCTGGGGGCCGGTCCCGACGTCGCCCGGCTGGCCGAGGCGGCCCGCCGCGTCGCCGACGGCCTGCGTGGCTGAGGAGCCGGCCCGACGGCATACCGCTGCGGCAGGGCGCGCGTCGGACCGCCCCGCGTTGCCACTCGCTCGACCGAATCGCTAGGTTCGGCAGCAACGTCCGTCGACCTCGAGGAGAGAACCGCTGTGGCCCTTCCCCCGCTCACGCCCGAGCAACGGGCAGCCGCCCTCGAGAAGGCCGCTGCCGCCCGCCGGGAGCGTGCGGTGGTGAAGAACCGGCTCAAGTACTCGAGCGGGTCGCTGGCCGAGGTGCTGCAGGACGGCCGGACCGACCCGGTGATCGGCAAGATGAAGGTCACGGAGCTGCTCGAGTCGATGCCCGGGGTGGGCCGGGTGCGGTCCCGGGCGATCATGGCGGAGGTCGGCATCGCCGAGTCGCGCCGGGTCCGCGGGCTCGGCGCCAACCAGGTGGCGGCCCTGCTGCGCCGGTTCGACCGGTCATGACCGGCGCGCGCGGGCGGCTCGTCGTCCTGGCCGGCCCCACCGCCGCCGGCAAGGGGACGATCGCCGCCTACGTCCGCACCCACTTCCCCGACGTCTTCTTCTCCGTGTCCATGACCACGCGGCCCCCACGGCCCGGCGAGGTCGACGGGGTCCAGTACCACTTCGTCGACGACCGCGAGTTCGACCGGCTCGTGGCGGCCGGGCAGTTCCTCGAGCATGCGGTCGTGCACGGCCTGGCCAAGTACGGCACGCCGCGCGGGCCGGTCGAGCGCGCCCTGGCCGAGGACCGCGACGCCCTGCTCGAGATCGACCTGCAGGGCGCCCGGCAGGTCAGGGCCACCATGCCGGACGCCTTCTTCGTCTTCCTCGAGCCGCCGAGCTGGGACGAGCTGGTGCGTCGGCTCGTCGGCCGCGGGACCGAGGACCGGGGCGAGCGCCAGCGCCGCCTCGAGACGGCGCGGCGGGAGCTGGCGGCCAGGTCCGAGTTCGACGCCGTCATCGTCAACGACGACGTGCGGCGGGCCAGCGAGGAACTCGTATCATTGATGAGATCAGGGCGCACCGACCGGTGAGTCCTGCCTGCGCATGCCGTGTCCTCGACAATGCGGTGACAATGCGGCGTGCCGCGTAGAAGTCCACCCCGAGCGAACGAAACGAGCCACCCCGTGTCCGGTACCAAGGCCGATCCCATCGGCATCACCAACCCGCCGATCGACGACCTGCTGACGGCCGCCGACTCCAAGTACGCCCTGGTCATCTACGCCGCCAAGCGCGCGCGCCAGATCAACGCGTACTACTCGCAGCTGCAGGAGGGCCTGCTCGACTACGTCGGCCCGCTCGTCGAGGCCGAGGTCCACGAGAAGCCCCTCTCGATCGCGCTGCGCGAGATCAACGCCGGGCTGCTGACCGCGACGCCGACCGAGGCCTGAGCCGTCCCGATGCGCGTCGTGCTCGGCGTGAGCGGCGGCATCGCCGCCTACAAGGCCTGCTCGCTGCTGCGCCGGTTCACCGAGACCGGGCACGAGGTCACCGTCGTGCCCACCGCCGCGGCGCTGCGCTTCGTCGGGGAGCCGACCTGGGCGGCGCTCTCGGGCCGGCCCGTGCACACCGACGTGTGGGCCGAGGTCCACCAGGTGCCGCACGTGCGGCTGGGCCAGCACGCCGACCTCGTCGTGGTCGCCCCGGCCACCGCCGACGTGCTGGCCAAGGCCGTCGCCGGCATCGCCGACGACCTGCTGACCAGCACCCTGCTGACCGCGAGGTGCCCGGTCGTCTTCGCCCCGGCCATGCACACGGAGATGTGGGAGCACCCCGCGACCCGGGCCAATGTCGCCACCCTGCGCCGTCGCGGGGCCCACGTCGTCGAGCCGGCCGAGGGCCGGCTGACCGGGGCCGACTCGGGCAAGGGCCGCTTCCCGGAGCCCGAGGTGGTGTATGCCGCTGCCCTCGCTGCCGTGGCCGCGTCCGCTCCCGAGGGGGCCGGGTCGCCCGACTCCGCGGACCCCGCGCCGGGTGCCGGCGCCCCCGCGGGGAGCTCGGCGGCATACGGACCGGGCAGCCTGCGCGGCCGCACCGTGGTGGTCTCCGCCGGCGGGACGCGCGAGCCGATCGACCCCGTGCGCTACCTGGGCAACCGGTCCTCGGGCAAGCAGGGCCTGGCCATCGCACAGGTCGCGGCACTACGGGGCGCGCGGGTCGTGCTGGTGGCGGCCAACGTCGTCCTGCCGGCACCGGCCGGGGTGACCGTCGTCCCCGTCGAGACCACCCTCGAGCTGAAGCACGCGGTCGACGCCGCCGCCCGCGAGGCGGACGTGGTGGTCATGGCCGCGGCCCCGGCCGACTTCCGCCCGGCCGAGGCCAGCGCGAGCAAGATCAAGAAGAGCGAGCACCCCGGTGCCGGGTTGCGGCTCGAGCTGGTCGAGAACCCCGACATCGTCAAGGGCCTGGTCGCCGCACGGGACGGGGCACGCCACCCGCTCATCGTCAGCTTCGCCGCGGAGACCGGCGATGCCACCGGCTCGGTCATGGACCACGCCCGCGCCAAGTTCGCCAGGAAGGGCAGCGACCTGCAGGTGGTCAACGAGGTCGGCCCCGGCCTGGCGTTCGGGCGCGACGAGAACACGGTGCACCTGCTGCGCCGAGACGTGCCCGAGGTCGCCACGGTCGGCCCGGCCGGCAAGGACGTCGTCGCCGCCGCGGTGCTGGACGTCGTCGAGGAGCTGCTGGCCGGGGCGGCTACACTCGCGCGGTAGCGTCCGCGGGAAACCGGCGAGACCGCCCGATTCGAGGAGAAGCATTGTCAGCACGGCTGTTCACGTCCGAGTCCGTCACCGAGGGCCACCCGGACAAGATCTGCGACCAGATCAGTGACTCGATCCTCGATGCCATGCTCACCGAGGACGCGCAGGCGCGCGTCGCCGTCGAGACACTGGTCACCACCGGCCTGGTCCACGTGGCCGGCGAGGTCTCGACCACCGGGTACGTCGAGATCCCCAAGATCGTGCGCGACACGATCCTCGACGTCGGCTACGACGGGTCCGAGAAGGGCTTCGACGGGCGCACCTGCGGGGTCTCGATCTCGATCGGCGCACAGTCGCCCGACATCGCCCAGGGCGTCGACACGGCCCACGAGACGCGGCACGGCGGGGTCGACCCGCTCGACAAGCAGGGGGCCGGCGACCAGGGCCTGATGTTCGGCTACGCCTGCGACGACACCGCCGAGCTGATGCCGCTGCCGATCCACCTCGCGCACCGCCTCGCGGAGCGGCTGACCCAGGTGCGCAAGAACGAGAAGCTGGCCTACCTGCGCCCCGACGGCAAGACGCAGGTGACGATCGCCTACGAGGGCGACAAGGCCGTGCGGCTCGACACGATCGTGCTGTCGACCCAGCACGCCCCCGACGTCTCGCTGGAGGGGATGCTCGAGCCCGACATCACGGCCTACGTGATCGACCCGGTGCTGGCCGAGCTGCGCGACGAGGGCAGCGACCTCGACGTCTCGTCCTACCGGTCGCTGATCAACCCGACCGGACGCTTCGAGATCGGCGGCCCGATGGGCGACGCGGGGCTGACCGGGCGCAAGATCATCGTCGACACCTACGGCGGCATGGCGCGGCACGGGGGCGGGGCCTTCTCCGGCAAGGACCCGAGCAAGGTCGACCGGTCCGGCGCCTACGCGATGCGGTGGGTCGCCAAGAACGTCGTCGCGGCCGGCCTGGCCCGGCGTTGCGAGGTGCAGGTCGCCTACGCCATCGGCAAGGCCCAGCCGGTCGGGCTCTACGTGGAGACCTTCGGCACCGAGACCGTGCCGGTCGACAAGGTCCAGGACGCCATCGGGATGGTCTTCGACCTGCGCCCGCGCGCCATCGTCGACGCGCTCGACCTGCTCCGCCCGATCTACCGGCCGACCTCGGCCTACGGCCACTTCGGGCGCACCAAGGCCGACGGCGTGGAGAACGCCTTCCCGTGGGAGCGCACCGACCGGGTCGAGGAGCTGCTGGAGGCCGTCGCCCGGGCATGAGGGCTGTCCGCGGGCGGGGCTAGGTTTCCTCGCGTGGGCGAGCTGGAGCAGGACGAGCGGCGGCAGGTCGCGCCGGCCGACGGCGGTGCGGACCGGCCCGTGGCGGCCGTCGTGGTCGACACGCCGCTCGCCCACCTCGACCGGGTCTTCGAGTACCTCGTCCCGCCGGACCTGCTCGGGTCGGCCCGGCCCGGCGTCCGGGTCCGGGTGCGCTTCGCGGGGCGTGACCTGGACGGGTTCGTCGTCGCGCGCCGCGTCGAGCCGACGCACGGTGGCCGCCTGGCGCCGTTGCGCCGGGTGGTCAGCCCGGAGCCGGTGCTGACCCCGGAGCTGCTCGCGCTGTGCCGGGCCGTCGCCGACCGGTACGCCGGCACGTTGCGCGACGTGCTGCGCCTGGCCATCCCCAAGCGGCATGCCGCCGCCGAGCGCGCCCTCCCGGCCGACCCGCCGCCCCGGCCGCCCGGGGAGCGGCAGGACGCCGCCGGTGAGCCGGGACCGGGGCCGTGGGCGGCATACCCGGCCGGTCCGGCCTGGTTGCGCCGGGTGGCCACGGGGGAGGGGCCGGCCGCGGCCTGGACCGCGCTGCCGGGCCGCCTCGACGGGCAGGACTGGCCGCACGCCCTCGCGTGGGCCGCCGCCGCGGCCGTGGCCGGTGACCGCGGAGCCGTGCTCGTCGTGCCCGACCACCGCGACGTCGTGCGCCTGGATGCCGCGGTCGCCGAGGTCCTCGGCCCGGGCCGGCACGTCAGGCTCACCGCCGACCAGGGACCGCAGGCCCGCTACACGGCATGGCTGAAGGCGCTGCGGGGGCACGTGCCGGTCGTCATCGGCACCCGGGCGGCCGCCTTCGCACCGGTGCGCCGCCTCGGGCTGGTCGCCTGGTGGGACGACGGCGACGACCTGCTCGTGGAGCCGCGGGCGCCCTACCACCACGTCGGCGTCGTGCTGCAGCTGCGGGCCCGCCAGACCGGCGCCGCGCTGCTGGCCGGTGGCTTCGCCCGCAGCCTGCCGACCCAGGCCCGCATCGAGGCGGGCGGGCTGGTCGCCGTCACGGCCGCCCCGGCCGTCGTGCGGGCGGCCACCCCGCGGGTCGCCGTCGCCGGCGAGGGCCGCGACCAGCAGGACGACGGCGCGGCGACCCGGGCGCACCTGCCCTCACACGCCTGGCGGGTCGCCAAGGACGCGCTGCGGGACGGACCGGTGCTGGTCCAGGTGCCGCGCCGCGGCTACCTGCCGGCGCTGACGTGCGCCGAGTGTCGCACCCCGGTGCGGTGCGCGCGCTGCCACGGCCCCGTGGCGGTCGGCGGCCCGGGGCAGCCACCGGCCTGCCGATGGTGCGGCCGGGCCCTGCCGTCGGGCCGGTTCGAGTGTCGCGAGTGCGGGTCCGGGCGGGTCCGGTCGAGCGTCACGGGGGCGCGCCGCACCGCCGAGGAGATCGGCCGGGCCTTCCCCGGCGCGCCCGTGGCCACGTCGGGGTCGGGCGAGGTCCTCGACACGGTGCCCGACCAGCCGGCCCTGGTCATCGCGACCCCGGGCGCCGAGCCGGTCGCCCGCGCGGGATATGCCGCGGTGCTGCTGCTGGACGCCTGGGCGAGCCTGGACCTGCCGGTCCTCGATGCCGCGACCGAGTCGTTCCGGCGCTGGGCGGCGGCGGCGGCGCAGGTCCGACCTGGCCGGACCGTCGTGCTGTGCGGCGTTCCCGAGGGCGTGACCCTGCCGGCGGTCGAGGCCCTCGTCCGGTGGGACCCCGGTTGGCTCGCGGCCCGGGAGCTGGCCGACCGTCGCGAGCTCGGCCTGCCCCCGGCCGTCCGGATGGCCCGCCTGTCGGGCACCCGGCGGGCCCTGGGCGAGGCGCTGGGCCAGCTCGAGCTCCCCGCCGGGGCGCAGCTGCTCGGGCCGATGCCCGCCCGCCCGGTGTCCCGGGCCTCGAACGAGGGGGCGGGCGACGAGTGGCACGCGCTCGTGCGTGCGCCCCTGACCGGAACGGCGGAGCTGGCTCGGGCCCTCGTCGCGCTGCGGGGCCTTCGGTCCGCGCGCAAGGAGTCCGACACGGTCAGCGTGCGCCTCGACCCCGTCGACTGGTAGCCGGCGCCCGCTACGGCACGATGGGCGCATGACGCGGGAGTTCGACATCGTGCTGTTCGGCGCCACCGGGTTCGTCGGCGCGATCACCGCCGGGCACCTTTCCCACCAGGCCCGGGCCGACGGGACGGGCCCCAGGATCGCGCTCGCGGGCCGGAGCCCGGCCGGGCTCGAGGCGGTGCGCGCCGGTCTCGGCCGAGCGGCCGCTGCCTGGCCGCTGGTCACGGTGGACGCGGAGGACCCCGCCGGCCTGCGGGCGCTCGCGGCCCGTACCCGGGTGCTCGTGTCGACCGTCGGGCCGTATGCCGTCCACGGCCGTGACGTCGTCGCCGCCTGCGCCGAGACGGGCACCCACTACGCCGACCTGACCGGCGAGGTGCTCTTCGTCCGGTGGTCGCTCGACCACGTCGCGGCCCGGGCCGCGCGCACCGGTGCCCGCATCGTGCACGCGTGCGGCTTCGACTCGATCCCGTCCGACCTCGGGGTGCTCGTCACGGCGCAGCGCGCCGCCGCCGACGGGGCCGGGACCCTGACCGACACCGTCCTGGCGGTCCGGTCCCTGCGCGGGGGGCTGTCCGGGGGCACGATCGCGTCCGGACGGGCGCAGGCGGTCACCGCACGGTCCGACCCGGCGGCCCGGCGGACCATCGAGGACCCGTACGGCCTGAGCCCTCGACGGGGCGAGGAGCCGGCCCGCGGCGAGCGACGTGCCCGCGGGTTCGCAGGCACGCTGCACCGGCTCCTGCCGGTGCGGCGCGACCCGGCGACCGGGCGGTGGGCCGGCCCCTTCGTGATGGCTCCGTTCAACACCAGGATCGTGCGGCTGTCCAACACCCTCACCGACTGGTCCTACGGCCGGGACCTCCGTTACCGGGAGGTCGTCGACTTCGGCTCGGGCCCGGCGGCCCCGCTGCTGGCGACGGGCCTGGCGGTCGGGCTCGGGGTGGCGCTGGCCGGCCTGTCCCATGGACCCGATGCGGTCCTGGACCGCGTCCTGCCCAGGCCCGGCAGCGGTCCGGGTGCCGCGCGGCGGGCAGCCGGGCACTTCCGGATGGAGATCCGGGCCACCACCACGACCGGCGCGCGCTACCGCACGACCTTCGCCGCGCCCCTCGACCCCGGCTACGACGGGACCGCCGTCATGCTGGGCCAGAGCGCGCTGTGCCTGGCCCTGGACGCGGGACTGCCGGACCGTGCCGGAGTCCTGACGCCGGCGACCGCGATGGGCGGGCCCCTCGTCGACCGGCTGCGGCGCTGCGGGTTCACCATCCAGGTCGACCGCCTGGCCGACTGAGCCACCCGGCCCGCCGGGGCCCGCCGGGTGGGGGCCTGCCGGGTCGACCGGCGTGCCCGTCGGACCGCACGGATCCCATCACCCCCAAAGAGATGTTTGACGCCTCGTCGAGTGGGCGGCATACTGTCAAACATGTCTTTGGAGGATGAGCACCGGCGGAACCTGCTCCGGGCCACCGCGCACCCGCTGCGGCTGCAGATGCTCTCGCTGCTGACCGGTGCTCAGCTGAGCGCCGCCGAGGTGGCCCGCGAGCTGGGGATCACCCAGGCGAACGCGTCGTACCACCTGCGCTTCCTGCTCGACGCCGGACTGCTGGTCGTCGCCGGTGAGGAGCAGGTCCGGGGCGGCCGCGCGAAGAAGTACCGCCACCTGTGGGACAGCGCGGTCGACGCTCAGGCGGGAGTCGCGAGCGAGGCCGACCGGCAGGCCTACGTGTCGACGCTCGCGGCGGCGATCCCCGCCCGGTACGCCGACCGGGAGCCGGGGCCACAGCTGTTCACCGACGCCGACCTGTGGCTGCGGCCCGAGGTCTGGCTGGAGGCGTTCGAGCTGCTCGAGCGGGCCAGCCGGCTCGTCCACGAGCAGGCCCAGCCGCCGCGGACCACCGGCACGGTGCGGGCGAACCTGTCCGTCGCCGCCTTCCCGATGCAGCCCGGCAGCAGGGGGACCCGATGAGACCCACCGCCTCCCTCGGGGTCCTGGCCGACCGCCGGTTCGCCTGGTTCTTCGTCGCCCGCAGCGTCTCGATGGCGGGCTCGGCCATGGCCCCGGTCGCGCTCGCCTTCGCGGTGCTGCACATCGACCGGTCCGCGCTGGCGCTCGGCCAGGTGCTCGGCGTGCGCACCATCGCGATGATCGCCTGCCTGCTGCTCGGCGGCGTCGTCTCCGACCGGTTCTCGCGGATCGCGGTCCTGCAGGTCGCCCACCTGCTCACCTGTGCGACCCAGGCGACTGCCGCGGCACTGATCATCTCCGGGCACGCGACGCTGGCGCAGATCACGGTCATCGAGGGCCTCAACGGCGCGGTCTCGGCCTTCACCATGCCCGCGATGACGGGCATCGTCCCGCTCGTGGTCGACCGGCCACGGCTGCAGCAGGCGAACGCGCTGCTGTCCTTCAGCCGCAGCAGCCTCGGCATCGTCGGGCCCGCCGTCGCCGGGCTGCTCGTCGTCGGGGTCGGACCCGGCTGGGCGCTGGCCGCCGACGCGCTCACCTACCTGGTCGCGGTGCTCGCCCTGGCCCGGGTCCGGCTGCGCCGGGAGGAGCCCGGACGCCAGCGAAGCTCGATGATCCGCGAGCTGCGCGACGGGTGGCGCGAGTTCACCTCCCGGCAGTGGCTCTGGGTGATCGTGCTCACCTTCGGCGTCACCAACGCCATCCACGTCGGTGTCATCGGCGTCATGGGCCCGCTCGTGGCCACCACGACCCCCGCGATCGGCGAGGCCGGCTGGGGGGCCGTGCTGTCCGCCGAGGCGGCCGGCACCGTGCTGATGACGCTCGTGCTGATGCGGCTGCGCCTCACGCGTCCGCTGCGCGCCGGGATGGTCGCGACCGCCGTCGTCGCGGTGCCGCTCGCCATGCTCGGCCTGGCTCCCGCGGTCCTCCCGCTCGCGCTCGCGTTCTTCGTCGGCGGCGCGGCCATCGAGCTGTTCGGGGTCGGCTGGAGCACCGCACTGCACGAGCACGTGCCCGTCGCCGTGCTGTCCCGGGTGTCGAGCTACGACGCGCTCGGCTCGTTCGTCGCGATCCCGGTCGGCACCTTCCTCTACGGGGGGCTCGCGGCCGCCCTCGACCACGAGATGCTCCTGCTGGTCAGCGCCCTGGTGTATGCCGCCGTCTCCCTCCTCGCGCTCGCCTCCCCGGCGGTGCGCGGGCTGCGACACCGGGTCGACGAGCCCGAGAGCGTCGGTGCCGGCGCGATCTAGACTGGCGGCGAGCCGCGGGCCAGGCGGCTCGCGCGCCCCGCCACCCACGGACAAGGACTGCCTGCGTGTCGATCAAGGAGATCCGCCTGTTCGGCGATCCGGTGCTGCGCACCCCTGCGACCGAGGTGGTCGACTTCGACAAGGAGCTGCGCACGCTCGTGGCCGACCTGCAGGACACCATGCTCGACGCTCCCGGGGTGGGTCTCGCGGCGCCGCAGCTGGGGGTCTCGCTGCGGGTCTTCACCTACTGGGTCGACGACATCCTCGGACACCTGGTCAACCCCGTGCTCGACCTGTCCACCGAGGAGCAGGACGGGCCGGAGGGCTGCCTCAGCTTCCCCGGCCTGCGCTACGACACGAAGCGCGCCCTCAGCGTGGTGGCCCGGGGCCAGAACATGTGGGGGGAGCCGGTCTTCCTCGAGGGCACCGAGCTGCTCGCCCGGTGCGTCCAGCACGAGACCGACCACCTCGACGGGGTGCTGTTCATCGACCGGCTCGACCGCGAGACCCGCCGCCTCGCGATGCGCGAGATCCGCGAGGCGCAGTGGGCCGGAGCGCCGGCACCCACCGTCAAGGTCAGCCCGCACTCGACCTTCGGGCTGGGAATGTGACGTGAGGGTCGTCTTCGCCGGTACCCCCGAGGCCGCCCTGCCGAGCCTCGAGGCCCTCGTCGGGTCCGCACACGAGGTCGTCGCGGTGCTGACCCGGCCCGACGCGCCGGCGGGTCGCGGGCGCCGGCTCGAGGCGTCACCGGTCCGGCGGCGCGCCGAGCAGCTCGGGCTCCCGGTGCTGACCCCGGCCTCGGTCGAGGATCCCGCGTTCCTGGCCGAGCTGGCCCGTATCGGGCCGGACCTGGTCGCCGTCGTCGCCTACGGCAACCTCGTCGGCCCCGCCGCCCTCGACATACCAGTCCACGGCTGGGTCAACCTGCACTTCTCGATCCTGCCGGCCTGGCGCGGCGCCGCCCCCGTCCAGCACGCCATCATCGCCGGCGACGAGCTGACCGGGGCGAGCACCTTCCGCCTCGAGCGTGGCCTGGACACCGGCCCCGTCTACGGGGTGCTGACCGAGCCCGTCCGGCCGGGCGACACCGCCGGCGATCTGCTGGGCCGGCTCGCCACGGCGGGCGCCGCTCTGCTCGTGGCCACCGTCGACGGGATCGAGTCCGGTGCCCTCGTGCCGAAACCGCAACCGGGAGAAGGCGTCTCACTGGCGCCGAAGATCCGGGCAGAGGACGCGCGCGTCCGCTGGGACCGTCCAGCCTTCGCGGTCGACCGCCAGGTCCGCGGCTGCACCCCCACCCCGGGGGCGTGGACCACCTTCCGTGGCGAGCGCCTGCGGGTCGGGCCGCTGACGCCCGTGGAGCCCGGCGACGGCCCCGCGGCCGGGCCACCGGCGCCGGGAGAGCTGGTCGTGACCAAGCGCAAGGTCCTCGTCGGCACCGGGGCCGGGGTGGTCCGCCTCGGCACGGTGCAGGCGCAGGGCAGGCGCCCCATGCCGGCCGTCGACTGGGCCCGCGGGTCCCGGATCGAGGCGGGGGAGCGGCTGGGCGATGAGTGAGGGCGGTGCGGGCGAGCGGCGCCGGGGGTCCCGACAGCGGCCGCCTGCCCGGGAGAGGTCGGCCCGGCACCGGTCGGGCCAGCGGCCCTCCGAGCGGGCCCGCCGCACCGATCCCGCGCGCCTGACGGCGTACACCGCGATGCGCGAGATCGCCGCCGGCGGTTACGCCAACCTCGTCGTGCCCGGGCTGGTTCGCGAGAAGAGGCTCCACGGCCGGGACGCCGGCTTCACGACCGAGCTCGTCTACGGCGCCACCCGGATGCGCGGCCTGTACGACGCCGTCGTCGCCGTCGCGGCGGACCGTCCCGTCGAGCGGGTCGACCCGCGCGTCCTCGACACCCTCCGACTGGGCATCCACCAGCTGCTCGCGATGCGCGTGCCCACGCATGCCGCCGTCGACGAGACCGTCGCCCTGGCGCGCCAGGTCAACGGTGCCGGTGCGGCCGGTTTCGTCAACGCCGTGATGCGCCGGGTCAGCGAGCACTCGCTGGACGACTGGGTGCAGCTGGTCACCGCCGGTCGCGAGCCCCGCGACGCCCTGGCCCTGCGCAGCTCCCACCCGGCGTGGGTGGTCGGCGCCCTGCGCGCCGCGTTGATCGGCCACGGCGCGGCCACGCCCGACACCGCCGACGAGCAGCTCGCCGCGCTGCTGGAGGCCGACAACACCCCGGCCCGGGTCTGCCTGGTGGCCCGACCCGGCCTGGCCACGGTCGACGAGCTCGTCGAGGCCGGCGCGACGCCGTCGGTCACGAGCCCCCACGGAGCCGTGCTGCCCGGGGGCGACCCCGGCGCGATCCCGGCGGTCCGCGAGGGCCGCGCCGCCGTGCAGGACGAGGGCTCCCAGCTCGTGGCCCTCGCCCTGGCCCGGGCCGAGATGACCGGTGCGGCAACCGAGCGCGAGCGGTGGCTGGACCTGTGCGCCGGACCGGGCGGCAAGGCCGGGCTACTCGCCGCCATCGCCGTCGAGCGACGAATCCCGTTCGTGGCCAACGAGGTCAGCGCCCACCGCTCCGAGCTCGTGCGGCACACCCTTGGGGCGGCGATGGCCCGGGCCGAGCAGGTCGGCACGACGGTCGAGCTCAGCCGGCTCGACGGGCGAGAGCTGGGGCAGGCCGGCCCAGCGGCATACAGCAGGGTCCTCGTCGACGCACCGTGCACCGGCCTCGGTGCCCTGCGCCGTCGCCCCGAGGCGCGCTGGCGCCGCCGGCCCGGAGACGTCACGACGCTCGCCGGCCTGCAGCGCGAGCTGCTCGCCTCGGCCATCGCGGCGACCGCACCCGGTGGGCTGGTCGGCTACGCGACGTGCTCGCCACACCTGAACGAGACACGCTTCGTGGTCCGGGACGTCACCCGCAAGCGGGCCGACGTCGAGGTGCTCGACGCGCGCGGTCTGTTCACCGATGCCGCGGGCAGGCGGTTGGAGCGGCTCGGCGACGGCCCGTTCGTCCAGCTCTGGCCGCACCTGCACGGCACCGACGCGATGTTCTTCGCGCTGCTGCGCCGGGGCTGAGCCACGTGGAAGGGCGTCTTCCACAAAAAAGCGATGTCGGTCTCTTGACAGGTGAGTCCGGTCTTCCCTACCGTCGATGCTGGTCCACCGCAAACGGTCGGCCTGCCAATGACGGAAAGCGATCAGGTGATGGACTGCACCCCTCACAAGACGAGTCGAACCCCGGACCGCCCCCGTCTTCTCGCGCTGGTGCTCGCCATGGTGATGGCTCTCGCGCTCACCTCGTGCGCCTCGGGCACCGGCGCCGGTGACGACTCGGGACCGATCAAGATCGGGATCCTGTGGCCCTTCAACGGGGCGTACTCCAACTACGGCCCGGACGGCCTGGCCGGCACGCAGCTGGCCCTGCAGGAGGCCGGCATGAAGGTGGCCGGTCGCCCCGTCGAGCTGGTCAAGGCCAGCGAGGACGTGCTCGACCCGGCGAACACGCTGCGGGAGGCCAAGCGCCTGGTCCAGCAGGAGGGCGTCACGGTCGTGATCGGCCCGGTGTTCGGGTCCAGCCAGCAGGCGGTGGCGGCGTACTTCAAGACCACCAACGTGATGGCCTTCGTCCCGTTCGGCAACACCAAGGAGCTGGCGGGCCGCGGGAACTTCATCGGCTGGTCGACCCTGGACACGAGCTTCTCCACGCCGCTGGGCGGCTACCTGGCCGACGAGCTGCACTACCAGAGCATCGCGACCCTGGCGCCCGACTACGTCTACGGGCACAACGTGCTGGTCGGCGCGACCCAGACGTTCACCAAGGCCGGCGGCAAGGTGGTGCAGCAGCAGTGGGTACCACTCGGCACGACGGACCTGTTGCCGTACGCCTCGAACCTGGACCGTGACGCGGATGCGCTGGTGATGTGGCTGGTCCCGCAGGACGCGGCATCGTTCGTCAAGAGCTTCCGGTCCCTCGGGATCAAGATGCCGATCATCTTCGTCAACGGCGTGTTCGACCCGACCTTCCAGAGCATGGGGGCCAACATCGTCGGCTCGCTCGGGATCGTCGACTGGTCGGCGGGGCTGACCAACAAGGCCAACAAGGCCTTCGTGGCCGACTTCGCCAAGGCCAACAAGGGGCAGGTCCCGAACAACCAGAACGCGGCCGCCTACGTCGACACCAAGCTGGCCCTGGCCACGATCGAGAAGGCCGGCGGAGCCGCCGACTTCGAACGGCTCAAGAAGGCCGTCGTCCAGGTCCGGCTGGACACCCCTTACGGGCCCGGCCACATCGACGCCAACTTCCTCGGAGTCACCTCGCGCACGATCGTCAAGGCCGTGCACCAGGACGGCCGGTACGTGTGGGAGCCGGTAAAGACCTTCGACAACGTACCCAACGAGCTGTAGGAGTCCGCCGTGTTGGCTGTACTGAACGGGATCTCGCTCGGGTTCGTGCTGTTCCTGATCGGCAGCGGCCTGTCGCTGATCATCGGGTCGATGGGCATCATCAACCTCGCCCACGGCGCCCTCTACATGGTGGGTGCGTACGTCGGCTGGTCGGTCGCGATGGACGCGGGCCTGCCGTTCTGGCTGGCCATCGGCTGCGGCGCCCTGGCGGCCGCGGTCGTCGGCATGCTGGTCCACCAGGCCTTCTTCCGGCACCTCAGCGGCCTGCTGGACGAGCAGATCCTGATCTCCTTCGGGGTCGTCTACATCCTCGCCGACGTGGTCCAGTGGATCTGGGGAACCAACGCGAAGGCGCCCTTCTCGGTGCCGGGGCTGGACGGCTCGGTCAACCTGCTGGGTCTGACCTACCCCACGGCGCGGGTCTTCATCATCGTGGTCGGGATCGTCTTCCTGGTGCTGCTCTGGTGGCTGCAGCAGCGGACCAGGATCGGGGCCATCGTCCGCGCCGGCATGGACGACCCGCAGATGGTCCGCACGATGGGGATCCGGCTGGACCTGGTCTCCGCCGGCCTGTTCGTGATCGGCTCGGCAGTGGCCGGCGCCGCCGGCGTCATCGGCGGGCTCGTGATGGGGGCACAGCCCAGCTTCGGCATCGACATCATGTTGCTGGCGCTGGTCGTCGTCGTCCTCGGGGGGGTCGGGAGCATCCCCGGGGCCCTGATCGGTGCTCTCATCGTGGGCCTGAGCCAGGCAGTGAGCGTGGTGCTGTTCCCGTCCTTCTCCGGCTTCAGCCTCTACGTCGTGATGGCCGTGATCCTGGTGGTGCGACCGGCTGGGATCAGTGGCCGGGTGGTCAGCCAATGAGCAGGAAACCGACAACCGAGGACCAGCCCATGCAGTCATCCGGCCCGAGCGGCACAGCCCCGACCGACCGCGCCGGAAGGGGGCGGAACGGCGCGCCCCGAGGAAACCCGGAGGGTCAGGCACGGTTGAGACGACTGCTGGTGACGGCGGCGTTCGCCGCAGTGCTGGTCCTGCTGCCGTTGGTGCTGACCCCGTTCCACCAGGACCTCGCCACCCGCATCGTGATCCTCGCGCTGCTCGCCATGAGCCTGGACCTGATCTACGGCTATGCCGGGATGATCTCGCTGGGACACGCCGCCTTCTTCGGCGCCGGCGGCTACACCGTCGGGATGCTGATGGTGGACGGCGGAGTGACCAACTTCTGGATCGGGATGGCCATCTCCGTGCTGGTCGCCTCGGTCGTGGCTGCCGTCGTGGGTTTCGTCGCGCTGCGGACCCGGGGCATCTACTTCATCCTGGTCACCTTCGCGATGGGGCAGATGATCTACAGCCTCGCCCAGCAGTGGGACGTGCTGCAGACCAGCGGCGCCGAGGCCGTGGTGGGTATCGCGCCACCCGAGGTCGCCCCGCTGGTCATCCGCTGGACCAGCCTGAACATGTACTACTTCACGCTGGTCGTGAGCGCGGTGGCCGCGCTGGTGCTGTACCTGCTGGTCAGCTCGCGGTACGGGCTGGTCCTGCGCGGCATCCGGGAGAACCAGCAGCGCATGTCGGCGCTCGGCTACAACACGTGGCTCTACCAGTACAGCGCGTTCATCGCCGCCGGTGCCATCGCGGGGGTGGCCGGCGTCCTGTTCGCCTACTACAGCGGGATCATGGCGCCGGCCAACGTGGGGATCGCCCAGTCCGGGCTGATCGTGCTGATGATCATCATCGGGGGGATCGGCCGCCTCTGGGGTGGCGTCATCGGCGCGGTCGTGGTCGAGCTCGCCGGGTTCTTCGCGGACCAGTACGCACCGGACCACAAGAACCTGGTCCTGGGGGTCCTGTTCGTCATCGCGCTCGTCGTGCTGCGCGGTATCGCGATCACCCGCAGGAAGCGGGCATCCCGCCGACGCGAGGAGGAGGTCGCCCGTGTTCAGTCTTGAGGGAGTGTCCCTGCGGTACGGCGGCGTGCGAGCAGTCAGCGACGTCAGCCTGACGTTCGAGCCGGGCGCGCGGGTCGCGATCATCGGCCCGAACGGCGCAGGCAAGAGCAGCCTGCTCTCGCTGATGGGAGGCCAGACCCGGTCGACGTCCGGTCGCATCCGGCTGGGGGAGGTCGACATCACCAGGCTGGGCCCGTACCGCCGAGCGAACCTGGGCATCACCCGGTCCTTCCAGATCACGAACCTGATGGAGGGTCTGACGGCCCGCGAGCAGGCGGAGCTCGCCTGCCTGACCCCGGGTCGACGAGGCTGGGTGCGAGCACGTGGCAACCAGGACTCGAAGCAGCGGGCGGAGTCGCTCCTGGCCGACTGGGGAGTGCCGCAACGAGCCTGGGACGTGCGTCCGGAGAGCCTGTCCTACGGCCAGCAGCGCTCTTTGGAGCTGGCGCTCGCGATGGCCCGCTCGCCGAAGGTGCTGTTGCTGGACGAGCCGAACGTGGGTCTGACCGGTGCGGAGAACACCGCCCTGGTGGAGCGCATCGCGCAGCTCGACCCGAAGATCACCGTGGTGCTGGTCGCCCACGACATGGACATGGTCTTCGGCTTCGCCCAGCGCGTGATCGTGATGGCACGTGGCAAGGTGGCGGTCGACGGAACACCCGACGAGGTACGGAAGAACCAGCTGGTGGCCGACATCTACTTCGGCACCGGTGGAGAGGCGTCGAAGTGAGTGTGCTGACGTTGGAGGCGGTCGCCTCCGGGTACGGTGCGACCCCGGTCCTTCACGGCGTCGACTTCGGCATCGAGGCGGGCTCCGTGGTGGCCCTGCTCGGGCGCAACGGCATGGGCAAGACCACCTGCCTGTCGACGATCGCGGGCGTGGTGCCGGTCACCTCCGGGAAGATCTCGTTCAACGGAGCCGACATCACGGGCGAGTCCGCCATCCAACGCTCCCGCCGGGGCATCGGCCTGGTCCCGGAGACCAGGCAGGTGTTCGCCTCGTGCACCGTCCGAGAGCACCTGACCATGGCCGCCCGGAAGGGCCCTCGCGGCGAGGGGCGCTGGACCCTGGACCGGCTCTTCGACACCTTCCGGGTGCTCGGGGACAGGTCGGCCGCGCTGGGCACCCAGCTCAGCGGGGGAGAGCAGCAGATGCTCGCCATCGCGCGCGCCCTGAGCAGCAACCCCGACCTGCTGCTGCTGGACGAACCGTCCGAGGGGCTGGCCCCCTCGGTCGTCCTCGAGATCGCCGAGGTGCTGCGCGAGCTGGTGCGCAGCAACGAACACGGTGCGATCGTGCTGGTGGAGCAGAACGTCGAGCTGGCCCTGTCGGTCGCCACCCGGGTGCTCGTGATGTCCGCCGGCCGGATCGTCTTCGACGGCACCCGCGAGCAGTTCGGGGCGGCCCGGGACGTACAGGAGAAGTACATTGGTGTCGGCTGAGTGGCACCGCTGGTCCCTGGTCGAGCTGGCCGGTCGGCTGCGGGCCCGGGAGGTCGGTGCGGTCGAGGTCGTCGAAGCCGTTCTGGCCCGGATCGAGCAGGTGGAGCCCCAGGTCAGGGCCTTCGTCACCGTGACGGCGGAGTCGGCCCGCGAACAGGCCCGCAGCGCCCAGGCCACGCTCGACCGCGACCGCGAGGAGGCTCCGGTGCTGACCGGGGTGCCGGTCGCCGTGAAGGACCTGTTCGACGTGCAGGGGATGGTCACCGCGGCAGGCAGCCGGGCACTTGCGGACAACGTGGCCCGCCGGGACAGCGTCGCCTGGCGCCGGCTCCGCGACGCCGGCGCGGTGCTGGTCGGAAAGGCCAACACCCACGAGTTCGCCTACGGCGGCACGACCGAGCCGACGCGCAACCCCTGGAACCTCGACCGCATGGTGGGTGGCTCCTCGGGTGGCAGCGCGGCCGCGCTGGCATCGGGTACCTGCTTCGGCGCCCTGGGGACCGACACCGCGGGATCGGTGCGCATCCCGGCCGGGCTGTGCGGGGTCGTGGGGCTGAAGCCGACCAAGGGCGAGATCAGCACTCGCGGCGTCTTCCCGCTGTCGCAGACCCTCGACTGCGTCGGGCCGCTGGCCCGTACCCCCGAGGACGCGAGGCTGCTGCACGCCGTGCTGCGGTCCGGGTCCGACCGGCTGCCCCTGCCAGGGCCGCCCGGATCGGTGCGGGGTCTGCGCGTGGGTGTGGTGCTTCCCCAGGATGTCGTCGAAGGGCCCGTCCGGCAGGCGCAGTCGGACGCATCGCGAGCGCTCGAGGACGCCGGCGCCGTGGTCGAGATCGTCGAAGGCGGCCCGTCGCTCGCCGATGCCGCTCGGGTCAACTTCACCATCATGGCGGCCGAGGCCGGTCAGGTGCATCGCTCCTTGCTGGCCGAGCGCGGCGACGACTACTCCCCGTACGTCCGGCAGCGCCTCGAGGATGCCCTGCGCACCACGGCGTGCGACTACCTCGACGCGCTCGAGTCCCGTAGGGCCGTCGTCCGGGAGTGGAACCGGCTGCTCGGCTCGTTCCAGGTGGTGCTGCTCAACGGCATACCCTGCACCGCGCCTCGGGCCTACGTCGAACAGGTGGTGCTGGGCGGCGTCGCCCAGGATCGCGACTGGGTGCTGTGCCGGGACACTGCGTTCGCCAACGTCACGGGTAACCCTGCTCTCGCGGTACCCGCCGGCCTCGCGGACGGCCTGCCCGTGGGTGTCCAGCTGGTCGGCCCCCGACACGGCGAGGCTCTCCTGTTCGCCGCCGGGCAGGCCGTGTTCGACCGGCTGGGCGCCCCGATCCCGTGAGGGCCGCGACATGAAGCCGAGGCATGTCAGGTGCGCGGGCCGGACCCCGGGCCGGCGGGGCAGCCCGGCGTCAGCCGACCGGACAGCGCTGCGGACCCGGGCCGGGAGGGACCTGGGCCGGAGGTCAGGCCGGTCGCGGCCGCGTCTGGGTCAGTCGCACGCCTCCGGGGGCGGGCTCATCGACCGGCGGACTGAAGAAGGTCGCGTACCAGGCGTGGGCGACGACCCGGGTGGCATCCTCCAGGTCGACCTCGGCGCCGTGCAGGCTCTGCTGGGCGAACCACACGTAGGCCGACTGCTCGACCATGCAGGCAACCGACTCGGCGGCCAGGGCGGCGTCGACCCCGTTGACCCGCGTGATCCCGTGCACGCGTTCCAGCGCCGCGACGAACCGCTTGACGTGACGAGTGCGCATCTGCCACCAGTAGTCGCGGAACCGGTCCACCACGTGCGCGGCCTGGATGAAGGCGCGCATCACGTCACGCCGCTCCCGGTACAGCGCCAGGTACCCGCGGTTGGCCTCGACCAGCGCTTCGTAGGGCTCGGTCGCGAAGTCGTGCTCGCGTGCGGTGCTGGCCTGGTAGAACTGCTCGTGCAGGTCCGCGATCACCTGCGCGAACAGCTCCTCCTTGTTGGCGAAGTACCGGTACAGGCCGCCCATCGAGATCTCGGCCACTTCCGCGACGTCGCTCATCCGCGCGTCCACGTAGCCGTCGCGCGCGAAGACCTCTCGACCGCAGTCCAGCAGGTGGGCCCGCGTGCGCAGACCCTTCGAGGTCGTCGGTCGTGCAGTCAAGTGCGGAGCCCGTTCTCGATGGATGCAGTCACCCCGATGGTAACAGAAGCGACATCGGACTTTGGAAAAAGCGATGTCACTCTCTTGACAACAGCCGCCGAACCCAAGAGGATCTAGACGTGACCAGCACCAGCGGCCCAACGCCGACCGACTCAGGGCAGACCGACCCGGGGCAGGCCACCGCCGCGCGGCTGGCCGAGGCGTACCGCGCCGCGGGCTGGTGGACCGGCGAGCGGCTGTCCGACCGCTTCGCCCGACTCGTCGACGCCGGCCCGGACCGTCCGGCACTCGTGGACGACCGAGGGGTCGTGCTGACCCGGGCGCAGCTGTGGCACGCAGCCGGAGCATTCGCCGCCGACCTGCGCGACTCCGGCGTCCGGGAGCGCGACAGGGTGCTGATCTACCTGCCCAACACGGCGGCGTGGCAGGTCGCCTTCCTGGGCGCCCTCCGGCTCGGCGCGATCCCGGCGACACTTCCGCTGACCACCGACGCGACAACCCTGTCGTACGTCGTCGGCCTGGTCGGTGCTCGTGCGATCGTGGCCCCACGGACCTCGCGCGGCCGGACCACCGGCGAGTGGGCGCTGGCGGCGGCCCGCGCCACCGGCCGTTCGGTGGCTCTGGCCCTCGTCGACGCGGACGGGCCGCCGAGCTGGAGCCACGTCGACGGGGCCGGCGAGCCGCCGGAGATCCCCGACGGGGTGGCGCATCTGATGTTCACCTCGAGCACGACCGGCATGCCCAAGGCGGTGATGCACACCGAGGACACCCTGGCGACGGTCAACCGGGCCTTCGCCGACCGGTTCGGCGTCGACGAGGACACCCCGATCTTCATGCCCTCGCCCCTCGGGCACAGCGTGGGCGCCTGGCACGGGGGTCGGCTCGCGCTGTGGACCGGTGCCACGCTGGTCCTGCAGGAGCACTGGGACCCGGCGCACGGCCTCGAGCTGGTCGAGCGGCACCGGTGCGCGTTCACCGCAGCGGCCACGCCCTTCCTCAAGGACATCATGGACGTCCCCTGGGAGCGGGAAGGGCCGAAGCTGGCCTCGCTGCGGATCTTCCTCTGCGGTGGCGCCCCTGTGCCGCCGAGCCTGCTCGAGGACGCGACCCGGCAGGCACCGGACACCTTCGTCACGGTGCTGTGGGGCATGACCGAGGGGGCCGGGACGACCTGCCTCCCCGGGGGCGACCTCGCCAAGGTCACCTCCTCGGCGGGTATGCCGTTGCCGGACCTGGAGCTGACGGTCCTGGATCCGGACCCCGACGGGTCCGGTGAGCTGGCGATCCGGGGACCACAGGTGTTCGTCGGCTACCTCGGCCAGGAGGAGCTGTACCGGTCGCTGGTCACCCCGGACGGGTTCTTCCGGACCGGCGACCTCGCCACGATCGACGACGAGGGCTACCTGCACCTGACCGGGCGGCTGAAGGACCTGATCATCCGCGGCGGGGTGAACATCTCACCGGTCCCGATCGAGGACGCGATCGCGGCGCACCCGGCGGTGCGTCGGGTCGCCGTGATCGGCGCTCCCGACGAGCGGCTCGGCGAGCGGATCTGCGCCGTCATCGTGCCCAACGGTACGGCCCCCACGCTCAAGGAGCTCAACGACTGGCTCAGCGCGCGCGGGCTGTCTCCGCGGAAGCTGCCCGAGGCGCTCGTCTGCGTCGCGGAGATGCCGGTCACCGCGGCCGGCAAGATCCGCAAGATCGACCTGCAACGTCAGCTGGAGGCACGATGAGCACAGCCCGGATCGGCGACATCGACGTGGCCTACACGGAGGTGGGCACCGGTGAGCCGGTGGTCATGATCCACGGTCTCGCCGAGGACCGGCACACCTGGTCGAACCAACAGGCCGCGCTGGGCGAGCGCCACACCTTCGCCTACGACCTGCGCGGTCACGGCGACACGACCATCGGTGCCGCGGCGGCCACCCTGGCCCAGCTCGGCGGCGACCTGGTCGGCTTCCTCGAGCAGGTGAGCGGTCCCGCCGTCGTGGTGGGGTTCTCACTCGGTGGCACCGTCGCGCTCTGGGCCGCGGCCCGGCGCCCGGACCTGGTACGGCAGGCCGTCGTGCTGGGCACCTCCTCGGTGGTCGGCCGTGCCGCGGTGGGCTTTTACCACACGCGCATGGACCTGGCCGCCGACACCGGCTCACCGGAGTTCGCGGCCGCGCTGCGCGACGACACGGCGGCCGGGCTCGCCGTGGCACACGAGCAGCTCGACCACGTCGTCGCGGCCCGGCTCGCTGCCGTGGGCGACGGTGCCGGCTACCGCAACGCGGCCGCCGCCATGGCCGCCCTCCGCGACGACCCGCTGACGCCGTCGCTGGCCGGGGTCGGCGTCCACGTCGACGTGGTCGGGGCCACGCAGGACACCTTCTGCCCGCTCAAGGCAGCGCAGATCATCCTCGACGCGCTTCCGGACGCTCACTACCACGAGATCCCGGACGCCGGGCACCTGGTGAACATCGACAACCCACAGGGCGTGACCGAGGTGTTGCGCGCCACGCTCGACGAAAGGAACTGACCATGGACCGCTGGGGACTCTCGATGGGCGTCAGCCCTCGTGAACCGCTTGCCAACGTCACCGAGCTGGCCGCCGCCGCGGAGGCCAAGGGCTTCGAGGCGATGTGGTTCATCGACTTCCAGCTGGGCATGAAGGACGTCTACGCCGCGATGAACCTCGCGGCGCTGGCCACCGAGAAGATGTACGTGGGCTCGGCCGTGACCAACCTGCTCACCCGGCACCCCACGGTCACCGCCAACGCGACGATCGCCCTCGACGAGCTCTCGAACGGGCACGCCATGCTCGGTCTGGGAGCCGGCTGGTCCGCGGTCTACGGCGCCGGCGGCAAGCCCTCGAAGCTCTCCGAGCTGTCCGACGGGATCGACGAGTTCCGGGCCCTGTTCACCGGCGAAGAGCAGGAGCTGTACGGCACGAAGGTGAAGCTGGCCACCGCGACCCGGCAGATCCCGATCTACCTGGCGGTGTCCCAGCCCGGGATGCTGCGCCTGTGCGGCCGCAAGTGCGACGGCGCCGTCCTGATGGGGGCGGCCGACCCCGAGTTCGTCGACTGGCAGCTGAAGTACATCTACGAGGGCCTGGACAAGGCCGGCCGCGACCGCTCCGAGCTGACCATCGACCTGGTCGTCACCATGGCCGTCGACGACGACGAGGAGAAGGCGATGTCCGGGGTGCGGGCCTGGGCGACCAGCCAGGCCGCCACCTTCGACGTGTGGAAGACGATGCCGGCGGCCTGGGAGAAGTTCCGTCCCGAGTTCGCGGCCGCCAACTCCCAGTACCACCTCGTGGACCACCTGTCCCGGCACGCGGGTCACAAGCAGGTGGTCAGCGACGAGTTCGTCAAGTCGGTGGCCCTCGCCGGCACCGCCGAGCACTGCGTCGCACGGCTCAAGCAGCTGTGCGCCCTGGACATCGACCGGATCACGTTCGCCCTGCTGTCCGGCGGCCGCATGAGGCACATGGAGCAGCTGGCCGACGAGATCATCCCCGCCGTGCGGGCCTGAACCCGACCAAGACCTCGAAGGAGAGACCCATGACAGAGCGAAAGGTGGCCGTGGTCACCGCTGCGGCGGGTGCCGGCATCGGCGCCGCGATCAGCAGGCGGCTGGCCGCAGACGGGTTCGACGTCGTGGTGACCGACACCCACGAGCGGCGCAGCGGGGAACTGGCCCGAGCCCTCTCGGAGCAGCACGGCCGGGACTTCACCTCGTTCGTCCTCGACGTCAGCGACCCTGACGCGGTGGCGGCCGCGATGGACCGTGTCGTGTCCGAGCGCGGCCGGCTGGACGTGCTGGTCAACAACGCCGGCTGGTCGAAGATCGAGCCGGTGGCCGAGATGTCCCTGCAGACCTGGCAGCGCTGTCTCGACGTCGACCTGACCGGGACCTTCCTGGGCATGCGGCACGCCCTGCCGCACATGATCCGGGCCGGGTCCGGGTCGATCGTGAACATCAGCTCCATCGCGGCGTACGAGACCTCGACCGAGCACGGCGCGGCCTACTCGGCCGCCAAGGCCGGCGTCCTGGCCCTGACGAGGGTCGCGGCGGCGGAGAACGGCAGGCACGGCGTTCGGGTGAACGCCATCACCCCGGGCCTGATCTACAACGACTTCCTGCGCAAGATCTACCCGGACGAGTTCTTCAGCGGGTACGCCGAGAAGCGCTCGCTGGTGGGCCGGATCGGCCAGCCGGACGACGTCGCCAACCTGACCTCGTTCCTCGTCTCCGACCAGGCCGGCTACGTCACGGGTGAGGTGTACGGGATCAGCGGGGGAGTGTACCCGCATGGGTGACGACCAGCCGGCGGGGGACGACCTGCCGTGGCGTTCGATCGCCCGGCTGGTGGCGAGCTACCGCAGCCGGGAGCTGAGCCCGGTCGAGGTCACCGAGACCTTCCTCACCCGGATCGAGCAGCTGGACCCGCAGCTGCACTCCTTCGTCCGGGTCACCCCGGAGCTGGCGCTGGGACAGGCCCGTGCGGCGGAGCGGGCCTACGCCGAAGGCGGGCAGGTCGGCCCGCTGGCCGGAGTGCCGGTGTCGGTGAAGGACGCGTTCCACGTGAGCGGCGTGGTGACCACCCTGGGCTCACTGGTCTACCGAGACCAGGTCGCCAAGCACGACTCCGGCGTCGTCCGGCGGCTGCGCGCCGCCGGTGGCGTGTTCCTCGGCAAGACCAACACCGCCGAGTTCGGCCAGTCCGCGACGACGGACAACCTGCTGGGGCCCGACACCGGCAACCCGTGGGACCCGACCCGGACACCCGGCGGGTCCAGCGGGGGCGCCGCCGCCTCGGTCGCGGCTGGGCTGGCCACGGTCGCGGTCGGTTCCGACGGCGGCGGGTCCATCCGGATCCCCGCCGCCTTCACCGGGCTCTACGGTCTCAAGCCCTCACCCGGTGTCGTGCCGGACGAGAAGGGGTTCCGCGCGATGACCGACTTCGTCAGCGGGGGCCCGCTGGCCTCTCGCGTGGCCGACGCCCGGGTGATGCTGGGGGTGCTCGCCGACCGGGACCTCGCGCGGCGCACGGTGACCGGACCCCTTCGCGTTGCCTACTGTCCCCGGCCCGAAGGGCGGCCCGTCGACCCGGGGGTCGCCGCCGCGGTCGAGCAGGCCTCCCGGGCAATGTCCTTGCTGGGTCACGTCGTCACCCAGACCGACCTGCCGGTGCAGGGCTGGGAGGAGATCTTCGGACCCCTCGTGCTCGAGGACGAGCACCGCGAGCGCGGTCACCTGCTCGAACGCTTCGCCGACGAGCTGACCCGCTACGAGCGGTCGTCGCTGCGCGCCGCCCTGAGACTCGACCCGTCCGACGTGGCGCGCGCCCACGACGCGCTGCCGGAGTACCGGCAGCGCATCGACCGGCTGTTCGACGACTACGACATCCTGCTCACTCCGACGAACGCGGTGCCGGCCTTCCCGCTCGGGCAGCGGCCGACGCAGATCGCCGGCCGGGACGTCGACGCGCTGTGGGGCGCCTTCCCGTTCGCCGTCCCGTTCAACACCGCCGGGGTCACCGCAGCCTCGGTGCCGTGTGGCCTGGCGGACGGGCTTCCCGTGGGCGCCCAGCTGGTGGCCCGTGCGGGCCGCGAGCACTTCCTGCTCGACGTCTCCGAGGACCTCGAGGAGGTGCTCGGCTTCGACCGCACCGCGATGGCGCAGCGCTGGTCGCCGGCGCAGGGGTCCGTCCCATGACGGCGGGCCTGGCCACGGAGCGACACGGCGGCGTCCTGCACCTGGTGCTCGACGCGCCGCGACGGCGCAACGCCCTGACCCGCGACATGCTTCGTGGGCTGGCCGACGCACTGGCCGACATCCCCGACGACGTGACCGGCCTGGTGCTGCGCGGCGCGGGAACCACCTTCTCGGCCGGCGCCGACTTCGCCGAGCTGACCGGGACGCGGGCAGACCTGGCGTACGACGACGACGTCACCCGGGTCCGCGCCGCGATCCTGCAGTGCCCGCGCGTCGTCGTGGCCGCCGTCGAGGGGCCGTGCCTCGGGGCGGCGGCCGACCTCGCGCTGGCCTGCGACCTGCGCGTCATCGCCGAGGACGGCTACGTCCAGGTGCCGGCGATCCGCCTGGGGCTGCTCTACAGCCCCGACGCACTGGACCGGCACGCCCGTACCTACCCGATCGACGCGGTCCGCCGGCTGTTCCTGCTCGGTGAGCGGTTCGGCGGTCCGGCCGCCGTGGCCGCCGGACTGGCCAGCGCCGTGGTCCCCGGCGGCGCGACGGCCGGGCACGCCACCGAGCTGCTCGCGCGGATCGCGGCGACCGAGCTGGCGGCGGTGGCCGCCACCAAGGGCTTCCTCGACGCCGTCGTCAGCGACGACATCGACGCCGCGCACTGGCAGCAACGCCGGATCGAACTGCTCGACTCACCGGCCAGGCACCGGGCGATCCAGGCGGCCCACGACCGCCACGTGGGCCGTGAGCCGACCACCACGAGATGAAGGAGCCACGATGAGCAAAGCCCTGGACCCGCGCCGGGCCAACGACCCACGCGACTTCCTGGCCGTCGACGGCCTGCTGGACGAGGACGAACGCGCGATCAAGCAGACCGTGCGACGTTTCGTCGTCGACCGTGTCCTGCCCGACATAGCCGGGTGGTACGAGGAAGGCGTCTTCCCTCGCGACCTCGCCACCGAGATGGGCAGCCTGGGGCTGCTCGGTATGCACCTGGACGGTTACGGCTGCGCCGGCACCAACGCGGTCAGCTACGGCTTGGCCTGCCTCGAGCTCGAGGCGGGTGACTCCGGGTTCCGCAGCTTCGTGTCCGTGCAGGGCTCGCTGGCCATGTTCCCCATCCACGCGTTCGGCTCCGAGGAGCAGAAGCAGGAGTGGCTGCCCCAGATGGCCGCAGGCGAGGCGATCGGCTGCTTCGGCCTCACCGAGCCCGACTCCGGGTCGGACCCGGGCAGCATGCGCACCGTCGCCCGACGGGACGGCTCCGACTGGGTGCTCAACGGCACCAAGATGTGGATCACCAACGGCGGCATCGCCGATGTCGCCGTCGTCTGGGCGCGGACCGACGAGGGCATCCGCGGCTTCGTCGTCCCCACGACGACGCCCGGGTTCGCCGCCAGCAACATCCATGCCAAGGCCTCGCTCCGGGCGTCGGTCACCTCCGAGCTGGTGCTGCAGGACGTCCGGCTGCCGGAGTCTGCCGTGCTGCCCGGCGTCGTCGGTCTGCGCGGCCCGCTGTCGTGCCTGAACGAGGCGCGGTTCGGCATCCTGTTCGGCGCGGTCGGGGCCGCTCGGGCCTGCTACGAGGCAGCCCTGGACTACAGCCTGAGCCGCGAGCAGTTCGGCAGGCCCATCGCCGGGTTCCAGCTGGTGCAGCGCAAGCTCGTCGAGATGATGGTCAGCGTCAACCGGTCCACCCTGGTGGCACTGCACCTCGGCCGGCTCAAGGACGCCGGGAGGCTGACTCCTGCCCAGGTGAGCTTCGGCAAGATGGACAACGTCCGTCAGGCCGTCGAGGTCGCCCGGGAGGCGCGCAACAGCCTCGGCGCCAACGGGATCACCCTGGAGTACCCGGTCATCAGGCACATGACCAACCTCGAGTCGGTCTACACCTACGAGGGCACCAACGAGATCCATACCCTCACCCTCGGTCAGGCGATCACCGGGCTGGCGGCGTTCCGATGAGCGAGATGACACGCGCGCTCGCCGACCTGACCGGCACCGACCTGGGCAGCCACACCGCGTCGTACGACGAGGCCGCTGCGATCCTCTACGCGCTGGCGGTCGGCGCGCCGGAGGACCGGCTGGACCTGGTCTACGAACGAGACCTGCGCGTCCTGCCCACCTACGCCTGCGCACTGGGGCTGTGGGCGGTCGAGGCCGCGGGCCGGCTGGGAGCCTACGACCCGACCCGCTCGCTGCACGCCGCCCAGGGACTCGTCGTGCACCATCCGCTGCCCCCCGCCGGAGCGCTCGAGATGAGCGGACGGGTCGCGGCCGTCCTGGACAAGGGCAAGGCCGCGCTGGTGCAGATCGAGGTGACCGCGCGGGAGTTCTCGGCGACCTATGACATCTTCCTGCCGGGCCTGGGCGGCTTCGGTGGCGAACGCGGCCCAGCCAGGCCGGTGACCGAGCCGGTCGAGCTGGACCACAGCGACCGCTACGCCACCAGCAGGGGGCAGGCGGTGCTGTACCGGCTGACCGGCGACCGGCACCCGGTGCACGTCGACCCCGAGGTCGCGTCGGCCAACGGGTTCGAGCGGCCGATCCTGCACGGACTGTGCACCCTCGGTATCGCCACCCGGATCGTCGCGGACCAGACCGGGGAGCACCCCGCGGACCTCACCGAGCTGAACGTCCGGCTCAGCGCCCCGGTGCTGCCCGGCGACGAGATCGAGGTCCGGTCGGGGGTCCGGGACGGTATGGCGCACTTCGAGGCCAACGTCGGCGAGCTGACCGTGCTCAAGGCCGGCACGGCCCGGTTCGGTTCCTGAGCGATGACCACGGAGCCCAACCCCCGAGAGGTCAGCCGTGCCCTGCACCGGGCGGCGCTCGGTCGCACCCTGTCGGCGAACGAGCTCGTCCCGCTCCTGGCGGTACGAGCAGAAGCGCTGGCCGAGCTGTGCGGGATCGCCGCCGGGATCCGCGACCGGGCGCTGGCCGACCAGGGACGGGCCGCCACGATCACCTACTCGCGCAACGTGTTCGTCCCCGTCACCCGGCTCTGCCGGGACCGCTGTCACTACTGCACGTTCGTCCAGCCGCCCGCCAAGGTAGCGCAACCGTACCTGTCCCCGGACGAGGTGCTCGAGATCTGCCGCGCGGGGGCCGACGCCGGGTGCAAGGAGGCGCTGTTCACCCTGGGCGACCGGCCGGAGGGCAGGTGGTCCGAGGCGGCGCAGTGGCTGCAGAGCAAGGGGTATGCCTCGACGGTCGACTACCTGCGCGCGCTCGCGATCAGGGTGCTCGAGGAGACCGGCCTGTTGCCGCATCTGAACCCCGGCGTGCTCTCGTGGGAGGAGCTGCAGCGGCTCAAGCCCGTCGCGGCCTCGATGGGGATGATGCTGGAGACCACGTCGGAGCGGCTGTGGTCGGAGCCGGGCGGCTGCCACCACGGCTCGCCCGACAAGCAGCCGGCGGTCCGGTTGCGCACGCTGCACGACGCCGGACGGGTCAACGTCCCGTTCACGACCGGGCTGCTGGTGGGCATCGGGGAGAACCTGCCGGAGCGGGCCGACGCGCTGCTCCAGCTGCGCACGATCGCCCGGCTCTACTCGGGGATCCAGGAGGTGATCGTCCAGAACTTCCGGGCCAAGCCGGACACTGCCATGCGGGCCGTTCCCGACCTGGCGCACGAGGAGTACCTCGCCACGATCGCCGTCGCCCGGATCGTGCTCGGTCCCGGCGTGTCGCTCCAGGCACCGCCCAACCTGACCGAGCCGGAGTCGCTTGCCGACCTGCTCGCGGCCGGCATCGACGACTGGGGTGGGGTGTCTCCCGTCACCGTGGACCACGTCAACCCGGAGCGGGCGTGGCCGCAGGTGCAGGCGCTGCAGGACGCCACCCGGGCGGCCGGGTTCACGCTGGCGGAACGGCTGGCGGTCCGGCCCGAGTTCGTGCTCCGCGGCGAGCCGTGGGTCCACCCGAGGCTGGCCGAGCACGTGGCTGCGCTCGCCGACCCCGGGACCGGGCTGGCCCGGGTGGGCGGGGTGGTCACCGGGCGGCCGTGGCAGGACCCGGTCTCCGTGGCAGCCGACGTGGCGGGTGCAGCGGGACCGGGGGTGCAGGCCTCCGGCCGGACCGACCTGCACGTGGCGATCGACCGGGAGGGGCGCCGGTCGGCCGGACGCAGCGACCGGGACGCAGCCGGCGGAGCCTTCGGGAGCTGGGCGGCGGTGCGAGCCGAGGCGGGGCGCGTCGCTGCGCCGGAGCGGCTGCCCGCCGACGTGAAGACGGCGCTCCGGGCCGCCGAGAGCCGTCCCGGTGCGCTCTCCGACGAGGAGGCCCTGGCCCTGGCGTCCTGCGACGGCGAGGCGCTGGCGCGGCTGTGCTCACTGGCCGACGCGCTGCGCGCCGACACCGTCGGCGACGAGGTCACCTTCGTGGTCAACCGGAACATCAACTTCACCAACGTCTGCTACACCGGATGCCGCTTCTGTGCCTTCGCGCAACGCCGTGACGACGCCGACTCCTACACGCTGTCCCTGGAGCAGGTCTCCGGACGGACCAGGGAGGCGTGGGAGGTCGGCGCCACGGAGGTCTGCATGCAGGGCGGGATCGACCCCCGGCTGCCGGACACCTTCTACTTCGACCTCGCGCGGGCGGTCAAGTCCGCGGCGCCGGACCTGCACCTGCACGCCTTCTCGCCGATGGAGGTCCTGAACGGCGCGACCCGGATGGGGATCCCGGTCAGGGAGTGGCTGCAACGTGCTCGCGAGGCCGGGGTGGACTCGCTGCCCGGTACGGCGGCGGAGATCCTGGACGACGAGGTCAGGTGGGTGCTCACCAAGGGCAAGCTGCCGACCTCGGCCTGGGTCGAGGTCGTCACGACCGCGCACCGGCTCGGCATCCCCACCACCGCGACCATGATGTACGGACACGTCGACCACCCCGGTCACTGGGTCGGGCACCTGCGCCTGCTGGCGCGGATCCAGGCCGAGACCGGCGGCTTCACCGAGTTCGTGCCGCTGCCCTTCATCCACCACAACGCGCCGATCTACCTGGCCGGCCTGGCCCGGCCGGGACCCAGCCCACGGGAGAACCTCGCCGTGCACGCGCTGGCCCGGGTCATGCTGCACGGACTCGTGGACCACGTGCAGTGCTCGTGGGTCAAGCTCGGTCCGAGCGGCTGCGCCACGATGCTGGGCTCCGGGGCGGACGATCTGGGCGGGACCCTGATGGAGGAGACGATCAGCCGGATGGCCGGCTCGTCCTTCGGGTCGCTGAAGTCCATCGCCGAGATGCGCTCCATCGCCGACCTCGCCGGACGGCCGGTGCGCCAGCGCACCACGACATACGGCCGGGTGCCGGACGAGGCCACCGCACGGGCGGCGGGGTTCGACGTCTTCGTGGAGCGCAGCCGCCGGTCCCTGCCCCTGGTCGGGAGCGCGCCGTGCTCGTGAGGACGGGCGTGGTCGCGACGCAGGCCGGCCGGACCGCGGCAGGACCCATCGACCCGTCGGCCGGCCGTTCCCGGGCCCGCAAGGGGCGCCGGCCAGGTGCGAGCAGCACGTCACGAGAGGGAGAGGAAGGCACATGAAGATCGGTTACAAGGCGTCGGCCGAGCAGTTCGGCCCCAAGGAGCTCGGCGAGTACGCGGTGCTGGCCGAACGGCTCGGCCTCGACTCGGTGATGATCTCCGACCACTTCCAGCCGTGGCGCCTCACCGGCGGGCACGCGCCCAGCGCGCTGGGCTGGATGCCCTGGGTCCTGGCTCGTACCGAACGCGTCGTCGTCGGCACCTCGGTTCTGACTCCGACGTTCCGCTACAACCCGCCCGTCATCGCCCAGGCGTTCGCCACGATGGGGTGCCTGGCTCCCGGTCGGGTGATGCTCGGGGTCGGTACGGGAGAGGCGCTCAACGAGATCGCCGTCGGGTCCGTGGCGGAAGGGGAGTGGCCGGCCTTCAAGGAGCGCTTCGGCAGGCTCCGTGAGGCGGTGCGCCTGATCCGCGCCCTGTGGACCGAGGACGAGGTGACGTTCGAGGGCGACTACTACCGGACCGTCGGGGCCCGGATCTACGACCGTCCGGACCCGCTGCCCGCGGTCTACGTCGCCGCCGGCGGACCGCTGGTCGCACGGTACGCCGGGCGGGTGGGCGACGGGTTCATCTGCACCTCCGGCAAGGGGGCCGCCCTCTACTCGGACGCGCTGCTGCCCGCGGTCGCCGAGGGCCGGCAGAAGGCCGGTCGCAGTGCGGCGGGGATCGACCGGATGATCGAGCTGAAGATCTCCTACGACCGGGACGCCGACCAGGCGGCCGAGAACTGCCGGTTCTGGGCGCCGCTGTCGCTCAGCGCGGAGCAGAAGCACTCGATCGCCAGCCCCCAGGAGATGGAGGCGGCCGCCGACCGGCTGCCCCTGGCGACGGTGACGAAGCGCTGGATAGCCACCGCGGACCCCGCCGAGGTCGTGGCCCGGGTCAAGGAGTACACCGACCTCGGCTTCGACCACCTGGTCGTGCACGGACCGGGCCACGACCAGGAACGCTTCCTCACCAGCTTCGTCGAGGACGTGGTCCCGGGGCTGCGCGAGCTCGTCCCCGGGAAGCCGTGAGGGCGGCGGGCGGCCGGCCCGGCGCGCCTAGGCTGGGCCCGTGCTGATCTCACCGAGCATCCTGTCCGCCGACTTCGCCAACCTCGAGGCGGAGCTGAAGCGGATCGCCAACGCCGACTGGGCGCACGTGGACGTGATGGACAACCACTTCGTGCCCAACCTCACGCTCGGGCTGCCCGTCGTCGAGGCGCTGCTGCAGGTCAGCCCGGTCCCGATCGACGCGCACCTGATGATCGAGGACCCGGACCGCTGGGCGCCCGGGTACGCCGAGGCGGGGTGCGGCTCGGTGACCTTCCACGTCGAGGCGGCCCGCGACCCGCGGACCCTCGCCCGGGCGATCCGCGCCGCCGGCGCCCGGGCGGCGATGGCGCTGAAGCCGGGCACGCCGTTCGCGCCCTACGCGGACCTGCTGCCCGAGCTCGACATGGTCCTGGTGATGACCGTCGAGCCCGGCTTCGGCGGCCAGTCCTTCCTGGCCGACCAGCTGCCCAAGGTGCGCGAGGTGCGCGAGGCGGTCCGGCGCCACGGCGGCGAGATCTGGGTGCAGGTCGACGGGGGGGTCGGCAGCGACACGCTCGAACGATGCGCCGACGCCGGTGCCGACGTCTTCGTCGCCGGGTCCGCCGTGTACGGCGCGCCGGACGCCGCCGCCGCCGTGGAGCGGCTGCGCGCCCTCGCGCAACGCCACGCGCACTGAGGCCGCCGAGCCGTCCTGCCCACCGGGCCACCCCCGGGTGGTGGGTATGCCGCTCGGCCGGCTCGGCGGCATACCCGTGCCTCTCGTCAGGTGACCGGCGGTTGGGGCGCGGGCGCGGGTCGGTGCCATAATGCGAGTACGTGCTCCGGGGTCGGTGCAATTCCGAGCCGGCGGTGACAGTCCGCGACCCGGCCGCAGCCAGCGGCCGGTTGACCTGGTGGAACTCCGGGACCGACGGTGAAAGTCCGGATGGGAGGCAGCACGAGGTGGCGTCAGCCCCGGTCCGGCGGACCGGCGCGGGCGTCGTCACCATGGTGCCTCCCCCGGATCTCGGCCCAGCATTCGACCGGACACCGAGGAGGACCAGATGGACGTGCTGCGCTGGCTCTACGAGGCCAGCATCCCGATCGGCGGCTACCAGCTGCACTGGCTCGAGCTGGTCGGGGTGCTCTTCGGCCTCGGCTCGGCGGTCGGCGGCCTGCTCCGGCGGGTCTGGGCCTGGCCGGTCGGGATCATCGGCAACGTCCTGCTCTTCTTCGTCTACATCACGGTGACCTTCGACATCCCGGACGGGCGCGCACCGTTGTTCGGGCAGTCCGGGCGACAGATCTTCTTCATCCTGACCAGCGTCTACGGCTGGTGGCGCTGGCGACAGGTCCAGCGCGAGGACGGACGGGACCGGTCCAGACCAGCGATCACGCCCCGGTGGGCGACCGCTCGGGAACGGCTCGGCATGGCGCTCGTATGGGTCGTCGGCGTCGCCGTGGTGCAGTGGGTGTTCGCCACCATCGGCGCCGGCTGGCCGGCCCCGCGGTGGTACTACTGGTGCGACGCGTGGATCTTCATCGGCTCGATGGTCGCGACCTATGCGATGGCGCGCGGCTGGAACGAGTTCTGGCTCTGCTGGATCGCCGTCGACCTCGTCGGCGTGCCGCTGCTCGTGCACTCCGGCTACCTGCCGACGGCCGTGCTGTACGCCGTCTACTCGGTCTTCGTGATCTACGGCTTCGTGGTCTGGCTGCGCGCCTCCCGGGCCGAGCGTCCGAGCCGCGAACCGGAAGCCGCGCGGTTGGCGTGACCACGATGCCCGACACCCGGTGGATGCAGCGTGCGCTCGAGCTCGCGGAGCGAGGACGCTGGCCGGACCCGAACCCGCGGGTCGGCTGCGTGCTGGTCGACCGGGCCGGCCAGGTCGTCGCGGAGGGGGTCCACGCCGGAGCCGGCACCCCCCACGCCGAGGTGGCCGCCCTGACCCGGGCCGGCGAGCGCGCCCGCGGCTGCACCGCCTACGTGACGCTGGAGCCGTGTGCCCACACCGGCCGCACCGGCCCGTGCGCCGACGCGCTCGTGGCCGCCGGCGTGGAGGCGGTCGTCTACGCGCAGTCCGACCCCAACCCGGCGGCGGCCGGCGGGACCCGGGTGTTGCGACGCGCCGGGGTGCGCGTCCTCGGCGGCTGTTGCGCGGCCGCCGCGGAGGCCCTGAACGAGCGGTGGGCCCGCACCGTCCGGCTCGGCCGGCCGCTGGTGACCTGGAAGTTCGCGGCGACCCTCGACGGTCGCAGTGCCGCCGCCGACGGCACCAGCCGGTGGGTCACCGGCGAGCAGGCGCGGGCCGACGTGCACCGGCTGCGGGCGGCCCGCGACGCCGTGCTGGTCGGCACCGGCACGGTGCTGGCCGACGACCCGCGACTGACCGTGCGCGACCTCGACGACCGGCCGCTGCCCCGCCAGCCGCTGCGCGCTGTGATGGGGCTGCGGCCGGTGCCGGCCGGCGCCCGCGTCGCGGACGGGCCCGGTGCGCTGCAGGTGCTGCCGACCCACGATCCGGCCGCGGCACTGGCGGCGCTGTGGGACAAGGGGATCCGCGACGTCTGGCTCGAGGGCGGGCCGACGCTGGCGGCGGCGTTCGTGCGCAGCGAGCTGGTCGACGAGGTCTATGCCTACCTGGCACCCGCGCTGCTCGGCGCGGGCACGCCCGCCGTGGGAGACCTCGGCATCACCACCATGGCCGGGATCCGCCGGCTGCGGATCAATGACGTGCGCGTGATCGGGTATGACGTGCGCATCCACGCTGTCGCGAAGGAGTAGCGATGTTCACCGGAATCGTCGAGGAGCTCGGCACGGTCACCCGGGTCGACCGGGGGCACGACTCCGCGGTCGTGCGGATCGAGGGACCGGGTGTCGTCCCCGATGCCGTGCGGGGGTCCTCGATCGCCGTCAACGGGGTGTGCCTGACCGTGACCGACCACGACACGTCGGGTTTCACGGTCGACGTCATGGCCGAGACCCTGCGGCGCAGCTCGCTCGGCGCCCTCGCCCCGGGCGACCGGGTCAACCTGGAGCGCGCCATGCCGGCCGACGGCCGGTTCGGGGGCCACGTCGTGCAGGGCCACGTCGACGGCACCGCGGTCGTCACCGCGCGGACCGCGGGGGAGCGTTGGGAGGACGTCGCGTTCGGCCTCGACCCGGGGCTCGCCAGGTATGTGGCGGAGAAGGGCTCGGTCACGGTCGACGGGGTGAGCCTGACGGTGACCGGGGTGCGCGACGACGGTTTCTCGGTCTCCCTGATCCCGACGACGCTGGAGCTGACGACCCTGGGCCGCAAGCAGGTCGGTGACCTCGTCAACATCGAGGTCGACGTCCTGGCCAAGTACGTCGAGCGGCTGCTGTCCGCGCGAGAGCCGGCCGGCACCGCGACGGGGGTGCGGTCATGACCGGGGAGCTGGCCACCGTCGAGGACGCCCTGCAGGCCCTGCGGCAGGGACGCCCGGTCCTGGTCCTCGACTCGGCCGACCGGGAGAACGAGGGCGACGTCGTGCTGGCCGCCGCCACCGCCACCGGCAACTGGCTGGCCTGGACGATCCGGCACTCGTCGGGCTACCTGTGCGCGCCGATGACCGCCGCGGTCGCCGACCGGCTCGAGCTGCCGCTGATGGTCGCCGACAACCGGGACCCGCTGCGCACCGCCTACACCGTCTCGGTCGACGCGGCCCAAGGCGTGACCACCGGCATCAGCGCGGCGGACCGCACCCGTACCGTCCAGGTGCTGGCCGACCCGGCGAGCGAGCCGGCCGACCTGGTGCGGCCCGGCCACGTGCTCCCGCTGCGGGCCCGGGCCGGCGGGGTCTTCGCCCGGCCGGGACACACCGAGGCGGCCACCGACCTGGCCCGGCTGGCCGGCCTGCCGCCGGTCGGCGTCATCGGCGAGCTCGTGCACGACGACGGCGCGATGATGCGCTACGACGCGGTGCTCGACCTCGGCCGCGCACACGGTCTGCCCGTGCTGACCATCGAGGCGCTGATCGAGTGGCGCCGCCGCCACGACCGCGTCGAGCGGCTGGCGACCACCCGCATCCCGACCCGGCACGGCACCTTCACCGTCCACGGGTACCGGGACACCTTCACCGGCGAGGAGCACGTCGCCCTGGTCAGCCCCCGAGGGCTGGGACGCGGGCCGGTGCTGACCCGGCTGCACTCCGAGTGCCTGACCGGTGACGCGTTCGGCTCCCTGCGCTGCGACTGCGGCCCGCAGCTGCAGGCCTCGCTCGCGCGGGTGGGACGAGAGGGCGGCGTGGTGGTCTACGTCGGCGGCCACGAGGGCCGTGGCGTCGGGCTGGTCGACAAGCTGCGCGCGTACGCCGAGCAGGACCGCGGCGCCGACACGGTCGACGCCCAGACCGCGCTCGGGCTGCCCGTCGACGCCCGCGAGTACATCGCGCCCATCGCGATCCTGCACGACCTCGGGGTGCGCCACGTCGTGCTGCTGACCAACAACCCCCGCAAGGTGGCGGCGCTGCGGGCGCACGGCGTCGACGTCGTGGCCGTCGAGCGGCTCCAGACCGGGGTCAGCGCCGAGAACGAGCGCTACCTCGAGACGAAACGCGACCGGATGGGCCACGACCTGGTCCTCGACCACAGCGACGAGGAGACGGCATGAAGGCCGGCGCCCCCGAGATCTCGGCGGACGGCCGCGGGCTGCGCGTCGCGGTCGTCGCCGCCCGGTGGCACGAGCGGGTCATGGCCGGGCTGCTCGACGGGGCCCGCCGGGGCCTGGCCGACGCCGGGGTCACGGACGTCGACGTGGTCCGGGTACCCGGCACCTTCGAGCTGCCCGTGGCCTGCGCCACCCTCGCACCCCGCTACGACGCGCTCGTCGCGCTCGGCGTCGTCATCCGCGGCGGCACGCCGCACTTCGAGTACGTCTGCCAGGCCGCCACCGTCGGCCTCACGCAGGTGGCGACCGGCACCGGCACCCCGGTCGGCTTCGGCGTGCTGACCTGCGACGACGAGCAGCAGGCCCTCGACCGGGCGGGCCTGCCCGGCTCGGTGGAGGACAAGGGGCACGAGGCCGCCACCGCCGCGGTCGCGACCGTCGCCGCGCTGCGCGGGGCGCGCACCCGGCCCGCGGCGCCGGTCACGGCGTGAACCGACGGTCGTGAGCGGCATACGCCTCGTTAGGCTGTGACCCCGTGAAGAGCTTTGAGCAGCTGTACGCGCAGCTGGCCGACCGGGCCGCCACCCGACCGGAGGGCTCCGCCACGGCGCGCGCCCTCGACGCGGGCGTCCACGCGATCGGCAAGAAGATCGTCGAGGAGGCGGCCGAGGTCTGGATGGCCGCGGAGTACCAGTCCCACACCGAGACGGCTGCGGAGATCAGCCAGCTGCTCTACCACGTCCAGGTCCTCATGATCGCCAAGGGCATCACCTTGGACGACGTCTACACCCACCTCTGAGGTCGACCGATGCTACGAATTGCCGTGCCCAACAAGGGCTCCCTGTCCGAGTCGAGCATCGAGATGCTGCGCGAGGCGGGCTACCGGACCCGCCGCGAGCCCAAGGAGCTGTTCGTCACCGACCCGGACAACGAGGTCGAGTTCTTCTACCTGCGCCCGCGCGACATCGCCGTCTACGTCGGCGCCGGGACCGTCGATGCCGGCATCACCGGCCGCGACCTGCTGCTCGACGCGGGGGTCGACGCCATCGAGCTGATGACCCTGGGCTTCGGCGTCTCGACCTTCCGGTATGCCGCCAAGCCGGGACTGGCCGCGTCGGTGGGCGACATCGAGGGCAAGCGGGTCGCGACGTCCTTCCCCGGGCTGGTGTCCAAGGACCTGGCCGACCGGGGGATCAACGCCGACGTGGTACGGCTCGACGGCGCCGTGGAGAACGCGATCACCCTCGGCGTGGCCGACGTCATCGCCGACGTGGTCGAGACCGGCACGACCCTGCGCGCCCAGGGCCTGGCGGCCTTCGGCGACCCGATCCTGCACTCCGAGGCGGTGCTGATCAAGGGCAACCGGCCCGGGCGCGAGGTCGCCGTCGACGTGCTGGAACGACGGCTGACCGGGGTGCGCACGGCGCGGACCTACGTGATGCTCGACTACGACTGCCCCAGGGAGCTGATCGACCGGGCCACCGGGCTGACCCCCGGGCTCGAGTCGCCGACGGTCTCGCCGTTGCAGGACGAGGACTGGGTCGCGGTGCGGGCGATGGTGCCGCGGTACGGCCGCAACCGGGTCATGGACCAGCTCTACGAGCTGGGCGCGCGGGCGATCCTGGTCACCGACATCGCCGCCTGCCGGCTCTGAGCCGTGACCGACCCGGCGAGTGGGCCCGGCGCGTCCGGCTCCGCGGAGGCGTTCGCGCTGTTCCGCCCGCGTCGGGGGCGGCTGGTCGCCCTCGGGATCGTGTGGGGCTCGCTCGTGCTCTTCGGCGTGCTCGCGGTGCTGCTGCCGACCGTGGCGGGCAACGCGATCTGGAGCACGGTGGACCGGCTGATGTTCTTCGCGATCGGCGTGCTGATCGCGCTGCTCGCCTGGCGTTACGCGTCGCTTCGCGCGGTGCCGAGCCGCGCCGGCCTGGTCGTGCGCAACCTGGTGGTCACCCGGCACCTGGAGTGGGCCCAGATCGTGTCGGTCCAGTTCGGCGGCGGAGCCCCCTGGGTCACCCTCGATCTCGACGACCTCGACACCGTGGCGGTGATGGCGATCCAGAAGGCCGACGGGGCCTTCGCCGAGCACGAGGCGTCCCGGCTCGCCGCGCTGGTGGAGGCGCTCGGTGAGCCGTCCGGTCCCGAGGTCGACGGGGGCGCCCGGTGAGCCGCGGCGAGGCCGACCGCGACCACGCCGCGTCCGAACCACCGGCCCCGGGAACCCGTCCCGATCCCGACCGGATGCGCCACGTCCTGGGCCATTTCGCGACCGGGGTCACCGTCGTGACGGGCCTGGACGGCGATCGCCGGCCGGTCGGGTTCGCCTGCCAGTCCTTCACCTCGGTCTCGCTCGATCCCCCGCTCGTGCTCTTCTGCGCCGACCACCGGGGGCGGTCGTGGCCGCGGATCCGCGACACAGGCACGTTCTGCGTCAACATCCTGCGCCACGACCAGCAGGACATCGTCGACCGCTTCGGGTCCCCGACCGGGGCCCGTTTCGAGAACCTCGACTGGCGCCTGTCCGCGTACCACGCCCCCGCCCTGCCGGACGTCCTGGCCCGGGTGCACTGCGCCGTGGACGCGGTGCACGCCGGCGGTGACCACGACGTCGTCGTCGGACGGGTCCAAGGTCTCGAGCTGGTGCAGCCGGGCCGCCCGCTGCTGTTCTACCGGGGACGGTTCGCGGTCACCGAGCGGGTGCGCTCCTCCGCCCGGGTCGAGGTGACCGGCGGCTGGGACGACTTCTGGGGGTGAGCCCGACCGGTACCCAACCGGCCTGCCCGCATCGGCGTCTCAAGGGTTGGGGCGAAGCCTTCGCCCACGTTCCTCGGGAGGTCGACATGAAGACCAGCACACCGTCCCTCGTCCTCGCCGGCGCCACCGCGCTCCTCTGCGGTGCCACACTGAGCGGGGCCGCACTAACCGGGGCCACACCGACCGCTGGCGGGTACGCCGCCGCTCCGGCGGCACCCGCCAGCGCCGTCGCGAGCGCAGCGACGCCCTCCGCGGTGCCGACGCGGAACCCGGTCGCCTACGCCGACATCCTGGTGCGGGCCTGGGGTCGCGGGGACCGGGGACAGACCGACCTGCTCGCGACCGGGTCGGTCGCGCGGGCCCTGTTCGCCTACTCCACCCCCGGCGGGGTCAGCTGGCGACGGACCTCCTGGCAGGGCGCGGCCGGCACGATCTACGTCACCTACCACGACGATGCCCGCGGCGGCACGGTCACGATCGGCGTCAGCGACGTCCTGCTCGGCGAGGGCCGCAACCACGCCGCCTACGCGGTGCGCTTCTCGCAGGCGCACCCGATCGGGCCGGTGACCTACGCCGACCGTCTCGTGCGCGCCTGGGGACGCGGGGACCACCGGGCCGCGGCGACCTACGCGACCGTGCAGGTGGCCGGCATCCTGTTCGGTCATGCCGACCCGGGTGGCGGCCACTGGCGCAGGGTCGCCTCGAGCGGGGCGGCCGGGACGACGTACGTCACCTACCACGACGACCTGCACGGCGGTCGCCTGGTCCTGGCGGTCGGCAACGCGGCCGAGCAGGACGGGCAGCGGCACGCCGTCTACGAGGCCCGGTTCACGCGCTGACGTGCCCGTCGCGTCCGGTCGCCGGTCGGCCCGTGGAGCGACAATGGTCCACGGGCCGATCGCCGACGCGACCCACCACCCCCACGGAGGTCGGATGCGCAGCGGCGATCGCGACAGGGAACGCGCGGTACGGGAGATCTACGACGCGCACTACGGTGCCCTCGCGGGGTGGGCCGGGCGGCTGGTCGGTGACCGCGAGCTCGGCCACGACCTCGCCACCGAGGCGTTCGTGCGGCTGCTACGGGACCACGCCGCGGTGCACGACCCGCACGCCTGGCTCTACGCCGTGACCGCCAACCTCGTGCGGGACCACTGGCGCAGGCTGGGCCGGGAGAGATCGGCCTACGGGCGGGTCGTGGCGACGGTCGGGCCGCGGGGGGCGAGCAGGCGGGCCGGGGGCGGCGTCGGCACCGGGCGCGGCGGCCGGGCGGGCCGGTCCGGTGGGGAGCGCTGGTCCGGTGG
>NZ_JBDIAQ010000003.1:0-76604 GCF_039812505.1 Intrasporangium sp. | reverse complement strand
CGACTTGGCTGGGGCGACTGGGCTGGGGCGACTTGGTCTCGTCGCGCGTCATGTCGCACGGGTCGCGCAGCCTGAGCCCGGCACCAACGCGAGGCTGCGACATGACTGGCGACATGACGTGCGGCCGGACGAGGGCTGCGACATGACTGGCGACATGACGTGCGACTGGACGAGGCTGCGACATGACTGGTGACATGACGTGCGACCGGACCCCCGCGTCAGGAGGCGCCCGCTGCCGGGTCGATCAGCAGGAGCCGCACCGCACTCCGTGACAGGAGCAGGACGACGACGAGAAGCGTGACCGGGATGAACCCGCCCAGGCTCACCGAGTCGCCGAAGAACAGCGCCACGAGCTCGAGCACCACGAACTTGCTCCCGGCGGCCACCACCCACAACGCCAGCGCCGCCGCCACCTTGGGTCCCGGCGTGGCAGCCACCCGGAACCGGGCCACGATACGACCCTTGAGGAACCGGACGATCTCCAGCGTGACCTTCAGCAGGACCGCCGTCAGCAGCGAGAGGGTGAAGCCCTCGCTGATGACCGCAGGGAGGTACTCGATGGCGAGGTTGAGCACGACGACGTAGACGAACAGGTCGACGATGTCGGCCGGATGGTCACGGACCCAGCGACGAACCGGACCCCGCCGTGAGCCCGGCTCCGCAGCGGCCAGCCGGTCGGGAGATGACGCCATCCCGCATTCTCGCCCACGAGAGGAGTGTCAGGCATCATCCGACAACCCCCCTCCGGGCCGAAGCGCCCGGCCGACGGGTTACGGGTGCATCGCGCGCAGCGACTGCTTGAGCGAGCCCATCGTGGCCAGGACCGCCGTCGGTTCGTAGCCGCAGTGCGCCATACAGTTCGCGCAGCGCGGGTCGCGGCCGCGGCCGTAGCTGTCCCAGTCGGTCGTCTCGACCAGCTCCTTGTAGGTCTTCGTGTAGCCGTCGTTCAGCAGATAGCAGGGCCGCTGCCAGCCGTAGAGCGAGTAGCTCGGGATCCCCCACGCCGTGCACGGGAAGTCCACCTTGCCCTCGAGGAAGTCGAGGAAGAGCGGTGAGTGGTTCAGGCGCCACTTCTTGCGCCGGCCGTCGGCGAAGACCTTGTGGAACAGCTCGCGGGTCTCCTGCACGCCGAGGAAGTGCTCCTGGTCGGGGGCCTTCTCGTAGGCGTAGGCGGGCGAGATCATCATCTCGTCGACCTGGAGGTCGTCGTTGAGGTAGTTCAGCACGTCGATGACCGACTGGGGGCTGTCGGTCGTGAAGAACGTGCTGTTCGAGGTGACCCGGAACCCGCGTTCCTTCAGCCAGCGCACCGCCTCGACGGCCTCGTCGAAGACACCCTCGCGCTGCACCGACTCGTCGTGCCGCTCGCGCAGCCCGTCGATGTGGATCGTGAAGGCGAAGTAGGGCGAGGGCTTGAACTCGAACCGGTCCCACCACTTGCGCAGCAGCGTCGCGTTGGTGCACAGGAAGACGAACTTCTTGCGCGCCACCAGCTCGTTGGCGATCTTGTCGATCTGGGGGTGCATGAGCGGCTCGCCGCCGGCGATCGAGACCATCGGGGCGCCGCACTCCTCGACGGCCGCGAGGGCCTGCTCGACCGGCATCCGGCGCCGCAGCTGGTCGGCCGGCTGCTGGATCTTGCCACAGCCCGCACAGGCCAGGTTGCAGGCGAACAGGGGCTCCAGTTCCAGGAGGAGGGGGAACTTGTCCCGGTGGCGCAGCTTCTGGGCCGCCAGATAGGCGGCGATCCTGACGCTCTGCCGAAGTGGCATCGTCATGACGTTCGTACCTCCTTGGGCACGTTGAAATGGACGTTCTCCTCGACGAGTCGTGCCTCGTGCACCTGCAGGGGGCCGAGGCCCCCGATCGCGGTGACGACCTCGTCGACGAGTTCCTGGGGGGCCGAGGCGCCGGCCGTGAGTCCGACCGTCGCAACGCCGGCGAGCCACCCCAGGTCGAGGCCGCCGACGTCGTCGATGAGGTGGGCGGGCACGCCGCAGCGGCGCGCCGTCTCCACCAGACGCTGTGAGTTCGAGGAGTTGGCCGAGCCCACCACCAGCACCAGCTGCGCCTGCCCGGTCACCGCGCGCAGGGCGAGCTGCCGGTTGGTGGTGGCGTAGCAGATGTCCTCGGAGGGGGGCGCCTGCAGGTGCGGGAAGCGTCGGGCCAGCACCTGCACTATGCCGCTCACCTCGTCGGCCGCGAGCGTGGTCTGCACCAGGTAGCTGACCCGCGTCGGGTCGGGCACCTGCACCCGCTCGGCCTCGTCGCGATCCTGAACGAGCACGGTGGCGCCGGGCCGCTCGCCCATCGTGCCGACGGCCTCCTCGTGCCCGTGGTGACCGATGAGGATGACCGTGTCGCCGCCGTCGGCGAACCGGCGCACCTCGGCGTGCACCTTGGCCACCAGCGGGCAGGTCGCATCGATTACCTGCAGCCCGCGCCGGTTCGCCTGCGCCCGCACCTGCGGCGCCACTCCGTGGGCGGAGAAGATCACCGTGGCGCCGGCCGGCACCTCGTCGAGCTCGTCGACGAAGACCGCCCCGCGCTCCTGCAGCCGGCGCACCACGTGGCTGTTGTGCACGATCTGCTTGCGCACGTAGACCGGGGCGCCGCGCTGGTCCAGGGCCCGGTCGACGACCTCGATGGCACGCACCACGCCGGCGCAGAAGGACCGCGGCCCGGCCAGCAGCACCCGGTGCGGGCCGGCCGCGGCGCCCCAGGCGGTCAGCGCCGGCGCGAGCTCGGGCAGGGTTGCCAGCGCCCGCCGGACGTGCGCCAGGGTGCCGGGACGCAGCAGCGGCTCACCGGCCGGGTCCGCGACCACCCGCACGACCGCCCGGGCCCCCGCCTGCGCCGGGCGCAGCAGCCACACCGACTCCATGTCGGCGGCGAGCACCCCCGTCGCGGCCAGGGCCCGGCGGTCCCGGTTGGTCACCACGTGCGTGACGCTGGCCACCGGCCCGACGTGCACCGGCAGCCCCTGCCGGCGCAGCGCATGCGCGAGCAGCGGGGCGCTGGAGCAGGGCAGCGCCGCGCCGTGCGGCGGCCGGACCTCCGAGGCCACCACGACGTCACCCGGGGCCAGCCCCGCGGCCACACCGGCGCCGATGCCGACCACCGCCAGCGCGTCCGCGTGCCGGACCCGGGGGCTGGCCGCCGCTCGCGCCGAGGCCAGCGGCCCGACCCCGGTGCGCGCCACCGCGGGCGCGGCCGGTGCCTGCCGCAGGTGCGTGGCCTCGCGCCCGGACGGGGCGCACACCAGCAGGGTGCCGGTCATGACCCGCTCCGCAGGTACCGTGCCAACGCGCTGACCGGGAACACCAGCCGGTAGAGGTGGTAGTTGATGTAGAAGTCGCCGGGGAAGCCGGTGCCGGTGTACTGCGGCTCGTCCCACCCGCCGTCGGCGAGCTGGTGCTCGACCAGCCAGCGGATGCCGCGGCGGACGGCGCTGGAGCCGGAGTCCCCGGCGGCCAGCAGCCCGAGCAGGGCCCAGGCGGTCTGCGACGCGGTGGAGGCGCCGCGCCCGCGTTGCGACTCGTCGCGGTAGGAGCGCAGGTCCTCGCCCCAGCCGCCGTCGGCGTTCTGGGCCTCCTCGAGCCAGGCGACACCGCGCCGGATCGGCTGCTCGTAGCGCCGTACGCCGACGGCGATGAGGGCGGGCAGCGCCGCGCCGGTGCCGTAGACGTGGTTGGCGCCCCATCGCCCGAACCACGAGCCGTCCGGCTCCTGGGCCCGCAGCAGCCAGTCCCGGCCGGCGCAGGCCGCCGCGGTGTGGCCGCGGCCGGTCAGGGCCAGCATCTCGACGACGTGCGCGGTGACGTCGGCGCTGGGCGGGTCGGTGACCGCCCCGAAGTCGCAGAACGGCAGGGCGGCCGGCAGTGTGCTGGTGTTCTCGGCGTCGAACGCGGCCCACCCGCCGTCCCGGCACTGCATGCCCAGCACCCAGTCGATGCCACGTCCCACACCGGGGCGGTCCGCCGCACCGACCCGGTGCAGGCCGAGCACGACCTCGGCGGTGTCGTCGACGTCGGGGTACAGGTCGTTGTCGAACTCGAAGGCCCAGCCGCCCGGGGCCAGGTCGGGCCGGCGCACCGCCCAGTCGCCGCGGACCGCGATCTCCTCGCCGGCCAGCCAGTCCACCGCCCGCGCGACCATCGGGTCGTCCTTGGCCAGCCCGGCGTCGCCGAGCGCGACCAGCGCCAGGGCGGTGTCCCACACCGGGGACTGGCACGCCTCGAGGCGCCGCACCGGACCGTCCGGGCCCGGCTCCTCGACGGTGAACCGCTCCCAGCCCTCGAGCCCGAGCCGCATCACCGGGTCGTCGACCGGGCGGCCCAGCGCGTGCAGCGCCATCAGCGAGTAGACCCACGGCGGCTGGATCCCGCCCCACGAGCCGTCGGCCTCCTGGCGCTCGACGATCCACGTCTCGGCGCGGCGCAGCGCCAGCCGGCGCAGCCTGCCCGGGTGGTGGGTGTCGAAGGCGCGTAGCGCGCCGCCCAGCCCCCGCTCGAACAGGGTGCGGGCCGGCCGCCGCGGCGCGGGTTCGGATGCCGCCGAGCCCGCCCCGTCGGGAGCCGACGTCCCCGAGGTGCCCGGGTGGGCGGCATACAGCTCGTCGATGGTGAGGCCGAGCGGGACGGCGGGCCGCAGGGCGAACAGCACCGCGATGGGCACGATCGTCTGGCGGGCCCAGCAGGCGAAGTCGTAGACGGACAGCGGGAACCGGTCCGGCAGCAGGATCTGCTCCACCGGCACCGCGGGCAGCCGGTCCCACGGCCAGAGCCCGACCAGCGCGAGCCAGATCCGGGTGAAGACGCGCGAGCGCTCCACCCCGCCGAGCGAGTGGACCACCTCGCGGGCGCGGACCAGGTGCGGCGCCTCCGGGGCGTCCCCGGCCAGGCGCAGCGCGAGGTAGGCCTCGACCGTCGTGGACAGGTCGGCCGGTCCGCCGTGGAAGGTGGCCCACGAGCCGTCCGGGCGTTGCCGGCCCCGGATCCAGCGGGCGGTCCACTCGGTCTCGCGCGCCCCCCGGATGCCGAGGAACTCGCGCATGAGCAGGTCCTCGGCCTCCATCGTGACGTTGGTCTCGAGCTCTCCCTTCCACCACCCGTCGGGGTGCTGGAGGGCGCGCAGGCGGCCCACCGCCCGCTCGAGTGCGGCGCGGTCGGCCGACCTGCCGGACGGCCCGGCCGTCGTGTCCCGGTCGGCTTGCATGGTCATCCCGGGCTCCTCTCAGCGGTCCCGGCCGGCGAGGCGGACCGCCATGTCCGACAACGGGATCGCGCGTTCGTCCCCGGCGAACGCGTCCGCCAGGATGCCCAGCGCCGCGTCGAGCTCGGCGGCGGCGCGGTGCTCGGCCCAGGTGCGCCCGCCCGCCTCCTCGACGAGGGCGGCCGCCTTGTACAGCTCGTCCTCGTCGAGGGGCGCCTCCTGCCGGTAGAGCGCCTGCAGCGCATCGCCGGCGGTCGTGCCGGAGGTCAGGGCGGCCACGACAGGTGCCGACTTCTTGCGCGAGCGCAGGTCGGACAGGACCGGCTTGCCGGTGTGCTCCGGGGCGCCCCAGATGCCCAGCAGGTCGTCGTCCAGCTGGAAGGCCAGGCCGACCCGTTCCCCGAACTCGGCCAGGGCCGCGGCGCTGCTCGCCGGGGCGTCGGTCAGCATGGGGCCGATCGAGCACGAGCAGGCCAGCAGGGCGCCGGTCTTGTCGGCCTCCATCCGCAGGCACTCGGCCACCGTCACGTCGGGGCGGGTCTCCAGGGCCAGGTCGGCGGTCTGCCCGGCGATCAGCCGCCGGGTCGTCGCGGTCAGCGCCTGCACGGCGTACCCGACCGTGGGCGAGGGGGCCGCGCCGAGGATCTCCCCGGCCAGGGCGAGCATCGCGTCACCGGCGAGGATGGCGGTGGACAGCCCGAAGGCGGCCCACACCGTGGTGCGGTGCCGGCGCAGCTCGTCGCCGTCCATGACGTCGTCGTGCACGAGCGAGAAGTTGTGCACCAGCTCGACGGCCACCGCGGCCGGTACGGCCTCCAGCGGGTCGCGGCCCGCCGCGGCGGTGCCGAGCAGGACCAGCTCGGGGCGCACGCCCTTGCCGCCCGGGGTGCTCGGGGTGCCGTCGGTGTCCCAGAAGCCGAGGTGGTAGCCGCACACGTGGCGCATGTGCGGGTCGAGCCGGTCGAGCGCGGAGCGCAGCAGCTCGACGGTCGCGGTCCGGGCGGTGCCCACGCTGTCGGTCATGACGCTGGTCATGACGTCACCTCCATCTCGTGTCGGTCATCGTGCTGGTGCAGGGGAGTGCGCGCCGGCCGTCTCGCCTGGCCGGCGCGGCTCGCGCCGCCTCGGTCCGCGCCGGCGAGCAGGTCGGCCGCCGCGTGCCCGCTGCGGACGGCGGCCTCGAGGGTGTCGGGCCAGCCGGGCACGGTCCATGCGCCCGCGAGGGCCAGCTCGTCCCAGCGGGTCGCCGGTCCGGGGCGCCACTGCCGGCTGCCGGGGCCCTGCCGGAAGGTGGCCTGCGGCTCCCGGGTCACGAACCCGTCCAGCAGCGCCGCGCGCCGGGCCTCCGGCAGGTGGCGGCGCAGCTCGGACAGGTGCAGCCGGACCAGGTCCTCGGCACGGGTGCGGACGGCGGTGTCGGCGGCCGATACCGAGCAGACGAGGTACTGCGTGCCGGTGCCCTCGCGTCCACTCGGCGCGGTCCGGTCGAAGACCCACTGGAGCGGGCTCTGGGGCACCGCCGCGAAGGGGACCGGCAGGACCGGGCGGTCCAGGACCAGGTGCACGTTCACGATCGCCGAGTGCCCGAGGCCGAGCCAGTCGGCGGCGTCGGGCGCCGCGTCGGCCGGCACGAGCTCCGCGGCGTGGTCGTGCGGCACGGCCAGGACGACCGACTCGGCCTCGACGGGGTGCGGTGCACCGGCCCGTTCGCGCACCGTGACGGTCAGGCCCGAGGTGTCCCGGGAGATCCCGAGCGCCTTGCACCCGAGGGTGACCCGGGCCCCGGCCGCGAGGAGCGCCTGACGGGTGGGCTCCTCGTGCAGCGCGGCAAGTGGGGCCACGGGGATGCCGATGTCGCCGGAGTCGACCCCGTCGAGCAGGCCGGTGCGGAAGACGCGGGCGGCGAGGCCGAGGGATGCCTCTGCCGGTGGGAGGTTCAGCGCGGCCGTGGACACCAGCCCCCACAGCCGCTCGGCGGACAGCCGGGTCTGGCCGTGGCGCGCGAGCCACGACCCGAAGGACTCGAGGTCGGCGCGGGGGTCGTCCGGGTCGACCCGGCGCAGCGCCGCCGCCGCGGTGGCGGCCGACAGGCGCGCGGCCGGCGGGAGGGCGGCATACCGCAGCAGGGCGGGGAGCAGGTGCAGCGGCGCCGGGCCGCGCCGCGCCCGGGTCAGTCGCGCGCGGTCCCCGTCGGGTCGCAGGACGGTGATGTCGAGGCGGTCCTGGATCGGGACGAGGTGCTCGACGCCGAGCCGACGCAGCAGCGACCGGTACTGCTGGTAGCAGCGCAGGATGACGTGCACGCCGGTGTCGAGCGGACGCCCGTCACGCCGGGCGGAGGCGGCCCTGCCGCCGAGGCGCGGTCGCGCCTCGAGCAGCAGGACCTGGCGACCCGCCCCGGCAAGGTCCAGCGCGGCGGTGATCCCGGCCAGCCCGCCGCCGATGACGATCACCGGTCGGTCGCTCATGCGGCCCTCCGCACGATCGCGTGCACCGCGACGGACACCTTGGCCGGGGTCGAGAGCGACAGCCGCCGGCCGCGCACCGCGCCCGGGTCGGCCGCGATGTGTCCGAGCAGGCGGTGGTAGATGCCGGCCATCGCTGCCGTGCAGGCGGCGCTGCGCCGGTCGAGCAGGGGCAGCAGGGTCAGCCCGCGCGCGTACCACGCCTCGGCCCGCTGCGCCTGGAAGCGCACCAGCGCGTCGAACCGCTCCGGCGGGTCGGTGATCGTCCCGTCGGCGCCGATCGTGAGGGTGCACCCGTGCCGGTCGAGGTCCTCCTGCGGCAGGTAGACCCGGCCCATGAGCCGGTCCTCGCGCAGGTCGCGCAGGATGTTCGTCAGCTGCAGCGCGACACCGAGGTCGTCGGCCAGCGGCTCGGCGGCAGCGAGCCGGGCGGGGTCGTAGACGCCGACCGAGAGCCGGCCGACGGAGCCCGCGACGTGGCGGCAGTAGCCGACGACCTGCTCGAACGTCTCGTAGTGGCGGCCCTCGACGTCGGCCAGGCAGCCGTCGATGAGGTCGTCGAAGGCGTCGAGCGGGATCGGCAGGTGGGCGGCGGCGTCGGCGAGCGCGGTCAGGACGGGGTCGTCCTGCGTCGGCGCAGGGGGGCGCGGGCGGCTGGCTCGGTCGGGGCGGGCGCGTCGTCCCGCGACCGCGTCCAGCCGCGTCCGGAGCGACTCGAGCTCCGCCTGCCGCTGCGCGCAGGGGCCGTCGCCGTCGCCGATGTCGTCGATCCGCCGGGCCGTGGCGTATACGGCGGACAGCGCCTGACGCTGCCGGCGCGGCAGCAGCCGGATCCCGTAGGAGAAGTTGCGCGCCTCGGTGCGGGTGATCTGCTCGCAGCGCTCGTAGGCGGTCGTGACGTTCATCCGGCCCTCCTCAGCCACCCATCGGCCCAGGCGGTCGCGATGTCCGACCGGGTCGGCTTGACCTCGCCGGCCAGCGTGTCGTAGCCGGCCCGCCGGATCCGGGCGGCCGCCGCACGACCCCCGGCCACGTAGCCCGAGACCGCCAGCCGGGCCCACCCGCGCAGCGTCGACACCAGCGGGGCCCCCGCGCCGAGCCAGGCGGCGGCCCGCTCGGTCTCGAAGGCGACCAGCCGCCGCAGCGCCGGGCTCGCGCGGTCGGCGCCGAGCTCCGGTTCGGTGACGCCGAACCGGTCGAGGTCCTCCTTCGGCAGGTAGACCCGCCCGCGGGCATGGTCCTCGCCGATGTCCTGCCAGTGCTCGAGCAGCTGCAGCGCCGTGCAGACCCGGTCGGACAGCTCGACCCGGTCGGGGGTGGCCACCCCGAAGACGGCCAGCACGATCTCGCCGACCGGGTTGGCCGAGAGGCGGCAGTAGTCGAGCAGCTCGGCGAAGTCGTGGCACCGGGCCACGCCCTGGTCGCGCAGGTTCGCCTCGACGAGCCGCAGCAGGCAGTGGGCCGGCACCCCGGCCCGGGTCACCAGCGGCGCCATACCGGCCACGACCGGGTCGGTGACGCGGCCACCCGCGTAGAGGCTGCGGACCTGCTCCGCGACCTGCCTGAGCGCGGCGGTGCGGTCGCCGGCGAACTCGTCGCCGAGGTCGTCGACGTACCGGGCGTACCGGTAGGTGGCGTGCAGCTCGCGGCGCACCCGGGCGGGCAGCACCCGCAGCGCGACGGGGAAGTTCTCGCCGGCCTCGGCAGCGTGCATGGCGGTGCTCATCGCGACCTCACGCCGGCTTCCGGACGCGCCGGCCGGCCGCGACCCGGTGGCGTATGCCGCCCACCCCGGTCGTGCCGGCCAGTGCCGTCGCGACCGTGGTGGCGACCCCGTCGGCGTCCAGGCCGAAGTCGTGCAGGATGCTCGCGCGGGTGCCGTGGGCGACATACTGGTCCGGCACCCCGAGCACGCGCACGGGCGTCTCGACGTCCGCGTCCGCGACCGCGCGGGCGACCCGGGCCCCGACCCCGGCGCCGCGCAGGCCGTCCTCGACGGTCACGACCAGGTCGTGCTCGGCGGCCAGGTCGGGCAGGGCCGCGTTGACCGGCAGCACCCAGCGCGGGTCCAGCACCGTGCAGCGCACCCCGTCGGCCAGCAGCCGGTCGGCGGCCGCCACCGCGGCGCCGGCCAGCGCACCGACCGCCAGCAGCAGCACGTGCGGGTCGGGGGCGCGGCGCAGCAGGTCCATCCCGGCGATCCGGTCGAGCGCCGGCAGCGCGTCGGCGGCAGCGGCCTTGGGGAAGCGCAGCGCGCTCGGCCCGACGTGCGCCACGGCCTCGCCGAGCTCCTCGACCAGCGAGGCGGCGTCGCGTGGGGCCGCGACGCGCATCCCGGGCACGGCCCCCAGCAGGGTCAGGTCCCACAGCCCGTGGTGGCTCGGGCCGTCGGGTCCGGTGATGCCGGCCCGGTCCAGCACGAGCGTGACCGGCAGCCCGTGCAGGCCCGCGTCCATCAGGGTCTGGTCGAACGCGCGGTGCATGAACGTCGAGTAGAGCGCCACGACCGGGTGCAGCCCGCCCATCGCCATCCCGCTGGCGCTGACCAGCGCCTGCTGCTCGGCGATGCCGACGTCGACGCAGCGCTCCGGGTGGCGCGCGGCCAGCGTGCGCAGCCCGGTGGGCCCGACCATGGCCGCGCTGATCGCGACGATGTCCGGCCGCCGCTCGGCCAGGTCGGCCAGAGCGGCCCCGAACACGTCGGTCCAGGTCCGGGCGGCGGGCTTGCGCGGCGCGCCCGTGGCCGGGTCGATCACGCCGACCGCGTGCAGGTGGTCGGCCTCGTCCAGCACGGCGGGCAGGTAGCCGTGCCCCTTCTCGGTGCGCACGTGCACCACGACCGGGCGCTCGTGCGCCCGCGCCCGGCCCAGGGCGCTCTCGAGGGCGGTCAGGTCGTGCCCGTCGACCGGGCCGAGGTAGTCCAGGCCCATCGACTGGAACAGGCTCACCCCGGACGCGGCGCGCGACCGGTGGGCAGGACCGGACGCACCGTCCGGGCCCGGCGCGCCGGCGCCACCGAGCCGGGCCACGATGCCCGCGTAGCCGGTCCGGTCCCGGAGTCGGCCCAGGTGCTCGGGCAGCCCGCCGACGGTCGGGGCGTAGGAGCGGTCGTTGTCGTTGAGCACCACCACGACGCGCCGCCCGGACGAGCCGATGTTGTTCAGACCCTCCCAGGCCAGCCCGCCGGTCAGCGCCCCGTCGCCGATCACCGCCACCACCGGCTCGGTGCCGCCGCGGCCGGCGATCGCCCGGCTCAGCCCGTCGGCGTAGGCCAGCGCGGTCGAGGCGTGCGAGTTCTCCACCAGGTCGTGCGCCGACTCGGACCGCTTGGGGTAGCCGGACAGCCCACCGGCCTGGCGCAGCGAGGCGAAGCCGGGCAGCCGCCCGGTCAGCAGCTTGTGCACGTACGACTGGTGCCCGGTGTCGAAGACGATCGGGGTGCGCGGCGAGTCGAACACGCGGTGCAGCGCGATCGTCAGCTCGACCACGCCGAGGTTGGGGCCGAGATGGCCCCCGGTGGAACAGACGGTCTCGACCAGGACCTGGCGGATCTCCGCCGCCAGCCGAGCCAGCTCCTCCGGGTCGAGCCTGCCGAGGTCCTCCGGGCCGCTGATGGTCTCCAGAACCGACACTGCGCCTCCGCTCCGACCACGGCCGTGTCGGGGCCGCGACCATTACATCGGGATGCCACCACATCCAGACGTGATTACATCGGGATGCGATCTATCTCGAGGTTATACCCGCAAATCGCGGTCGATCACTGCCCGGTTTGCGTATCGCCGGCGCCGAGGTACTTCGCTGAGAGAGTGGTGAGAAAGTCCTCGGAGATGCTGAGGGACTCGGCCGCGCGCTCGAGCTCGGCCAGGTGCGCGGCGGCGAGCCCGTCGAGCATCTGGTGGGCCTTGCCGGTGAGGGTCACCCGCACGACCCGCTGGTCACGAGTGTCCCGCTGCCGGCTGACGAGGCCGAGCGACTCGGCCCGGTTGACCAGCTCGATCGCGCTGTTGGGCCGGATCAGCAGCTCGCCGGCCAGGTCGCCGACGCTCGGCGGCGAGTCGGCGGTGCGGGCCCGCACGGCGAGCAGCAGCAGGTACTGCTGCGGGGTGAGGCCGGCCTTGCGCACCCGCTGCTCGCTCCACTTCGTGAACTGCAGCATCGCCCGCCGGAAGGTGAAGAGCAGGGCGAACTGGTCACCCGACAACCGGTCCGGCCGGGTGTGGTGCTCGCCGCGTCTGCTCATCACCGCACCTCCGCATGTCACCCGATGGTAAGCCCGGGACCGCCCGACGGCCGCTCCGGTCCGACGTAGCGCTCCAGCAGCCGCTCGATCTCGCGCGCCGGGTCCTCGGTCACCCCGCCGTGCACGGGCCCGGGCTGGACCACCGTCGACCGTGGCGCGGCGATCCAGCCGAAGCGCTGTCCCGGCCGTTCCAAGGTCGGCAGGCCCCGGCCGATCTGTCCTCGGCACACCGCCCGGATGCGCTCGAGCGCGGCCCGCACCGCCGCCAGGTCGCAGCCCGGCGCGAAGGCGCCCAGGCGCTGCTCGTCGACCTCCCAGCGGGCGTCGAGGAAGCCGGCGTCCTGGCTGTGCAGCACGATGCCGACGTTGACGAACTCCTCGCGGTCCACGCGCGGGACGAACCGCAGCACGACGTACTCGTAGGCCTTCACCGCGGGCCTCCCGGCAGCCAGGCGTGCGGGTCCTGCAGGCGGGTCAGCAGCATCGTCACGTATGCCGCTCGCACCGCCGCGGGGTCCGTGAGCCAGGGCGTCGGCTCGAGCCAGCCGTCCGGGACCGCCCCGACGGCCGCGCGAACCGCGGCCGGGGTCAGCTGCGCGGACAGGTCGGCGTGCCGGGCCGCCACGTCGCCGGCGACGTCGCGCAGCACGTGCCGGCTCGCGTCGAACGGCTGGGCGGCGAACCGGTCCGGGTCCGGGGGCCGGCTCGGCCACGAGTGGTGGAAGTAGAGCGCGGCGCCGTGGTCGATCGCATAGGTCCGGCCGTGCCACACCAGCAGGTTCGGGTTGGACCAGGTCCGGTCGACGTTCGCGGTCAGCGCGTCGAGCCAGACGATCCGTTCGGCCAGGTCGGCCGAGGGTGGCCGGGACCCGTCGTAGCCGAACGCGCCGGGCAGGAAGTCGACCCCGAGGTTGGTGCCGACCGAGGCGGTCAGCAGGTCCTGCACCTCCTCGTCCGCCTCGTACCGGGCGATCCGCTCGTCCAGCTCGACGACGGCGAGGTCGGGGACGGCGACCTGCACGAGCCGGGCGAGGCGGGCGACGACGACCTCGGCGACGAGCACCTTCAGGCCCTGCCCGGCCCCCCGGAACTTCAGCACGTAGGTGCCGCAGTCGCTCGCCTCCACGATGCCCGGCAGCGAGCCGCCCTCCCGCAGCGGGGTCACGTAGCGGGTGGCGCTGATCCGGGGGAGCACCGCGTCGGCCTGGCGGCTCGCCTCAGTCGAGATGGGGGTCGAACCCCTGGGCCTGCAGGTCCGCGATCACCGCGGCGGCGTGCTCGGCACCCTTGGTCTCCACGCGCACCCCGATCTCGACCTCGTCGATGCCGAGCGGGACGACGGTGCGCACGTGCTCGATCTCCAGCACGTTGGCCTCGGCCTTGGCGAGGTGGTCGAGCAGGGCCGCCAGGGAGCCGGGCCGGTCCGGCACCCGGACCCGGAACTGCAGGTAGCGACCGGCCGCGGTCAGGCCGTGCCGGATGATGCGCAGCAGCAGCAGCGGGTCGATGTTGCCGCCGGACAACACGGCCACCACGGGGCCCTCGAAGGCGCCCTTGCCGGCGTCGAGCAGCGCGGCCACACTGGCGGCCCCAGCCGGCTCGGCGACGAGCTTGGCCCGCTCGAGCAGGTAGAGCACGGCCCGCGAGAACTGCTCCTCGGTGACCGTGCGGATGCCGTCGACCAGGTGGCTGACGATCGCGTAGGGCACCTCGCCGGGGCACCCGACGGCGATGCCGTCGGCCATCGTCGACATCCTGGCCAGCGGCACCGGGTGGCCGGCGGCCAGCGACGGCGGGTAGGCCGCCGCGCGTTCGGCCTGCACCCCGAGGACCGTGACCTCGGGCCGGTGGGCCTTGACCACGGTCGCGATGCCGGAGATCAGCCCGCCGCCGCCGGTCCCGACGATGACGGTCCGCACGTCGGGGCACTGCTCGAGGATCTCGAGGCCGCAGGTGCCCGCCCCGGCGACGATGTGGGCGTGGTCGAACGGGTGGATCAGCACGGCGCCGGTGGTCTGCTCGAACTCCTTGGCCTTCACGAGGCAGTCGTCGATGGTCGTGCCGTACAGCTCGACCTGCGCGCCGTAGCCCCGGGTGGCCTGCAGCTTGGGCAGGGGGGCGCCGACGGGCATGAACACGGTCGCCTTCAGGCCCAGCAGCTGGGCGGCGAGCGCGACGCCCTGGGCGTGGTTGCCCGCGCTGGCGCAGACCACGCCGCGGGCCTTCTCCGCGTCGCTGAGCCGGGCCATGCGGTTGTAGGCGCCGCGGATCTTGAACGACCCGGCGCGCTGGAGGTTCTCGCACTTGAGGTAGGTCTCGGCGCCGACACGCTCGCTCAGGCCACGGCTGTGCTCCAGGGGGGTCGGCCGGACCACACCCTCGAGCAGCCGCCGGGCGGCCAGGACGTCGTCGACGGAGACGGGCAGCGCCTGTGATGCCATGACATGCAAGCGTAGTGCGCCGGGCCCGACCCGCGCCGCGCCGGGCCGCGGCTCCCTCACACCGCAGCCTGGCCGTCGGCCCCGCGGCGGCCGTCCGCCCGGGTGGCGGCCAGCCACGTCGGCACTACCCGGACGGCCGCGACCGCGCAGACCGCGCCGATCACCAGCACCGGCCAGGCGAGCAGGCCGCTGGGCGGCAGCAGCGCCGCACCGAGGGCCACGGCCACGACCAGGCCGCCGTTGTAGACCAGGTCGTAGGCCGAGAAGGCCCGGCCCAGCAGCGCGTCCGAGACGTGCCGCTGCATCAGGGAGTCGCAGCAGATCTTGACCGACTGGGCACCGAAGGACACCAGGGCGGCCAGCAGCGCGGTGCTCCAGAGCGCCAGCCACCAGCCCAGCCCGAGCGCCGCGGCACCGGCGAGCGCGAGGGCGACGGCGGCATACGGGACGGGCGACCACCGGCCGGCCAGCCAGGGGGTCACGAACGCGCCCAGGGCGAAGCCGACCGCCGAGGCCCCGGCCGCCAGCCCGAAGCGCAGGATGCCGGTGCCGCCGGCCTCCGCGAACGGCCCGCGCGAGAGCAGCAGCGCCTGTAGCAGCACCAGCCCGAAGGGCACCCGCGTGAGGAACACCAGGCCCAGCACGAACCAGCCGCGGACCGGCAGGGTGTGGACCAGCTCGACGAAGCCGCGTGCGACCACCGCCGCGACCTGCCCGGGACGCGGTCCCGGCTGGTCTCCGGTGGGGCCGACGAAGGGCAGCCGCGCGGCGACCCAGGCCGCGGTGAGCGTGCCGCCCACGGCGACCAGCACGACGACGGCATCCGACCCGAGGGCGCGCACGGCCGCCCCGACCGCGCCGCCGACGACGTACGCGAGCGAGCCGAGGGTGGGGGCGACCGAGTTCGCCCCGACGAGCTCGTCCCGGCCCACGACATGGGGCAGGGCCGCCGAGAAGCCCGCCAGGACGAAGCGGTTCAGCGAGAAGACGAGCAGCACGACCAGGAAGAAGGCCGGACCGAGGTCCGTGCCGGCGACCAGGAGCGCGACGAGCGCCATCGACCCGGCCCGCAGCAGCTGGCTCACGACGAGGACCCGGCGCCGCGGCCACCGGTCCAGCAGCACGCCCGCGAACGGCCCCAGCGCGCTGTAGGGCAGCAGCACGACCGCGAAGGCCGCCGCGATCGCCTCTGGGTCGGCCGCCTGCTCGGGGTTGAACAGCACGTAGCTGGCCAGGGCCACCTCGAAGATGCCGTCGCTGCCCTGCGAGACCACCCGGGCGGCGAAGAGCCTTCGGAAGCCGCGCCCGTGCATCAGTGACACGAGCGCGCGCAGGAAGGTCACGCGCGTCAGCGTAGGCGTACCGGGTTGTGGGGCCGGCCGCAGCACGGAGTCGTGCTGCCCGGGCTCGCGGCGCCCCTGGTGGCGCTCCGAAGAACACGACAAGTCCGCCCGGTGGCGGCCGGCCGAGCGTGACGCGGGTCGCCCGCCCTGACTTGTTGTGTTCTACCGGTCAGTAGCCCAGCCGCGCCACTCGGAGCACGTGGTGTCGAGGGGGGGACTTGAACCCCCACGCCCGTTAAGGGCACTAGCACCTCAAGCTAGCGCGTCTGCCATTCCGCCACCCCGACAAGGTGATGTGCAGGACCCTCGTGGAGCGCCCTGCGGCGAGCAGAAACGTTAGCACGACGCCGTGCCCGAGCACGAACCGATCGACCCGAGCACGAACCGGTCGACCGGGGGCCGGGCGGGCCGGCCCGGGTCCGCCTACGCTGGGCAGATGACGACCGGCGAAGCCCAGCCCGGGTCCGCTCCCGAGGACGAGGTCGTGCGGATCTGCTCCGACCTGATCCGGATCGACACCTCGAACTACGGCGACGGCAGCGGGCCGGGGGAGCGGGCTGCGGCCGAGTACGTGCTGGGCGAGCTCGCCGAGGTCGGCCTGACGGCGCAGCTCTTCGAGAGCGGCCCCGGTCGTGCCAACGTCGCGCTGCGGATCGAGGGCGCCGACCCGGCCCGGCCCGGGCTGGCCGTGCACGGACACCTCGACGTCGTGCCGGTCGACGCGGCGGACTGGCAGGTCGACCCCTTCGCGGCCGAGCAGCGCGACGGTTGCGTCTGGGGTCGCGGAGCGGTCGACATGAAGGACATGGACGCCATGATGCTCGCCGCCGTCCGCACCCTGGCCCGCACCGGGACCAAGCCGGCCCGCGACCTGACGGTCGTCTTCTTCGCCGACGAGGAGGCCGGGGGCAGCTACGGCAGCCACTGGCTGGTCGAACACCACCCCGAGGTCCTGCACGGCGTCACCGAGGCGGTCAGCGAGGTCGGCGGGTTCAGCGTCACCCTGCCCACCCCCGCCGGGCCGCGGCGCGCCTACCTGCTCCAGACGGCCGAGAAGGGCCTGGCCTGGCTGCGACTGCGCGCCCACGGGCGCGCCGGGCACGGCTCGGTCCCCAACGACGCCAACGCCGTCGTCCGCCTGGCCGAGGCCCTCGGGCGCATCGCCGCGCACGAGTGGCCGCGGCAGTACATCGCCTCCGTCCGGGGCCTGCTCGACGGGGTGAGCCGGCTGACCGGGAAACCGTATGCCGCCGACGCGCCGGACCCGTTGCTGGCCGCCCTGGGCGCGGCGCGCGGTTTCGTCGAGGGCACGCTGCGCAACACCGTCAACCCGACGATGCTCGAGGCCGGCTACAAGCACAACGTCATCCCGCAGACGGCGACGGCCGCGCTCGACTGTCGCTACCTGCCCGGTCACCGCGACGAGCTGTTCGACACGCTGCGAGAGCTCGCCGGGGAGTTCGTCGAGGTCGAGACGGTGCACGAGGACGTCGCGCTGCAGGCGCCGTGGGACGGCGACCTCGTCGAGTCGATGAAGCAGGCCCTGATGCGCGCCGACCCCGGCGCGGCGGTACTGCCCTACTGCCTGTCCGGCGGCACCGACAACAAGGCCCTGGGCCGGCTGGGGATCACCGGCTACGGCTTCGCGCCGCTGCGGCTGCCGGGCGAGCTCGACTTCGTCGGGATGTTCCACGGCGTCGACGAGCGGGTGCCCGTCGACGGGCTGCAGTTCGGGGCCCGCGTGCTGACCGACTTCCTGCAACGCTGCTGAGCACGCCGCCGACTCGCGGTCACGTGCGCCGGACGCGCATGATCCGGCGGCGCAGCCACATCCGGCGGATCCCGCCGACGTAGATCACCGAGCGAGCCAGCTCCCAGCGGCCGTACTCGGCGTGCTCGCGGACCGCCTGACGCGCGTCCGCCTTCGAGGTGTGCCGGTCGAAGGTCAGGACCCGGTACTCGTACTCGCTCAGTTCGCTCATCACGGCCATTGTGACACCGCTGCCGGCCCCGCCGGGCCTGCCGTGCCCGTGCCCCGGGACCGCGGTCGGGCACACACCGCCAGGAGCGTGGGCGAAGGTGTGTGCACGACCCGCCGCGTCCACTACGGTCTTTCCATGAGCGACGCGCGCGCTGCCCTGGAGCAGCTCATCGCAGCCCTCGAGCGCCACTACGAGGCGGCCACCTCGAGCCGTGACCCGGACCATCCGACGGTGATCGCCGCGGCGCACGACCTCGCGGAGGCGTTCGACGACTACGACGAGGCGCTGTTCGACGCCACCGAGGTGGCCACGCCGCTGTCCGTCTACGGCGAGGACCTCGACATGGAGGAGGACGACTCCGACGACGACGGTGTCTATGCCGGACTCGACTCGGACGACTACGACGACTCCGATGACGACGATGACGACGATGACGAGTACGACTTCGACGACGAGGACGAGGAGGACGACGACGAGTGACCGGCGCCGGCCCCGGACGGCGGGGATCGGCTCCACCGGGCCGCTGACCCGGGACCGCGACGGTGGACCGATAGCCTCACCGTCATGAGACTCGGCCTCAACCTCGGGTACTGGGGACCCGGTGGCGCACCGACCGACCTGGTCGCGAACGCCGTCCTGGCGGACACCCTCGGCTACGACAGCGTCTGGGCGGCCGAGGCCTACGGGTCCGACGCCGTCACGGTGCTGTCGTGGGTGGGCGCCTGCACGCAGCGGGTCAGGCTCGGCAGCGCGGTGCTGCAGATCCCCGCGCGGACTCCCGCCATGACGGCGATGACGGCAGCCACCCTCGACATGCTCTCCGGCGGGCGGTTCCAGCTCGGCCTGGGCGTCTCCGGCCCGCAGGTGAGCGAGGGCTGGCACGGGGTGCGGTTCGCCGCCCCGCTGGCCCGGACGAGAGAGTACGTCGAGATCGTCCGGATGGCGCTCGCCCGCCGGACGCTCGAGCACGCCGGCCGGTTCTGGACCCTGCCGCTGCCGGACGGTCCCGGCAAGGCGCTGCGCCTGACCATCCGCGGGCACCGCCCCGACCTGCCCGTCTACCTCGCCGCGGTCGGCCCGAAGAACCTCGAGCTGACCGGCGAGATCGCCGACGGGTGGCTGGCGATCTTCTACAGCCCCGAGCACTCCGGCGACCTGCTGGACGCGATCGAGAAGGGGCGCCGGGCCTCCGGCCGGGCCGACGCCGCCGCTCCGATGGCCGGTTTCGACGTCGTCGCGACGGTCCCGGTCGTGCTGCACGACGACGTCGAACGCGCCGCGGACGCGGTGCGGCCCTACTGCGCGCTCTACCTCGGCGGCATGGGCTCGCGGGAGAAGAACTTCTACAACCAGCTCGCCTGCCGGATGGGCTACGAGGAGCAGGCCGCCCGCGTCCAGGACCTCTTCCTGGCCGGCCGACCCCGCGAGGCCGCGGCCGCGGTCCCGCTGGAGTTCATCGACGAGACGGCCCTGATCGGCCCCGCCGACCGGATCGCCCGCCGCATCGGCCGCTACGCCACGGCCGGGGTCACCACGCTGGCCGTGGCACCGCACGCACCGACCGGGGAGGGGCAGCGCACCATCCTGCGCGCCCTGGCCGAGCTGGTGCCCGGCACCGACTAGGCTTCCCGACTGGCCCCTGCCGACCCGCGCCGGGTCCACCTCCACGCGACCGACGACCGATTGGGCGGATGACGCCGTGCCTGACCTCAGCTACCTCGATGCGATCATCCTCGGCGTGATCGAGGGAGTGACGGAGTACCTGCCGGTCTCCTCGACGGGACACCTGACCATCACCGAGAAGCTGCTGGGTCTGCAGGTCGACGACCCGGCGGTCACGGCCTACACCGCGATCATCCAGCTCGGCGCCATACTCGCCACGTTCCTGTACTTCTGGCGCGACATCGTGCGCTTCGCGCTGGCCTGGTTCCGCGGGCTGGCGCGGCAGGAGGCCCGCCGCGACCCCGACTACGGCCTGGCCTGGGCCGTCATCGTCGGGTCGATCCCGCTGGGCATCGTCGGGTTCCTCGCCCGGGACGTCATCTCGGGGGTGCTGCGCAGCCTGTGGGTCGTCGCTGCGGCCCTCGTCCTCTGGTCGGTGGTGATGGTGGTCGCCGAGCGGATGCACACGAGGTTCGACCGGCGCGGCGTCGTGCGGGGGGAGCACTCGGTGACCCCGCTCGACGGTCTGGTCATCGGGCTGGTCCAGTGCTTCTCGCTCGTACCGGGCGTGTCCCGGTCCGGCGCGACGATCTCCGCCGGTCTGGCCCGCGGGATCGACCGGGTCACCGCCACCCGGCTCAGCTTCTTCCTGGCCATCCCGGCGCTGACCGCCGCGGGCCTGTTCGAGGCGGTGCAGGAGCGCACCCAGCTGGCCGGCTTCGGCGTGGGCCAGATGCTGGTGGGCGTGGTGGTGGCCTTCGGGGTCGCCTACGCCTCGATCGCCTGGCTGCTGCGCTTCGTCGCCGGCAACAGCCTGCTCGCCTTCGTCTGGTACCGGGTGGTTCTCGGCGCCGCGCTCGTGCTGACCCTCGCAGCCGGGTGGATGAGCGCGACCTGAGGGCCGCGGGCCGGCCGCGCCGCGCAGTCGCGCCTCAGGCTCAGAGCCAGCCGGACCGCTTGAACGCCCGGTAGAGGACCGTGCAGATGACGGCCATCAGCAGCAGCACCAGGAAGTATCCCGGGTAGAGCTCGTGCCCGGCCACCCGGACGTGCCAGCTCAGCTCGGGCATGAACTCGAAGTTCATCCCGTAGATCCCGGCGATCATGGTCGGCACCGCGGCCATCGCCACCCAGGCCGAGATGCGGCGCATGTCCTCGTTCTGCTTGACCGACACGCCCGCCAGGTGGGCGCTCAGCATGTCGGTCAGCAGCCGGTCGTACGACTCGGTGTGGTCGACCACCTGGCGCAGGTGGTCCATGACGTCCCGGAAGAGGTGGTGCAGGTCGGCCTCGAAGGCCCGTCCGGCGCCCCGGGTCAGGAACTCCTCCAGCGCCTCGGCCAGCGGCACGGCCGCCCTGCGGAACTCGAGCACCTCCCGCTTGAGCCGGTAGATGACGTTGGCGTCGCCGCCCGCGCCGTCGCCGAAGACGGTCTGCTCGATCTGCTCGAGGTCGTGCTGCAGCTCCTGGTCCACCCGGCGGTAGTTGTCCACGACCGAGTCGACGACCGCGTGCAGCACCCCCTTCGCCGCGAACTGCAGCCGCTCCGGGGTCGCCTCCAGCGCCTGGCGCACCCCGGCCAGCGGGTTGCCCTCGCCGCGCCGCACCGTGACCACGAACCGGTCGCCGGTGAAGAGCATCAGCTCCCCCGTCTCGATGTCGCTGGTCTCGTCGAGGTAGCGCAGCGTCTTCAGCACCACGAACAGCGACGACTCGTACTGCTCGATCTTGGCGCGCTGGCGGCCCTTGACGGCGTCCTCGACGGCGAGCGGGTGCAGGTGCAGCTTGCGGTTGACGAGGGCGAACTCCTCGGCGGTCGGGTCCTTCAGGCCGATCCAGAGGAACCCGTCCTGCCCCTCACGCAGCCGGTCCAGCTCGTCACCGAGGTCGGTGCACGGGTGCCGTTGGCCGTCCCGGTAGATGGCTTGGTCGACGATCACCCCCCTACCTCACCACGTCCCGGGCCGGGTGGCGCGTCGTCGGGCCGGGGTGTCTACGCTGGCCAGGTGCCCACAGTCCTCTACGTCCGGCACGGCCGGTCCAGCGCCAACACGGCCGGGACGCTGGCCGGGTGGATGCCCGGGGTGTTCCTCGACGACGCCGGCGCGCGCCAGGCCGACGCGGTCGGCAAGCGGATCGCCGACGCGGGCCTGACGGTGCGCCGGATCGTCAGCTCCCCGCTCGACCGGTGCGTCCAGACCGGCGAGCGGATCGCCGCCGCCCTCGGTTCGGTGCCTCGAAGCGTGCACGCCGGGCTCGGGGAGTGCCGCTACGGCGCGTGGACCGGTCGGCCGCTCACCGAGCTCGCCCGGGACCGGCTGTGGCGGGTGGTGCAGGACCGGCCGAGCGAGGCGGCGTTCCCGAGCTCGGCGGCATACCCGGGGGAGTCGCTGGTGGCGATGCAGACGCGAGCGCTGCGCGCGGTCCGCGAGGAGGACGAGCGCGTCGCGCACGAGCACGGCCCGCACGCCGTCTGGGTCGCGGTCTCGCACGGCGACGTCATCAAGTCCCTGCTCGCGCACGCCGTCGGGGCCCACCTCGACGAGTTCCAGCGCATCCAGGTCGACCCCGGGTCGGTGAGCGTCGTGCACTACACGAGCCACCGCCCGCTCGTGCTGCGCGTCAACGACACGGGAGGCGACCTGGCCGGGCTGCGCCCGCCGGAGGCCGAGTCGGGAGCGGCGGGCGACGGCGTCGTCGGCGGTGGCTCGGGGACGGTCGGATAAGGTCGAATCCATGACGCTGCACGAGTTCGACCCGGCCCTGCGCTTCGTCGCGGGGACCGTCGGGCCGGTCGGTCAGCGGGCGTTCTACCTGCAGGCCACCGACGGCACGCAGCTGCTCACGGTGGGCCTGGAGAAGCAGCAGGTCGAGATCCTCGCCGACCGCATCAACGACGTGCTCGACCAGCTCGCCCCGGCCGAGGCGGTCGAGCCGGGCCGGCCCGGCGGTGCGAGCGAGGACGCCGAGCCGCTGGTCACCCCCTTCGACGAGGACTGGCGCGTCCAGACGCTGGCGCTCTCGTGGGACGACGAGCGTCACCTGATGGTCATCGAGTGCCACGACCACGACCCGGACGACTTTCCCGACGACGACGCGGGGGCCGCGACCGCCCTGGACCGCAACTCGCTGCGCGTGACCTTGGCGCCGTCAGCCGCCCGCGCGTTCGCCCGCCGCGGCGCCGCGCTGGTCGCAGCCGGCCGACCGCCGTGCCCCTTCTGCGGTGGGCCGCTGGACCCCGAGGGCCACATCTGCCCGCGGGCCAATGGCTACCGGCGCTGATCCGGGCGGCGCCTCCCGACCGACGGGCGAGCCAGACCTGACCGGGAGCCTCGAGGTCGTCGGCAGGGTCGCGCAGTCGTCCAACCGGGCGCTGCTCTGCCGGCTGGCCGGTACCGGGTACCACGTCATCTACAAGCCGGTCCGCGGCGAACGGCCGCTCTGGGACTTTCCCGACGGCACGCTCGCCGGCCGGGAGGTCGCGGCCCACCTGGTCTCGCGGCTCGGGGGCTGGGAGCTGGTGCCGCCGACCATCATGCGCGACGGACCGCGTGGGTCCGGCTCGGTCCAGCTGTGGATCGGCGACCCCCACCACCCCGTCGCGGATGACGCGGTGGTCACGGTCGTCCCCGCGGGCCAGGTGCCCCCGGGGTGGCTAGAGGTGTTCGACGGCGAGACCACCGACGGGCAGGTGGTCACCCTGGTGCACGTCGACGCGCCCGACGTGCGCTCGCTCGCCGTGCTCGACGCGGTGCTGAACAACTCCGACCGGAAGGGGTCGCACTGCCTGCGCGACGGCACCGGCCGGCTCTGGGCGATCGACCACGGCGTGTGCTTCCATCCCGCGCCCAAGCTGCGCACCGTCCTGTGGGGCTGGGCCGGCGAGCCGTTGGTGGCCGCCGACGTGGCTCGGCTGGCCCGGCTCGAGGCGGCCCTGCACCAGGACGCGGTCGCGACCGCCCTCGGCGTGCTGCTGCCCGAGGACGACGTCACGGCCCTGGGCCGACGCACGCGCGCGCTGCTGCGCACCCGGCGCCACCCGCTGCCCTCGAGCGGGTGGCCGTCGGTGCCCTGGCCGCCGCTCTGAGCCCACCCTGTCGGCACCCCACCCGGCGGGGCCCTCGGTCGCCGCCGGATAGGCTGCCGGAGTGAAATCGTGGCAGTCGCCGAGCATTCCCGACCTCCCCGGCCGCGCCCCCCGCGTCGTCGTGAGGGACACGGCCACCGGGTCGAAGGTCCCGGCCGCGCAGGGTGACACGGCCACGCTGTACGTCTGCGGGATCACGCCGTACGACGCGACGCACCTGGGCCACGCGGCCACCTACGTGACCTTCGACCTGCTCGGCCGGGTGCTGCGCGACTCCGGGGTCGCGGTGGCCTACGTGCAGAACATCACCGACATCGACGACCCGCTGCTCGAGCGGGCCGCCCGCGACGGGATCGACTGGCGCGACCTCGCGCTGCGCGAGATCGACCTCTTCCGCGAGGACATGCAGGCCCTGGCCGTCATCGCCCCCGACGCCTACCTCGGCGCGGTCGAGAGCATCCCGACCTTCGTGCGCCCGATCGCGGCCCTGGTCGCACGCGGCGCGGCCTACCCGGTCCCGGCCGACGACGCGCGTCTGACCGGGGCCGCCGACTACTACTTCGACGTCACCAGCGACCCGACGTTCGGCTCGGTCGGCCACTACGACGCCGCGACGATGCTCGCCCTGTCCGCCGAGCGGGGCGGTGACCCCGACCGGCCGGGCAAGCGCGGCCCGCTCGACCCGCTGCTGTGGCGCGCCGCGCGGTCCGGGGAGCCGGAGTGGGACGGCGGGTCGCTGGGGCCGGGCCGGCCCGGCTGGCACATCGAGTGTGCCTGCATCGCGATGGACCGGCTCGGCATCCCGATCGACGTGCAGGGCGGTGGCAGCGACCTGATCTTCCCGCATCACGAGATGAGCGCCTCGCACGCCAAGGTGCTCGCGCAGGAGCCGGCGTTCGCCCGGGCCTACGTGCACCAGGGCATGGTCGGGCTGCACGGCGAGAAGATGAGCAAGTCCAAGGGCAACCTGGTGCTCGTCTCGACCCTGCGCCGTGGTGGGACCGACCCCATGGCGATCCGGCTCGCGCTGCTGGAGCACCACCACGCGACCGACTGGATGTGGACCGACGAGGCGCTCGAGCTCGCGGTGCAGCGCCTCGACCGGTGGCGCGAGGCGCTGGCGGCCGGCCGCGGCCCCGACCCCGAGCCGACGATCCGGCAGCTGCGCGCGGCCCTGGCCGACGACCTCGACAGCCCACGCGCGCTGGCCGCCGTGGACCGGTGGGTCTGTCAGGCCCGGACCGGTGACGCACCCGGCGACCCGCAGGCGCCCGCCCGGCTGCACGCCGCCGTCGACGCCCTGCTCGGCGTCCGGCTCTGACCCCTCAGGCGGCGCCGGCGCTGCCCAGCACGCCGAGCAGCGCCGTGCCCTCGGGGACCCCGAGCCCGGTGCACGGGTCCCAGCCGGGCCCGGCCCGGTACGCGCCGTTGCTGCCGCTCGTGATGTCGCGAAAGCCCGGCTGGACCGTCCCGGGCCGGACCCCGGCGTACAGCCGGGGGGCGAGCAGGCCCAGCGGCTGCCCGACGGACTGGGCGAGACGACAGACGAGGGCGGCCCACAGCGGGGCCACCGCACTGGTGCCCCCGTAGACGGCGCTGGTCCCGTCGAGGTAGATCCGGTAGCCGGTGGCGGGGTCGGCGTCGCCGGCCACGTCGGGCACGCCCCGGCCGTGGACCGACGGTGCGGCCGATGCGCCGGCCTGCCAGCCCGGCTGCGCGAAGGCGTCGCTGATCCCGCCACCCGTGGCGCCCCGGCCCGGCCCGTCGTCCCACACCTTCTCGCTGGTCACCACCCCGGTCGCGGGGTCGGCCAGCAGGCTGGTCCCGCCGCAGCCCAGCACGTGCGGGCTCGAGGCCGGGAAGTCGACGTGCACCCCGGTCCCGGCCGGGTCGTCGGCGCTGCCGTTGTCACCGGCGGCAGCCGTGACGGTGATGCCCAGTGCGGCGGCGTCGGCGAAGGCGTCGTCCATCGCGGCCCGGGCCTGGGCGGTCCACTGGTCCTCGCTCTGGCCCCAGCTGATGCTCAGCGCCGTCGGCGTGGGTGTCGCGTGGGCCGCGGTGCTGATGGCGTCCAGGAACCCGGCGTCGGTGTTCGGGGCGAAGTAGACGAGCAGCGCGGCCGCCGGTGCGACGGCCCCGGCGACCTCGATGTCGAGCACGACCTCACCGTCGGCGCTGGTGGGGTCGCCGGTCGGTGCGTTCGTCGCCCCGTCCACCCCGACGGCGGTCACCCGGGGCAGGGCAATGCCCAGCCCGGCGAAGTAGTGGGTCAGGTCGGCCGGGCGGTAGCCCCCACCCAGCTCGATCAGGGCGATCGTCTGCCCCGAGCCGTCCGTGGGCGGCATCCGGTAGATCCGGGCGAGGTCGACCGGCGTGTAGCTCGTGCCGGCTGCCCGGGCCCCGGCCGGCGAGCCGACCACGCCGGTGCGGAACCGGGGCCGCGCCTGCGGCCTCGTGTCGAGGCCCAGCACCGCCGTGACGACACCGTCGAGCTGCGGCGGGACGGTGACCTCGCCGGTGCGCAGACGGACCTCGCGCACCGCGCCGGCGTGCTCGACCCGGGCCTGTGACAACCGGGTGGCGAACACCGCCTCGACGGCGGTGGCCGGTCCGGAGACCCGCACCCGGCGGGTGCCCGGGTGGACGTCCAGCACGGTCAGACCGGCCCGGGTGAGCGTGTCGGTCACCAGCGCCACGTCGGCCGGGGCGGCGCCGTATGCCGCCTCGAGCCGCTCACGGGTCAGCCGTGCCCCTGTCGCGGGGTCGGGCAGTGCTGCGCGCCGGCGCAGCACCAGGGTGACCTCGACGATCTCGTCGCGGGCCACCGGGCCCAGCACGTGCGCCGACTCCGGAAGGTCGCGGGAGCTGCCCGGGACCGGGACGTTGTCCTTCGACATGTCGCTCCTCTCAGCGGCCGGCCTCGTCGTCGCGGCCGCGCAGGTACCGCTCGAACTCGCGGGCGATCGCGTCGCCGCTGGCCTCGGGCAGGTCGGCGGTGTCCTGGGCCTGCTCGAGGGACTGGACGTACTCGGCGACCTCGTCGTCGGTGCGGGCCAGCTCGTCGACGCCGCGCTCCCAGGCCTGGGCGTCCTCCTCGAGCTCGCCGTGCGGCACCCTGGTCCCGAGCAGCGCCTCGACCCGCTTGAGCAGGCTCAGCGTCGCCTTCGGCGAGGGCGCGGCACCGGCGTAGTGCGGCACCGCCGCCCACGCGGACAGCGAGGGGATCCCCAGGTCGCCGGCCATGTGCGTGAGGACGCCGACGATGCCGGTCGGGCCCTCGTAGCGGCTGCCCTCGACGTCGAAGCGCTGCCGGACGGTGTCGTCCTCACCGGTCGCCGTCACGGGGATCGGCCGGGTGTGCGGCACCTCGGCGAGCAGCGCGCCGATCGTGACGATCGCCTGCACCCCGAGCCGGTCGGCCAGATCGAGCAGCTCGACGCAGAACGCCCGCCACCGCATCGACGGCTCGATGCCCTGCACGAGCACGACGTCGTGGTCGAAACCGGTCTCGCTGGCAACCAGGATCCGCGTGGTCGGCCAGACCAGGACCCGTGCGCCGTCCTCGGTCTGCACCCGGGGCCGGTTGACCTGGAAGTCGTAGTAGTCCTCCGGGTCGAAGGCCGCGACGACCTCGGCGTCCCAGGACTCGGCCAGGTGGCGGACCGTCGCGGAGGCCGCCTCACCGGCGTCGTTCCAGCCCTCGAAGGCCGCGATGAGGATCGGATCGTGCAGCTCCGGAAGCTCCTCGAAGTCGAGCACCTGGTCTCCTTGACGATGGGCGTGGCCACCGTTTCGGCCACACCTCCAGCCTATGCCGGTGCCGGGTGTCGGGCCCGCCCGACGGCCCCGTGCCGCCCCCCGTCCGCCGGCCCGGGCCCGGGCGCGCGGGAGCGGGCCGGGGCGCGTACGTAGAATCAGTCGGTCCCCTGTTCCCAGCCGCTGCGCGAGCAGCCCGGAGAGGAGCCCCGTGCCCGACTCCAGCCTGATCAGACCTGACGCCACTGCCGCCCTCGTGGCCGCACTGCGCGAGCGCATCGTCGTGATCGACGGGGCCATGGGGACGATGATCCAGCAGGAGGGCCCGGGGGAGCGGGAGTGGCGCGGGGACCGGTTCGCCGACTGGCCGGTCGACGTCAAGGGCAACAGCGACCTGCTGGTGCTCACGCAGCCGGACCTCATCCGTGGCGTCCACCGGCAGTACCTGGACGCCGGGGCCGACATCGTCGAGACGAACACCTTCAGCGCGACCCGGATCGCCCAGGCCGACTTCCGCACCGAGGGGCTGGCCTACGAGATCAACCTCGAGGGCGCCCGCCTCGCCCGCGGGGCGGCCGACGAGGTGGCCACCGCGCAGCGGCCCCGCTGGGTGGCCGGCGCGATGGGCCCGACCAACCGGACCGCCTCGATCTCGCCCGACGTCAACGACCCCGGTGCCCGCAACGTCTCCTTCGACGAGCTGGTCGAGGCGTACCACGAGCAGGCCTCGGGCCTGGTCGAGGGCGGCGCCGACCTGCTGCTCGTCGAGACGATCTTCGACACGCTGAACGCGAAGGCGGCGATCTTCGCGCTCGAGACGCTCTTCGAGGAGCGCGGCCGGCGCTGGCCGGTGGTCGTCTCCGGGACGATCACCGACGCGTCCGGCCGGACCCTGTCCGGACAGGTCACCGAGGCGTTCTGGAACTCCGTGCGTCACGTGCAGCCGCTCGCGGTCGGGTTCAACTGCGCGCTCGGGGCCAGGGACCTCCGGCCGTATGTCGCCGAGCTGGCCGGGCTCGCCGACACCTTCGTCTCGGCCTACCCCAATGCCGGGCTGCCCAACGCGTTCGGCGAGTACGACGAGTCCCCCGAGACGATGGCGGCCACGATCGGGGAGTTCGCCCGCAGCGGCCTGGTCAACATCGTCGGCGGCTGCTGCGGCACCACGCCGGCGCACATCGCGGCGATCGCCGCGGCGACCGCGGACGTGGCACCGCGGGTGCCGGGCGTGGCGGTCCCGGCGCTGCGGCTCTCGGGCCTCGAGCCGCTGACCGTCACCGCGGAGAGCCTGTTCGTCAACGTCGGCGAGCGGACCAACATCACCGGCTCGGCCCGGTTCCGCGGGCTGATCAAGAACGGCGACTACGACACCGCCCTCTCGGTGGCCGCGCAGCAGGTCGAGAACGGCGCGCAGGTCATCGACGTCAACATGGACGAGGGGATGATCGACGGCGTCGCCGCGATGGACCGGTTCCTGAAGCTGGTGGCCGGCGAGCCGGACATCAGCCGCGTCCCGATCATGGTCGACTCCTCCAAGTGGGAGGTCATCGAGGCCGGGCTCAAGTGCATCCAGGGCAAGCCGGTCGTCAACTCGATCTCGATGAAGGAGGGCGAGGAGGCGTTCGTGGAGCAGGCCCGGCTGGTGCGCAAGTACGGCGCGGCCGCGGTCGTGATGGCCTTCGACGAACAGGGCCAGGCCGACAACCTGCAGCGGCGCACCGAGGTGTGCGCCCGCGCCTACCGGATCCTCACCGAACAGGTCGGCTTCCCGCCCGAGGACATCATCTTCGACCCCAACGTCTTCGCCGTCGCCACCGGTATCGAGGAGCACGCCTCGTACGGCAGGGACTTCATCGAGGCGACCCGCTGGATCAAGCAGCACCTGCCCGGGGTGCACGTGTCCGGGGGGATCTCCAACGTCTCGTTCTCCTTCCGGGGCAACAACCCGGTCCGCGAGGCGATCCACGCCGTGTTCCTCTACCACGCCATCAGGGCCGGCCTCGACATGGGCATCGTCAACGCCGGCGCGCTGGCCGTCTACGACGAGGTCGACCCCGAGCTGCGCGAGCGGATCGAGGACGTCGTGCTCAACCGCCGGGCCGACGCGGCCGAGCGCCTGCTCGAGATCGCGGAGCGCTACAACCGCTCCGGCGACGCCCCGGAGGTGGCCGACGAGCAGTGGCGCGCGCTGCCGGTCCGCGAGCGCATCACGCACGCCCTCGTCAAGGGCATCGACACCCACGTCGAGGCCGACACCGAGCAGCTGCGGGCCGAGATCGCCGCGGCCGGCGGGCGGCCGATCGAGGTCATCGAGGGCCCGCTCATGGACGGCATGAACGTGGTCGGCGACCTGTTCGGGGCCGGCAAGATGTTCCTGCCCCAGGTGGTCAAGAGCGCCCGGGTGATGAAGAAGGCCGTCGCCCACCTCATCCCGTTCATCGAGGAGGAGAAGGCCAACAACCCAGAGCTGGCCGCGCAGAAGGACACCAACGGCACGATCGTCATGGCGACCGTCAAGGGCGACGTGCACGACATCGGCAAGAACATCGTCGGGGTGGTCCTGTCGTGCAACAACTACGAGGTCATCGACCTGGGGGTCATGGTGCCGGCCCAGAAGATCCTGGCGGCCGCCGAGGAGCACTCGGCCGACCTGATCGGGCTCTCGGGCCTGATCACGCCCTCGCTGGACCAGATGGCCTCGTTCGCCGGCGAGATGCAGCGCACCGGGATGACGATCCCGCTGCTGATCGGCGGCGCCACCACGTCGCGGGCCCACACCGCGGTCCGGATCGACGGCCGCTACGACGGTCCGGTCGTCTGGGTCAAGGACGCCTCACGGTCGGTCCCCACCGCCGCCGCACTGCTCAGCGACGAGCAGCGGCCGGGGCTGCTGGCCGGGATCAAGACCGACTACGACGCACTGCGCGCGCGGCACGCCGCCAAGCAGGACCGCCCCCTGCTGACCATCGGACAGGCCCGCGAGGCAAGGACCCCGATCGACTGGTCGGGATACCGCCCACCGCGCCCGCACCTGCTGCTGCGCCAGGACCAGGACGTCTCGCCGGTCACCGGTCGGCGCGGGGCCTCGCAGCACGTCCGGGTCTTCCACGGCTACCCCCTCGAGGAGATCCGGCGTTACATCGACTGGCAGCCGTTCTTCAACGCCTGGGAGATGAAGGGCTCCTTCCCCGACATCCTCAACAGCCCGGCCAGCGGCCCGGCCGCCCGCAAGCTCTACGACGACGCCCAGGCGCTGCTCGACCGCGTGGTCGACGAGGGCTGGCTGCAGGCCAACGCGGTCATCGGGCTCTTCCCGGCCAACGCCGTCGGCGACGACGTCGAGATCTACCTCGACGAGAGCCGGACGGAACCACACACGATCCTGCGCAACCTGCGCCAGCAGGGCCAGCACCGCGAAGGCATCCCGAACCGCTCGCTCGGCGACTTCGTGGCCCCCAAGGGCAGCGGCATCCGCGACTACGTCGGCGGCTTCGCGGTAACCGCCGGCCTGGGCGCGCAGGACCGGGTCGCGGCCTACCGGGCGGACCTGGACGACTACAACGCCATCCTCCTCGAGGCGGTCGCGGACCGGCTGGCCGAGGCGTTCGCCGAGCGGATGCACGAACGGGTCCGCAAGGAGTTCTGGGGCTACGCCCCCGACGAGCACCTGGGCAACGAACAGCTGATCAAGGAGCAGTACGTCGGCATCCGGCCGGCCCCGGGCTACCCGGCCTGCCCCGAGCACTCCGAGAAGCAGACCCTCTGGGACCTGCTCGACGTGCACGCCAACACCGGCATCGAGCTGACCGACTCGATGGCGATGTGGCCCGGTGCGTCGGTGTCGGGGTGGTACTACTCGCACCCGCAGTCCCAGTACTTCGTGGTGGGCCGGCTCGGCCGCGACCAGGTGGCCGACTATGCCCGGCGCAAGGGCTGGACCATCACCGAGGCCGAGCGCTGGCTGTCGGCCACCCTCGCCTACGACCCGGAGGACTGACGATGCACCGCCCGGGCCTGCCCGCCGCAGTGCTGTGGGACATGGACGGCACCCTCGTGGACACCGAGCCGTACTGGATGGCGGCCGAGCACGAGCTCGTGGGCGAGCACGGCGGGGTGTGGACCGACGAGGACGCCGCCGCGCTGGTCGGCAACGCGCTCGAGGTGTCGGCCACGATCATCCTGGAGCGGACCGGGCTGCCGCTGACCGTCTCCGAGGTGGTCCAGGCGCTGCTGGGCCGGGTCGTCGAGCGCGTCAGGGCGCAGGTGCCCTGGCGGCCGGGAGCCCGCGAGCTGCTGCAGGGCCTGGTCGACACCGGGGTCCCCTCGGTGCTCGTGACGATGTCGTGGCGCTCGCTGGCGGACACCGTGGTGGGCCGGCTGCCTACCGGGTCCTTCCGCGGGATGGTGACCGGTGACCAGGTTCGCCGCGGCAAGCCGGACCCCGAACCGTACCTGGCCGCGGCCCGGCTGCTGGATCTGCCGCCGGCGGCGTGCGTCGCGCTCGAGGACTCCCCGGCCGGCGTCCGCTCGGCGACGGCCGCGGGGGTGCCCACCCTCGCCATCCCCCACGTGGTCCCGGTCCCCGAGATGGCCGGCGCGGTCCAGATCCGCACCCTGGCGGGGGTGGGCCCGGCGGACCTGCTGCGCCTGCTCGACGGCGCGCGGCCCGGCGCGCCCGCGGACCTCACAGGTGGTAGATGAAGTCGCCCCGCGCGTCGACGCCGCCACGGTGCAGCGCGTTCCCGGATGGTGCCGTGTCGCTGGCCATCAGCCACCACGAGCCGATCCGGCCCGCCTGGGCCAGCTGCATGTTCCGCAGCTCGGCGATGACCCCCGCTGCGGTCTGCACGTAGTTGGGTGGTTGCTCCCCGTGGGTGGCCGAGCCGGCCCAGGCGCCCCGGTTGAGCCCGCCGTTGCCCCGGAAGGCGCTCCACCTGGTGTTCGCCACGGTGATGACGGCGCGTGCCGCTGCGACGTTCGGGTCCGGGCTCGGCGGCAGCGCCGCGAAGCCCAGTGCGGCGAGGTTGTCGTGGGCGTCCTGGACCCCCGCCGCGTCATAGGCGGCGTCGCCGACGGTCGCGACCTGGGCCTTGGCGCCGTAGAGCCGGTTCTCGAAGTGGAAGAACACGTCGGTCCATCGCTGGTCGATGCGGCCGCGGGTCCTCATCCGCGACGAGTAGGCGTCGAAGTAGTGGTCCCAGAGGTCGTCCTTGCTGACCAGGCGTTGCACGCTCGGTCCGCCGAGCAGGGTGGCGACCGCGTGGTTGCCGACGGCCCGCTGGAGCGAGAGCACCAGCTGCGGCGAGGGCGGCCGACCCGGGACAGGCCCCGGGGCATGCGCAGGACGGGCGGTGTGCTGCACTTCGGAAGGATCCACGAGTGGGTGACGCAGCCTGGCCTGGAGGCTCACCTGTCCATGCTAGGGACGGCGCGGGTGGCCCGGGGCGCCGGCGGGCGGATGCGTGCCGAAGAGGCGCCCGGGCCTGCCCCTTCGGCTGCCCGGACAGACCGCCCGCGGCCTGACCCGGGGCGTCGCTCGGCGGCGCCCGTCGTGGCCGACCGAGGCCCGGTGCCATGGTCGGTCCGCGACGGTCAGCCGAATGCGCTCACCCGGCCCCCTCCAGTGGGTCCGAGGCAGCCGGGGCGAGGGCGAGCGTGCCCGCATCGTCCGGCAGCGGTGGCGGCGTGCCGCCCCAGGCCGGGCAGATCGGACGGTACTCGCACCAGTCGCAGAGCCGGCCCGGGCTGGGCCGCCAGTCGCCGGTCGCGGCGGCCCGCCCGATGGCGGCCCACAGCGCCCGGATCTTGCGCTCCACCCCGACGAGGTCCTGCTCGTCGGGCTCGTAGCGGACCAGCTCGCCGTTGCCGAGGTAGACCAGCTGCAGCATTCGCGGGATCGTGCCGCGCCGGCGCCACAGCACGAGCGCGTAGAACTTCAGCTGGAACAGTGCCCGGGCCTCGAAGCGTTCGGACGGGGAGCGGCCGGTCTTGTAGTCGACCACCCGCAGCGCGCCGTCGGGCGCGACGTCGAGCCGGTCGACGTAGCCGCGCAGGAGCAGGCCGTCGAGGTCGGCCTCGACGTACAGCTCCCGCTCGGCCGGCTCGAGTCGGGTGGGGTCCTCGATGCCGAACCACGTCTCCAGAAGCGCAGCGGCCGCCGCGAACCACTCGTCGGCGTGCCCAGCGCGCTCGGCGAGCAGGTCGGCCAGGCCGGGCTCGGCGAGCACGAGGCGTTGCCACTCCCGGGGCACCAGACGCCGGGCCGCATCGAGGGTGCGCCCGGCGGGCGGCAGGTCGAAGATCCGCTCCAGCACGGCGTGCACCAGGGTGCCGCGCGCGCTCGCGGGGGTCGGTGGCGACGGCAGCCGGTCGACGACCCGGAAGCGGTAGCGCATCGGGCACGCCATGAAGTCCGCGGCCCGGCTGGGCGAGAGGGCGGCCGGCATGCCCCCGACTGTATGACGCCCCGGCGACAGTCCCGACCGGCGGCGACGGCTGAGGGCGGTGCCGTAGTGTCCCACCATGACGACACCGGGAGGCCAGCCCCGTTCGCCCCACGGCTGGCGGATGGGGTCCCTCGGCGGCATCCCCGTCTACCTGGGCCGGTCCTGGCCGATCATCGCCGTCGTGATCATCGTGCTGTTCGGGCCGCGGCTCGGGACGGCCGGCCGTGGCCCGGCCTACGGCTACCTCGTCGCGCTCGGGTATGCCGTGCTGCTGCTCGTCTCGGTCCTGGTCCACGAGGCGGCCCACGCGCTGGCCGCCCGGTGGAGCGGCCACCCGGTCGACCGCATCGTCGCCGACGTCTGGGGTGGCCACACCGTCTACGACGCGACCCGATCGCACCCCGGCGCGACCGCCGTCATCGCCGTCGTCGGCCCGCTGGCCAACCTGGTCCTGGCGGTGCTCGGGTACCTCGTGCTGCCCCTGGTCACGGGCGAGACCGCGCAGCTGCTCGTCGGCGTGGTCACCTGGGCCAACCTGCTCGTGGGCCTGTTCAACCTGCTGCCCGGGCTGCCCCTCGACGGCGGGCAGATCGTCAGCGCGCTCGTATGGAAGGTCACCGGACGCAAGGGCACGGGCCTGGTCGCGGCGGGCTGGCTGGGGCGAGTGCTGGCGGTGGGAGGCGTCGCCTACCTGGTCGGCGTCCCCCTGCTGCAGGGCGGCCAGCCGGACACCACGACCCTGCTCTGGGCCGTCCTGATCGCCGCCTTCCTCTGGAAGGGCGCCTCTGACGCGATCCGCTCCGGGCACATCCACGAGGCCACCGCGGGGCCGGTCGAGCCGGTCCTCGACCCGGCCCTTCTCGTCCCGACGTCCAGCACCGTGGCCCAGGCGGTCACCGCGGCGTCGGCCGGCGGGCGACCCGTGGTGATCATCGGCACCGACAGCGCCGGCTGGCCCGTCGGGGTCGTGCCGGGCTCGGCGATCACCGACGTCCCGGAGTCGCGGCGCGCGACGACCAGCCTGTCGGCCACCCTGCAGCCGGAGCGGCGCGACTGGGTCGTGGCCCTGCCGGCCGACGCGGTGCTCACCGACCTCGTGCGGCTGATGGGGGAGCGGTCGCTGTCCGTCGCCGTGGTCGTCGACGAGCAGACCAGGGCGGTACGGGGCGTCGCCCGTGCCGAACGGGTCAACGAGGTCGTCGGGGCCGAGCTCGCCCGACGCCGGCACCGCTGACCCGGACCACGCGACAGCGCCGAGCCGGAGCACGGGGCTCCCGACCCGGAGCACGGGGTTCAGGCAGCGCCGGTCCGGAGCACGCGGTTCAGGCAGCACCGACCCGGACCACAGTCGTTGACGAAACATCCGCCCACGCCGGCCACCCGTGCACAACCCCCGAGCCCACCAACGCGTCGTCCACTGGGCCGCGCACCCACCTGGTCCCACCGCGTACCCCCCGGCACTCTGGGACCGGGCCCGATGGCCGGGACCGGAAGGAGCTCGACATGACAGCGGCAGCCAGCCGCCGGACGGCCCCGGCGCCGGGGCCGGCACCCCGCAACCAGGTCGGTCTCTCCGGTCGGGTGCCGGCCGAGCCCGAGGAGCGGGTGCTGCCGAGCGGCGACCGCATCGTCGTGCTCCGGGTCGTCGTCCCGCGCCCGCCCGACCCGGCCCGCGCCGGCCGGGACGGGGGTCGGACCCCCCGCCGGGCCGTCGACACCATCGACGTCGTGTGCTGGTCCGCCTGCACCAGGCGGTCCGCGGGCGGGCTGCGCGAGGGCGACTGGGTCGAGGTCGAGGGCGCGCTGCGGCGCCGGTTCTTCGCGGTCGGGGCGGGGCGGCAGAGCCGCTACGAGGTGGAGGCCACGGCCCTGCGGCGGCTGGCCAGGGGCGTGCCTCGTGGCACCTAGACTGTCCTGCCATGACCAGCCCCGCGCCACCGGCCGACGGCGAGCCACTGCGCCACCGGCGTGGCGTGTTCCAGACCGGCGAACGGGTCCAGCTGACCGACCCGAAGGGGCGGCTGCACACGATCACCCTCGAGCCCGGGCGCGAGTTCCACACGCACCGGGGCTACTTGCCGCACGACGACCTGATCGGCCGCCCTGACGGGTCGGTCGTCACCAACACCGCGGGCGTCCAGTACCTCGCGCTGCGCCCGTTGCTGCCGGACTACGTCATGTCGATGCCCCGGGGGGCTGCGGTTGTCTACCCCAAGGACGCCGGCCAGATCGTCCAGATGGCAGACATCTTTCCCGGCGCGGTCGTCGTCGAGGCGGGGGTCGGCTCGGGTGCCCTGTCGATGTCGCTGCTGCGCGCGGTCGGCGTCTCCGGCCGGCTGGTCAGCTTCGAGCGACGTGCGGACTTCGCCGAGATCGCCCGCGCCAACGCCCGGGCCTTCTTCGGCGGGGACCACCCGGCGTGGTCGGTGCACGTCGCCGACCTCGTCGAGGGCCTGCCCGAGCAGCTCGGGCCGGGGTCGGTCGACCGCGTGGTGCTCGACATGCTCGCCCCGTGGGAGTGCCTCGAGGCGGTCGCGACGGCACTGGGTCCCGGGGGCGTGCTGATCTGCTATGTCGCGACCACGACCCAGCTCAGTCGGCTCGCCGAGGGCATCCGGGCCCAGGGCGGGTTCACCGAGCCGAACGCCTGGGAGTCGATCGTGCGGGGCTGGCACCTCGAGGGCCTGGCCGTCCGGCCCCAGCACCGGATGCACGGCCACACCGGCTTCCTCATCACGACCCGGCGGCTGGCCCCGGGTGTGCTGCCGCCCGAGCGCACGCGCCGTCCCGCGAAGGGCTCCTATCCCGGGAGCGGGCACCCGGACGACGCCGCCGGCGCGACCACGGCGGCAGACCCCGGCATCCCGGGCGGTCTCGACGACGCGCGCTGGACCCCGGCGGCCCTCGGCGAACAGGTCAAGTCAGACCGGCGGCTGCGCCGACTGCGACGCTCACTCACCGAAACATCCGACGGATAGACAGGAGTGCGAGTTACTGTCGAAGTGTCAGGTAGCGCGGACGAGGAGGCCGACATGACCGACGAGACCCGTGGGACGCCAACCGGCGGTGCGCCGGGCGATCGCGACCGGGAGGCTCTGCAGTCGGAGGTCCACGGCCTGCGCCGGACCGCCTCGGGGTCCGAGCGGGCCCGTGAGCTCGAGGCCCGCCTGAACCATCTCCAGACCTCCCTGACCACCTTGTCGACCCAGAACGAGCGTCTCGTGCGCACCCTCAAGGAGGCTAGGGAGCAGATCGTCACCCTGAAGAAGGAGGTCGACCGGCTGGCCCAGCCACCGAGCACGTTCGGGCTGGTCGTCGACGTCGACGAGGAGGGCACGGCCGACATCCTCACCGGTGGACGCAAGATGCGCGTGGCGGTCAGCCCGTCGGTCGACACGCGAGAGCTGGGCGCGGGCCGTGAGGTCATGCTCAACGAGGCCCTGAACGTCGTGTCCGTCCACGGGTACGAGCGGGTGGGCGAGGTCGTGACGATCAAGGAGAAGCTGTCCGACGGCCGGCTCGTGGTGGTCACCCACGGGGACGAGGAACGCGTCTGCCGGCCCGCCGAGACGCTTCGCGACGAGCACGTCAGGGTCGGCGACGCCCTGACGCTCGACCCGCGCAGCAACTTCGTCTACGAGGTCATCCCCAAGCTGGAGGTCGAGGAGCTCGTCCTCGAGGAGGTGCCCGACGTCGCCTACGAGGACATCGGGGGCCTGGCCGGGCAGATCGAGCAGATCCGCGACGCCGTCGAGCTGCCGTTCATGCACCCTGAGCTGTTCCGCGAGCACGCCCTCAAACCGCCCAAGGGCGTCCTGCTGTACGGTCCGCCCGGCTGCGGCAAGACCCTCATCGCCAAGGCCGTCGCCGCCTCCCTGGCCCGCAAGGTCGCCGAGCGCGAGGGCGTCGACCCGACCGAGCGCAAGAGCTACTTCCTGAACATCAAGGGCCCGGAGCTGCTGAACAAGTACGTCGGCGAGACCGAGCGGCACATCCGGCTCATCTTCCAGCGCGCGCGGGAGAAGGCGTCCGAGGGCACGCCGGTCGTGGTCTTCTTCGACGAGATGGACTCGCTGTTCCGCACCCGCGGCTCGGGCATCTCCAGCGACGTCGAGACGACCATCGTGCCGCAGCTGCTCGCCGAGATCGACGGCGTGGAGCGGCTCGACAACGTCATCGTGATCGGCGCGTCCAACCGCGAGGACATGATCGACCCGGCCATCCTGCGGCCCGGCCGGCTCGACGCCAAGATCAAGATCGAGCGCCCCGACGCCGAGGCCGCCCGCGACATCTTCACCAAGTACCTGACCACCGACCTGCCGCTGCACGAGCACGACCTGACCGAGCACCAGGGCGATCGCGGGGCGACGGTCGAGGACATGATCACCGCGGCCGTCGAGCGGATGTACTCCGAGGTCGAGGACAACCGCTTCCTCGAGGTCACCTACTCGGGTGGCGACAAGGAGATCCTGTACTTCAAGGACTTCAACTCCGGCGCGATGATCCAGAACATCGTCGACCGCGCCAAGAAGCTGGCGATCAAGGACTACCTGACCACGGGACAGAAGGGCATCCGCGTCGAGCACGTCCTGACCAGCTGTCTCGACGAGTTCAAGGAGAACGAGGACCTGCCCAACACCACCAACCCCGACGACTGGGCGCGGATCTCCGGCAAGAAGGGCGAGCGCATCGTCTACATCCGCACGCTGATCAAGGGCAAGGACGGCAGCTCGCCCGGCCGGTCGATCGCCACGGCCAACACCGGTCAGTACCTCTGAGGCCTCCGGCGGCCGCGGTATGCCGCTCAGCGCGCCCCGCGCGAGGGCTCGCCGACGCGCGCGGCCGGGTGGGCGGCATACCCACGGTGCCGCCACTGCCGCAGGGCCCGCCACCCGAGCAGCAGGACGGCGAGCGTGGCCCCGGCGACCAGGACGAACGGCCACGCGGTGCCCTGCCCGGTCAGGTGGCGCAGCACCATGCCGCCGCCGACGGTGACGAACCAGACGGTGATCCCCGGGCCGACCTCAAGCGGCCACCGCCGCCGCAGCGTCCGCACGAGGCCCCAGCCGGCGGCGGTGCCGACCAGGAAGGGCCAGCCGGTCAGCAGGGCACCGGTGACGGTGGCCGCCTGCTCGTGCGTGGCGCGGCCCGCCGCGGCGAAGCCGAGCACGAGCACCACGTCGAGGGCGAGCCAGCGCAGCTGCCGGCCGGGCCCGGTCCGGCTCATCCGGCCGTCTCGAAGGGCAGCTGCGCCTGCGGCGGGGCACAGGTCGGGTCGACGCCCTCGAACAGCGACGAGACCGACCGGCCGAGGTGGATCCGGCTGATCGCCTCGCCGAAGAGCCGGGCGACCGAGATGGTGCGCAGCTCGGGCCAGTCGGCCGGGCGCGGGACGGTGTCGGTCGTGACGACCTCGGTGACCCACGGGTGGCCGCGCAGCCGCTCGACGGCCTTGCCGGTGAACAGGCCGTGCGTGCAGACGACGGAGGCGCCGGTGGCGCCCTCGTCGCGCAGCCGGTCGATCAGCTCGACCATCGAGCCACCCGTCGCGATCTCGTCGTCGAGCACGATGGCCCGCCGCCCCCGCACGTCGCCCACGATCGAGTCGATCACGACGTGGTCGTCGGCGACCCGCTGCTTCGAGCCGGCGGCGACCGGCAGGCCCAGCAGCCGAGCGAAGGTCGTGGCGACCTTGGCGTTGCCCAGGTCGGGGCTGACCACGATCGCGTCGCGAAGGTCGCGGTCCCGGAAGTGGTCGGCCAGCACGCCGATCGCGGTCAGGTGGTCGACCGGCATCCGGAAGAAGCCGTGCACCTGGGGCGCGTGCAGGGCCATGGTCAGCACCCGGTCCGCACCGGCGGTCCGGATCAGGTCGGCGACGAGGCGGCCGCCCAGGGAGATGCGCGAGGCGTCCTTCTTGTCGGACCGCGCGTAGGCGTAGTGCGGCATGACCGCGGTGATCTGGCCGGCGGAGGCCCCGCGGGCGGCGTCGATCATCAGCAGCAGCTCCATGAGGTGCTCCTGCGTGGGCGGCACGAGGGGCTGGATCAGGTAGACGTCCTGCTTGCGGCAGTTGGCCAGCAGCTGCGCCTGCAGACAGTCGTTGCTGAACCGCCGCAGGTCGACGGGGGACAGGCGCACCCCGAGATGGGTGCAGATCCGCTCGGCCAGGGCCGGGTGGGCCGAGCCGCTGAAGACGACGACGTCGTTCACCGCAGGCATCCTCTCGACGGGGACGGGCCCGAGCCTACTGGAGCAGTCCGCGGTGACCGGTGCGGCCACGGGTGGGATTTCCCAGCGTTGCGGTTATCGTCGTGGCCATGACGGTTCGGCGGATCATGGGTATCGAGACCGAGTACGGCATCTCCGTGCCGGGCGACCCCCTGGCCAACCCGATGTTCCTGTCCGGGCAGGTCGTCAGCGTCTACGCGGCGGCACACGGGATCCGCTCGAACCAGTCGAGCTGGGACTACGCCTTCGAGGATCCGCTGCGCGACGCGCGGGGCTGGCAGATGAGCCGCGCCGACGCCGACGAGAGCCAGCTGACCGACTCCGAGGACCCGAGCCTGGCCAACGTCGTGCTGCCGAACGGGGCCCGCTACTACGTCGACCACGCGCACCCCGAGTACAGCTCGCCGGAGGTCACCACCCCCCGCGCGGTGGTGGTCTGGGACCGGGCCGGCGACGCGATCGCGCTGGAGTCGGTGCGGCTACTCGCCGACCGGCCCGACCACCAGCTGGTCAACCTCTACAAGAACAACACCGACGGCAAGGGCCAGTCCTACGGTGCGCACGAGAACTACCTGATGCCGCGCCGGACCCCGTTCCCGGACATCGTCCGGTACCTGATCCCCTTCTTCGTCACCCGCCAGGTGATCTGCGGTGCCGGTCGGGTCGGGATCGGGGTCGACTCGAAGGCGCCGGGCTTCCAGATCTCCCAGCGGGCCGACTTCTTCGAGACCGAGGTGGGTCTCGAGACCACCCTGAAACGACCCATCGTCAACACCCGGGACGAGCCGCATGCCGTGGCCGACCGGTTCCGCAGGCTGCACGTCATCATCGGCGACGCCAACCAGCTCGACGTCGCGGGCCTGCTCAAGATGGGCACGACCTCACTGGTGCTCGGGATGATCGAGACCGGCCACCTCGCCGAGCCGCTGTCGGTCCGACGACCCGTGGCGGCCCTGCAGGCGGTTTCGCACGACCCCTCGCTCACGCTGCGGCTCGAGCTGCTCGACGGCCGCGTGATGACCGCCCTGGACATCCAGTGGTCCTATCTGGAGGCCGCCCGGGCCTGGCTCGAGGCTCGGCGCGACGACCCGGTCCCGGAGGCCACCGAGCAGGTCATGACGCTGTGGGAGGACGTGCTGACCCGGCTCGGCAGGGACGTCATGTCGTGCGCACCCGACATCGACTGGGTCGCCAAGCTGCAGCTGCTGCAGGGCTATCGCACCCGCGATGGCCTGCACTGGGACGACCACCGGCTGGCGGCCATCGACATCCAGTGGGCCGACGTGCGGCCCGAGAAGGGCCTGGTGCACCGGCTGCGGGACCGCGGCCGGACCCGTGAGCTGGTCTCGTCCGAGGAGGTGAAGGCCGCGCAGGTCGACCCCCCCGAGGACACCCGGGCCTGGTTCCGGGGCACCTGCGTGCGCCGCTTCGCCCCCAACATCTTCTCCGCGAGCTGGGACTCGGTCGTCTTCGACGTGCCGGGGCACACCAGCCTGCAGCGGGTGCCGATCCTCGAGCCCGAGCGCGGCACCCGCGAGCAGGTGGGCGAGCTGCTCGACCAGAGCCCCGACGTGCACTCGCTGCTGGCCGGGCTGGCTGCGCCCGAGTGACCCGACCGCCCAGGGTGAGCGCGGGTCGGCACCGACCAGGCCGCCGAACGGGTTAGGGTCGAGGTATTGGATCGCCGTCAGCCAGTGGAGGTAGTCATGGCCGCACAGGAACATGCCCGGCCCCAGCGCCGCGAGGACGAGCCGGCCGACGTGCCGCAGACCCCGCCCGCCGCCCCGGCCGGAGCGGACGTCAAGCAGGGCCTCGGTGACGACATCGACTCGGTCCTGGACGAGATCGACGGCGTCCTCGAGACCAACGCGGAGGAGTTCGTGCGCGGCTTCGTCCAGAAGGGCGGCCAGTGAACGGGCGGCCCCAGCCGCGGGCCCGGCGCCTCGATGACGCCTACCTGACCGCAGGGACCTCGTCCTTCACCGACTTCCTCGCCTCCTACCGGCCCGAGCTGCTGCCCTCGGGGCGGCCGTTGCCGCCCACCGCCGGCATCGAGGCGCCGCACGCCACGACGATCGTGTCGCTGCTGACCGCCGACGGGGTCGTCATGGCCGGGGACCGGCGCGCGACGATGGGCAACCTCATCGCCAACCGCGACATGCAGAAGGTCTTCGCCGCCGACGGCTACTCGGTCGTCGGGATCGCCGGCACGGCCGGTGTCGCCATCGAGCTGGTCCGGCTGTACCAGGTCGAGCTCGAGCACTACGAGAAGATCGAGGGCATCCTGATGTCGCTCGAGGGCAAGGCCAACCGGCTGGCGTCGATGATCCGCGGCAACCTCGGCCTCGCCCTACAGGGTCTGGCCGTGGTGCCGGTCTACGCCGGCTACGACCTCGACACCGACAGCGGGCGCATCTACTCCTACGACGTGACCGGCGGCTGCTACACCGAGGGCAGCCATCACAGCATCGGCTCCGGCTCGCCGTATGCCCGCGGGGCGCTGAAGAAGCTCTGGCAGCCAGGCCTGACCAGCGAGCGGGGGGTCGAGGTCGCCGTCGAGGCCCTCTACGATGCCGCCGACGACGACTCGGCCACGGGCGGGCCCGACCTGGGGCGGCAGATCTGGCCGAGCGTGGCGGTGGTCGACTCGTCCGGGGTGAGCTTCGTGGCCGACGAGGTCCTGCAGCAGGTCGTCGAGTCGGTCATCGCGGCGCGGCGCGACAACCCGGGAGGTGCGCGATGAGCATGCCGTTCTACGTCCCGCCCGAGCAGATCATGAAGGACCGGGCCGACTTCGCCCGCAAGGGGATCGCCCGGGGCCGGTCCGTCGTGGTCCTCGGCTACGACAAGGGCATCGCCTTCGTCGCCGAGAACCCGTCGAGCGCGCTGCACAAGGTGTCCGAGATCTACGACCGGATCGCCTTCGCCGCCGTCGGACGGTACAACGAGTTCGAGAGCCTGCGGGTCGCGGGTATCCGGTACGCCGACGTGCGCGGCTACTCCTACGACCGCACCGACGTCACCGCCCGCGCCCTGGCCAACACCTACGCGCAGACCCTCGGGGCGATCTTCGTGCAGGAGAGCAAGCCCTTCGAGATCGAGATCGTCGTGGCCGAGGTGGGCCGCCGACCCGAGGACGACCAGATCTTCCGCCTCACCTACGACGGCTCGGTGGCCGACGTACACGGGTACGTGGCCATGGGCGGCGCGAGCGAGCAGGCCGAGCGGCGGCTGGCGGCCGACTGGCAGTCGGGTATGTCGCTCGCCGAGGCCCTGCGCACGGCGGTCGACGTCCTCGGGGCACCGCCCAGCGAGGGGGCCGAGCGGCGCGACCTGGCCGCGGACCAGCTCGAGGTGGCCGTCCTCGACCGCGAACGGGGGCGGCGCAGCTTCCGTCGGATCCAGGGCTCCCTGCTCGAACGACTGCTGAGCCCCGCCGACCCCACGAGCGGCACACCCGCCTCCGACGAGCGGCATCCGGGCCACCCGGACGTGCTGACCGGCGAGGACGAGCCACCGGCCGGCTCCGCCTGAGGACGCGGCCGCCCACCCTTTGGCGGGACTGGCGCGACCGATGTGCGCCGCCCGGGGATCTGATGCGTGATGCGTGATGCGGTTCCATGGAAGCATGCGGACGACGCTCGACCTGGACGACAGGGTCCTGACGGCCGCGCGGGCCCGGGCCCGAGCAAGCGGCGTCACCCTCGGCTCGGCCGTCTCCGAGCTCGCCCTGGCCGGGCTGGAGGCCGAGCAGCAGCTGTCCGGGCAGAAGACGCGGTCCGGGCTGGTCCTGCTGCCGAGCACGCCCGGGCAGGTCATCACCGACGCCATGGTGGCCGATGCCCTCGTCGAGGAGTGAGCCGCTGGCGATACCCGATGTGAACGTGCTGCTGGCGCTGGTCCATCCCGATCACGTGCATCACCAGCTGGCGCACGCCTGGTTCGGGGGCACCACCGGGTTCGCGACCACACCGGTCACCGAGGCCGGGCTGGTGCGGTTGGCACTGGACGCGAAGGTCGTGGGTGAGGCGGCGGCGACCCCGACGGCCGCGCTGGCGTCGCTGCGAAGTCTGCGGGCCGACCCGCGTGCCAGCTTCCTGGCCGATGACGCCAGCCTGGCCGAGCCGTGGATCGACCTGGTGGGGCTGTCCGGTCATCGTCAGGTCACCGACCTGCACCTGGTCGACCTGGCGGCCCGCCACGCCGCCGTGCTGGTCACCTTCGACCGCGCCTTGGCCGCCGCGCTCGTCCCGGACGACCGCGGCCACGTCCGGCTCATCGGCTGACCGGCCCGGCCGGTTATGGCCAACTACCTCGGGCGGGACCGGAAGCACCGGCGCGACACAGCAAGAATCGCTCCGCTGCCACCGGGGTCCGCTCAGTGGTGCGCGTCCCCGGTGCGGTCCTGGGAGGCCGCTGTGGTTCGCGTAGGCCCCGGCTTCGCGTCGGGTGCCGGGTCGCCCTTGGCCGGTTGGGGCCGACCGGCTGGGGCCGCCCCCGGTCCGGACACCGGCGCCTTCGCCCGGGCGGCGGCCGGACCGGTCACCGGTCCCTGGGCCCGGGCCGGCCCGGCGGGCGGCTGGGCGGATCGGGGCTGCTGGTCTCGGGCGGCGGCGGGCCCGGCCGGCGAGGCGGTAGCCGCGGGCCTGGGCTGTGCGGGTCGGGCGGGCTGGGCCGGTGCGCTCGCGGGGACGGGCGGGGCCGGCCGTCCGGCCGCGGCCGGGGCGTCGGCCACGATGCCGGTGCCGAGGGAGGCGAGCATCTGGCGCAGGTTGGTCAGCTGCGCGCTGATGCTGTCGCGCTGGGCCATCGCGGCGGCCAGCTCGCGGTCGCTCTCCTCGCGCACGCGGGAAGCGTGGTCGCGTGCCTCGGACACGATCTCGTCGGCCTCGCCGCGCGCCTGGTCGAGCAGCGCCTTGGCGCGGGTGCGAGCCTCGGCCGAATCGCGCTCGGACCGCTCGGCCAGCTGCTTGGCGCGGGCCGCGACCCGGGCCAGGGCCGTCTCCTCGGTCTCCCGCCGGGTCTCGAACTCCCGGGCGGCCTGCTCGCGCCGCTCGGCCAGACTGGTCTCCAGCTCGGCCGTGACCGCGGAGGCCTTGGCCCGCTGCGCCTCGTACTCGGCGGCCGCCTCCTTGCGGTGCGCGGCCGCGACCCCCCGCGCCTCGGTTACGACCTGCTGGGCCTCGCGCTGCGCCTGGGCGATGACCCGGGCAGCCTCCTCGTCGGCCCGGTTGCGGGCCTCGCTCGCGTATGCCGTCGTCGTGGCCCGCAGCTGCGCGGCCTCCTCGCCGGCCCGGTCGGTCAGCGCCTCGGCCTCGGCCTGGGCCCGGCTGCGCAGCTCGGCGGCCTCGCTCTCCGCGAGGGCCAGCATCTGTCCGATCCGCTCGCCGAACTCGGTGTACCGCGGCGCGGCGGAGGACGCGCTCGCCGTCCGCTTCAGCTCGACCATCGTGCGAGCCTGCTGCGCCAGCTGGGTGCGCAGGTCGCCCAGCGCGGCGTTGACCCGGGCCAGTTCGACACTGCGCTCCGAGGCGTCCTTCTTCGCCGCGACGAGCGTGCGGTTCTGCGTCTCGATGAACTCGTCGACGTCGGCGGGCTCGTACCCGCGCCGGGACAACTTGAAGGTGGGTCTGTCGATCATGGCCATCCAATGAACGGGTCGGGGGGAGTGTGGCCAACCGGTCACGTGGGTCATTGTGGCAAACGCCGGCGGCTGGATGCGGCACGCGGGCGCTCGAGTCGCCCGCCTGCCGCTCGGCGGGGCGAGCCGAGCGGCAGGCGGGCCGCTGGGGCGGGGCGAGCCGCTGGGGCCCGGGGAGGTGTCAGTGCAGCCGCACGCGCGGGTCGAGCACGGCGTAGAAGATGTCGGCGACGATGTTCGCGACGACGACCGCCGCCGAGGCGAACAGCACGATGCCGATGATGACGGGCAGGTCCTGCTGGTTGATCGCGTCGATGGCGGTCTTGCCCAGCCCGGGCAGGCTGAAGACCGTCTCGGTCACCACCACCCCGCCCAGGACCGCGCCGACGTCGATGCCGAACTGGGTAACGACCGGGGTCAGCGCCGCCCGGAGGGCATGGCGCAGCACGACTCGCCGCTCGCCGATCCCCTTGGACCGGGCCGTGCGCACGTAGTCCTCCCCGAGCACGTCCAGCATGGAGGCGCGGGTCAGGCGGGTGTACGTCGCGGCCGAGACGAGCGCGAGGGTGAACCACGGCAGGACCATGTGGATGAACCAGTCGTACAGTCCGTCACCGGGCGGTACGTACCCGCCCGCCGGGAAGATCGCCACCCCGGCCAGGGTGAGGCGGAAGTAGAGGAAGTAGAGGAACAGCAGACCGAGCAGGAAGGTCGGCATCGAGTAGAAGAAGAGTGCGAACACCGTCATGCCGCGGTCGACGAACGTCCGGGGCCGGACCGACGAGACGACCCCGTTGAAGACCCCGAGCACGAGCCAGATGATCGCGCCCGGGATGACGACCGACAACGTGATCGGCAGGGCGTTGCCGATGATCTGGGTGACCGGCACCCCGTGGTAGTAGTCGAAGCCCAGGTCCCCGTGCAGGGCGTTGCCGACGAAGTCCAGGTACTGCTTCCAGATGGGCTGGTCGAGCCCCAGCCGATGGGAGATCAGGGCGACGACCTCCGGGGTCGCCTGCCGGCCGGCCAGGGTGCGCGCGACGTCGTTGGGGGCGATGAAGAACAGCGCGAAGACGGCCACGGTGATCAGCCACATGACGATCACGCCGAGCGCGAACCGGCGCACGAGGAATCGCAACATCGTCTGCTCCTACTCGGCGAAGAGCCGGTCGCTGCGCGGGTCGAAGGCGTCCCGCACGCCGTCGCCGAACAGGTTGAACGCGAGCGTGGTGACCAGCAGCGCCGCGCCGGGGAACACGACGAACCACCAGGCGACGGTGTAGTAGTTCTGCGAGGTGCTGATCATGCCCCCCCAGTCGGCGGTGGGCGGGGGCAGCCCGAGCCCGAGGAACGACAGTGTCGCCTCCACCACGATGACGACCGGGATCAGCAGCGACGCGTAGACGATGACGGGGGCCAGCACGTTCGGCAGGATGTCGACGAACATGATCCGGGAGTTCGTGGCGCCGAGCGAGCGGGCCGCCTCGACGAACTCCCGCTCGCGCAGCGAGAGGACCTGGCCGCGCACGATCCTGGCGACCGAGGCCCAGCTGAAGAAGCCGATGACCAGGATGGTGACCATCAGGCTGGGGCCGGTGATCGACACGAGCGCGACCGCCACCAGCAGGAACGGGACGGACAGGATCACGTCGACGAGCCGGGCCAGGATGGTGTCGACGATGCCGCCGAGGAACCCGGCCGCGAGCCCGACGACCACGCCGATGACGACGGTCAGGGCCGTGGCGACCACGCCGACCAGCAGCGAGATGCGCGCGCCGTAGGCGATCCGCACGAAGATGTCCCGGCCGAGGTCGTCGGTGCCGAACCAGAACTGCCGCGACGGTCCGACCGGCAGGCCGTCCGGGGTCAGCCCGGTGTCCCGGTACTGCGTGTTGACCGGGTGACCGGTGATGAGCGTGGCGACCGGGGCGAAGACCGCGACGAGGATGATCAGCACGATGACCGCGAGGGAGATCATCGCCACCCGGTCGCGGCGCAGCCGCTGCCAGGCCAGCAGCCACGGGCTGCGGCCCTCGATCCGCTTGCCTGCCGGTCGTCCCGGTCCGCCGCCCGCATCGGCGGGGGCCGGTTCGGTCTCCGTCGTGCCCTGGGCCCGGTCGGGGGGCTGCGAGTCGGCCATGGTTGCTCAGCTCCTCTCGGTCGTGGCGCCCCCGGCGTGGGTCGCGCCATCGCCGGCGATCTCCGAGTCGTCGATGTGGGGCCGGGCCAGGGCCAGGTCCTCGCCGACCTCGAGCGGGTGCAGGCACGCCGTCAGGTGGGTGGCGGGGTCGCCGAGGACCGGCTGCAGGACCGGGTCGGTCACGACGCAGTCGCGCTGGGCCTTCGGGCACCGGGTGTGGAAGCGGCACCCGCTCGGCGGGCTCGTCGGGGACGGCAGGTCGCCGACGAGCACGATCCGCTGCCGGCTGTCGGCCACGTCCGGGTCGGGGACGGGCAGGGCCGACAGCAGGGCCTTGGTGTAGGGGTGCCGGGTCGTCTCGAAGAGGTCCTCCGCCGGGGCGACCTCGTCGATCTTGCCGAGGTACATCACGGCGATGCGGTCGCTGACGTGCCGCACCACCGACAGGTCGTGCGAGATGAACAGGTAGGTCAGGCCGAAGTCGTCCTGCAGGTCGATCAGCAGGTTGATGATCTGGGCCTGGATCGAGACGTCCAGGGCCGACACCGGCTCGTCGCAGATGACCAGCTTGGGCTGCAGGGCCAGCGCCCGCGCCACGCCGATCCGTTGGCGCTGTCCCCCCGAGAACTCGGCGGGGAAGCGGTTGTAGTGCTCCGGGTTCAGCCCGACCCGCTCCATCAGGTCCTGGACCTTGCGCTTGATCTCTGCCCGCGACCCGATCCCGTGGATCGTGAAGGGGTCGCCGATGATCGAGCCGACCCGGCGGCGCGGGTTCAGCGAGCCGTACGGGTCCTGGAAGATGACCTGGATGTCCCGCCGGATGGGGCGCAGGTCCTTGCGCGACAGGGTGCTGATGTCCCTGCCGTCGAACCAGACCTTGCCGCTGGTCAACGGGTAGAGGCGGGCCACGCACCGGGCCAGGGTCGACTTGCCGCAGCCGGTCTCGCCGACCAGGCCCACCGTCTCGCCGGGCATCACCTCGAGGCTGACCCCGTCGACCGCGTGGACCACCACGCGCTCGCGGGCGAACAGGCTCGAGGAGTGCACCGGGAAGGTCTTGACGACCTCCTCGACGCGCAGCAGTGGGTCCGTCATGCCGACCACCCCTCCGTCATGCCGACCACTCCTCGGACTCGGACCCGGCGGCGGTCGCCTCCGTCTCGTCCGCGTGCTGCCGGTCGAGGTGGCGCATCTCGCGGTTGCTCGACAGCCAGCACGCCGACAGGTGGCTCGGGTCGTCGTACACCTCGGCCAGCGGCGGGACCTGCTCCCAGCACAGGTCGAAGGCGTACCGGCAGCGCGGCGCGAAGGGGCACCCGGGCGGCAGGGAGATCAGCGAGGGCGGGGCCCCGGCGATGGGGGTCAGCCGTGCGCCGATCTCACCCTGCGCGGGCAGGGAGGCCAGCAGGCCCTCGGTGTAGGGGTGGTGGTTGTCGTAGAAGACGGTCCGCCGGGTGCCCTTCTCCATGACCGCCCCGGCGTACATCACCACGACCTCGTCGGACATCTCGGCCACCACGCCCAGGTCGTGGGTGATCAGGATGATCGCGGTGCCGTACTGCTCCTGCAGGTTGCGCATGACCTCCAGGACCTGGGCCTGCACGGTCACGTCCAGGGCCGTGGTCGGCTCGTCGGCGATGAGCAGGTCGGGGTCGAGGGCCATCGCCATCGCGATCATGACCCGTTGGCGCATCCCGCCCGAGAACTGGTGCGGGTAGTCGTCGATCCGGCTCTCGGCGCGCGGGATCCCCACGAGCGAGAGCAGGTGAGCGGCGCGCTGGCGGGCCGCCGCGGTGGACGTGTGGTGGTCGTGGGCCCGGATCATCTCGACGATCTGCCAGCCCACCGAGTAGTACGGGTGCAGGCTCGAGAGCGGGTCCTGGAAGATCATCCCGATCCGCTTGCCGCGAATCCCGCGCAGCGTCCTCGCCGAGGCGCCGATCAGCTCGGTGCCGTCGAAGACCGCCGAGCCGGAGATCCGGGCGCCGCGGGTCAGGCCGGTGATCGTCTGCGTCGAGACGCTCTTGCCCGAGCCGGACTCACCGACGATGGCGAGCGTGGTGCCACGCTCGACATCGAAGGTGAGCCCGCGCACGGCCTCGACGACTCCGTCAGGGGTGTTGAACGCTACCCGCAGGTCGCGCACCTCGAGGAGAGCCATCGTGTCCTTCCTTCCGGTCAGCCGCCCTGCTTGTCCGCGGCGAGCCAGATGTTCGTCGGGTCGAAGTTCTGGATCGCGGGGACGTAGATGGCGTTGTGCACCTGCGCGGCGTGGTAGTTGACCTGTTGCGGGTTGGTGATCGGGAAGAACGGGGCATCCGACATGACCTGCTTGTCGGCCTTCTCCCAGAGGGTGCGGGCCTCGTCCTCGGTCTTCGCCGTCGCGGCCTGGGTGATCATCTGGTCGGACGTCGGGTTGTCGTACAGGCCGAAGTTGCTGCCGACCGGCGGGAAGCTCGGCTTGCCGGAGAACAGCGGGTTGAAGAACGACAGGGCCGCGTTGCCGTACCAGTCAGCGGCCCAGCCGGCCACCGCCAGGTCCCAGACGCCGCGATGCGCGACGGAGGGCACCTGCAGGTACTTGGTGTAGAAGTCCGCGTTCGGCGAGGGCACGCCCTCGACCTTGATGCCGGCCTTGGACAGGTCCTGCTGCGCCGTCTGGAAGGTCTTGCTGCTGCCCTCCGACGAGTTGCGGTAGAGCATCTTGAGGGTGATGCCGTTCGGGAAGCCCGCGTCGGCGAGCAGCTGCTTGGCCTTGGCCGGGTCGTACGGGTAGAGGTCGAAGCCCTGCTCACCACCGACGATGTTCGACGGCAGCACGCGGCTGAGCGGCTTGTTCAGCGTGGGGCCGCCGAGCACCTGGATGATGTTGTTGCGGTTGAGCGCATAGGAGAGCGCCTGACGGACCTTGACGTTGCCCATCGCCTTGTTGTTGTTCGGGGAGGCGGTGTTGAACACGATGTACGGGTTGGTCGACGCGGTCGGGCCGACGTTGAGGTTCGGGTCCTTCTTGGCGATCAGCGCCGGGATCTGCGAGGGCGGCGGGAAGTTGTCGAACTCCATGTCGGCGCTGGCGCCGCCGGTCTGCAGCTGCTGCTGCGTCGAGTCCTGCGTGACGGTCTCGTTGATGATGACCTTGTCGACGTACGCCTTGCGGATCGGGTCGGTCGCACCGTCCCAGGCCGGGTTGCGCGAGAACGTGATGTTCTTGGTCGGCGTGTAGCTGTCGATCTGGTAGGGACCGTCGGAGATGGTGTGCTGGGCCAGCTCGGCGCTCGCCGGGACGTACTGGTCGTACTCCTTGGGCGCCGGCGAGAAGGCTGGCATCGTGAGCATGTCGGTGAAGAAGCTCGCCGGGTGGGTCAGCTTGAAGACGACGGTGAGCTCGTCCTTGGCCTGGACCCCGGGCAGGTCGGTCTTGTCCATGTAGGCCGCGATGCCCTTGGCCGACTTGTCGGAGATCTTCGCGAAGTTGTTGCAGAACTGGGTCATCCCGACGATGAGGTCCTCGTAGTCGGGCAGCCCGCCGAAGGGCTGGGCCGGGTTACAGGTCCGCTTCAGACCCCGGACGACGTCGGCGGCGGTGACCTGGCGGGCCGGCTTGGTGTTCCACTTGGCCCCCTCGCGCAGCTTGATGGTGTAGGTCAGCCCGTCCGCGCTGATGCCGTTGCCGATGGTCGGCATCGCGTCGGCGAGGTCGGGGGCCGCACTCATCGTCTTGCCCTCGATCGCCGGGTAGCTGAACAGCTGCCGGCTCCACAGCCGCAGGGCCAGGTAGCCGATGCTGTAGTAGCTGATGTTCGGGTCCATGTAGTCGATGTCGCCCGAGCCCAGCATGTTGAGCGTGCCGCCCTTGACCGGCGTCGCGGAGCTGCCGCCGCCCCCGCCGGTCGACCCGGTGCTCGGCGTGCTCGAGCCGCCGCACGCCGCCAGGCCGATCATGCTCAGCGTCGACACGGCAGCGACGAGCGCGACCCGTTTCGTCCTGTTTGTCATCTCACTCTCCTTCGAGACCAGGTCTCGTGGATCCGGCGCCGGACCGGGGTGACCGGTCCCGGCCCTTGGGCTGCCAACGTAGGCAGGTGGTGGCGTCCCTGTACCCCGTCGCCGCCCAGGTGTCACGCGAGTGTCATGACTACGTCATGAACGTGAGGTGAATGTGACATTCTCGTGACGCCGGCCGGCCGTGGAGACGACCGGTCCGGGCCGGCCGGGTGGGAGAGAATGTGGGGATGACCCGCCAGCTGCTGCTCGTCGAGGACGACTCCCGGGTACGGCGGGCGCTGCGGATGGCACTGCAGGACGAGGGGTTCCACGTGACCGAGGCGGCCGACGGCGCCCAGTGCCTCACCGCCATGCGCGAGCAGCCACCCGACGTCGTGCTGCTCGACGTCATGCTCCCGGACCGCGACGGCTTCTCGGTGTGCCGGGAGATCCGCAAGGACAGCGACGTGCCGGTCATCATGGTGACCGCCCGCACCGACAGCCACGACGTCGTCGCGGGTCTCGAGGCGGGAGCCGACGACTACGTCACCAAGCCGCTGGTCTCCAAGGAGCTGGCCGCGCGGATCCGGGCCCTGCTGCGCCGGGTCGAGCCCGCCGGCGACCAGCGCCGCCGACGGGTCCGGTGCGGCGAGCTGAGCATCGGGCTCGACGACGGCGTGGTGCGGCGCGACGACGAGGAGCTCAGCCTGACCCGGACGGAGTTCCGCCTGCTGGCCGAGCTCGCCGTCGCGGACGGGGGGATCTGCAGCCGCGAGCACCTGCTCGACCGGGTCTGGGGCTACGGCTACTTCGGCGACAGCCGGATCGTGGACGTCCACATCCGCCGCCTGCGGCTGAAGGTCGAACGCGACCCCGCCAACCCCCGTCACGTCGTGACGGCGCGGGGTCTCGGCTACCGGCTGGTGGGGTAGTGCGCGGCCGGGAGCGTGGTCCGCGGATCCCGGGCGGGCGACGCCTCGGCCTGCGCGAGCGCATGTCGCTCGCCTTCGGACTGCTCGCGCTGGCCCTGTCCGCCCTGCTGTCCCTCGTCGCCTGGAGCGTGGTCTCCAGGTACCTGGTGAGCGAGCGCCAGTCGGCGGCCCTGGCCCAGGCCGACCTGCACCGGTCGCTCGTATCGGAGGGCATCGCCCTGCGCCGGGAGTCGGTGGCCCTGCTGCTGGGCGGGCTGCCCACCAACGGGTCGATCGGTGCGACCGCGGTCGTCGCGGGACGGTGGTACGCGACCTCGCCGCGGGTGCAGCCCGGCACGCTGCCCAGCGAGCTGATCGCCGAGGCGATCGCGGGCGAGACGGCCACCCAGCGGATCCGGCTCGAGGACAGCCTCTACCTCGCGGTCGGGATACCGCTCGCCCAGAGCGACGACGCCTTCTTCGAGGTGTTCCCGATGGACGAGACCGAGGACACGCTGCGCACGCTGTCCTGGGTGCTGACCGGGGCGGCGGCGGCCACGACGCTGCTCGGCGCGGCGTTCGGCCGGGTCGCCAGCGGCATCGCGCTGCGTCCGCTCAACGAGCTCAACGCGGTCGCCGCGGCGGTCGCCGGCGGGCAGCTGGACGCGCGCCTGTCGATCGGGGACGACCCGGACCTGGCTCCGCTCGCCGCCTCGTTCAACCGGACGGCCGGCGAGCTGCAGCACCGGGTGGAGGCCGATGCCCGGTTCGCGGCCGACGTCGGCCACGAGCTGCGCACCCCGGTCACCACGATGCTGAACTCGATGCAGGTGATCAAGAACCGGGAGAACCAGCTGCCGGCCGAGCTGCGCGAGCCGCTCGAGCTGCTCGAGGGCGACCTGGAGCGGTTCCGGGCGCTGGTCGTCGACCTGCTCGAGATCTCCCGGCACGACGCGGGGGAGGGGCTCGTGCTGGCGCCGGCGAACATCGGGCAGCTGGTCCGGATCGCCGCGGACAGCGCGGCCGGCCGAGCGGTGACGACCGTCGCGGACGACGCCCGGGACCTGACCGTCGTGGTGGACCGCAGGCGCCTCGAGCGGGCCATCGTCAACCTCGTCACGAACGCCGAGTCCCACGGTGGGGGCTGTGTCGCCGTGCGGCTCTCGCGGGCGGACGACGATCACGTGCGGATCGAGGTCGACGACCGTGGGCCCGGCATCGCCGCCGAGCGCCGTTCGCTCGTCTTCGACCGGTTCGCCCGCGCGGGTGCCGTCACGGAGGGCGGCGTCGGGCTCGGGCTGGCCATCGTGCGCCGCCACGTGGCCGCGCACGGCGGCACGGTCCAGATCGAGGACCGCGTGGGGGGAGGTGCCCGGTTTGTCATCACCCTGCCCAGTGCCCGCAGCTGACCGCGACCGTGCCCGCCGGCCGGCGCGGCTGCTGTCGTATGCCGCCTGCGGCCTGTTGCTCGCCGGCTGCGGCATCGGTCCGCAGGACCGCCCGGTGGTCATCAGCATCCCCCCGCAGACCGCGGCCCCCGTGCCGTCCACGGTGATGACGGGCGTGCCGCTCAGCATGCAGGTCTACCTGCTGAAGGGGGCGCACCTGTTCCGGGTGACGCGCACCGTCGCGCCCGGGCCGGGCCTGCAGCCCACCCTCGCCGCCCTCTCGGCGCCGCTGTCGCCGGACGAGCAGGCCCAGGGCCTGCGCTCGGCGATCCCCGTCTCGGTCCAGCCGCTGCGGGGGTCGATGGGCCGGGGGGACATCGCCCGCGTCGACGTCCCGACGGGCTTCGACCGGCTCCCGGTCCAGGAGCAGGTCAACGCGCTCGGCCAGCTCGTCTTCACCATCACCGCCGACACCCTCGCCACCGGGGTGCAGCTGGTCGAGGACGGCAGACCCGTGGCCGTGCCGGACGCGAGCGGACAGCTGCAGGACCGGGCCGTGACGCGCGAGGACTACGGGGTGCTCGCCCCCCGCGTCGAGTGACCCGCCCCGGGCGTCGCACCGTCCCGGCCCTCCCACCGCCCGGCCGTCCCAGCGTCCCGACGCGGGTCGCCCGCGCCGGTCAGCGCAACCGGCGGATGACCGAGCGCTCCTCGGCCCGGTCCAGGCCGGCGCCCTTGCGGGTCCGGGCCGGGCCCAGCCGCGTCTCCCACGCGGCTGCGTCCGCGACCACCTCGGTGAGCGGCCGGTGGGTGAGCCCGTCGCGCAGAGCCGCGGCCCCGCTGCGGTCCATGAACGAGCACCACGCCGGGTCGGCCAGCCACAGCGGCAGCGAGTGCGGGCCCATGAACTCCTGCACCCCGGCGGACTGCAGCGCGTCGTCGGTGGCCGGCACCAGCTCCCCGGTGAACCCGGCCACGGCGGCGCACGTGTCGAGCACGGCGCCCAGCGGGACCGCCGGGCCGACCGCGTTCCGGAACCCGGTGACCCCGGCCAGCCCCGCCGAGACGACCCAGCGCGCCAGGTCGTCGACGTGGACCCACTGGACCGGCCGGTCGCGGCGCCGCGGGACCAGCACCGGCCCGCCGTCGCGGGCCGCGAGGGCGAAGCGCCCGGGCCAGTAGCCGAACCGGTCGCTGCGGTCGCCCGACCCGACGATGAGCCCGGCCCGCACGAGCAGCGCGTCCGGACCGCGGGCCAAGGTGACGGCCGCCTCGCAGGCGGCCTTGCCCTCGCCGTACTGCTCGGGCGCGGCGAAGTCGGCCCGCAGGGCGGGCAGCAGCTGCGCGGACTCGTCGGCCCCGGGCTCGTCGTGCCGGGCGTAGACCGAGACCGAGCTGACCAGGACCCAGGCCCGGGCCGCACCGCCCAGGGTCCGGACGGCGCCGCGGGCGTGGCGGGGGGCCCGGGCCAGGTCGACCACCAGGTCCCAGGCGCCGCGGCCGAGCTCGGCGGCATACACCCCCTCGTCGTCACGGTCGCCGCGCACGAGGCGGGCGCCGCGCGGGACCGGGCCGCTGAGGCCCCGGGCGAGACAGGTCACGTCGTGCCCGGCCTCGACCGCCACCCGCGCGACCCGGCCGCCGAGCCACGAGGTGCCACCGAGGACGAGGACGCGAGCCATCCGGCAAGCAGAGCACGTCCGGCCGCCCGCGGGAACCCGCGTTCGCGGCGGGCGAAAGCCCGGCCACCTAGAGTGGATCCATGCAGCGGCGCATCTTCGGGATCGAGAACGAGTACGGCGTCACGTGCACCACGCGTGGCCAGCGCCGGCTCACGCCCGACGAGGTGGCCCGCTACCTCTTCCGCAAGGTGGTCGCCTGGGGGCGGTCCAGCAACGTCTTCCTGGGCAACGGCGCCCGGCTCTACCTCGACGTCGGCTCACATCCCGAGTACGCGACGGCCGAGTGCGACTCGGTGCGCGAGCTCGTCATCCAGGACAAGGCGGGCGAGCGCATCCTCGAGGGTCTCGTCGAGGATGCCCAGCTGCGGCTCGCGGACGACGGCGTCGAGGGCGAGATCTTCGTCTTCAAGAACAACACCGACTCGGCGGGCAACTCCTACGGCTGTCACGAGAACTACCTCTACAGCCGAGCCGGCGACTTCCAGCGCGTGTCGGACATGTTCATCCCGTTCCTGATCAGCCGCCAGATCACCTGCGGCGCGGGCAAGGTCGTCGCCACGCCGCACGGGGCGACGTTCGCGGTGAGCCAGCGAGCCGACCACATCTGGGAGGGCGTGTCGTCCGCGACGACCCGCTCGCGGCCGATCATCAACACCCGCGACGAGCCGCACGCCGACGCCGAGAAGTACCGGCGCCTGCACGTCATCGTCGGCGACTCCAACCTGTCCGAGACGACGACCCTGCTCAAGGTCGGGTCGGCCGACCTCGTCCTGCAGATGATCGAGGCGGGCGTGGTCATGCGCGACCTGACCCTCGAGAACCCGATCCGGGCGATCCGCACGATCAGCCACGACGTCACCGGGCGGGCCACCGTGCGGCTCGCCAACGGCCGCGAGATGTCGGCGCTCGAGATGCAGCGGGAGTACCACGACCAGGCGGCCGGGTTCGTCGACCGCGAGGGAATCGTCTCGGACGACGTCAAGCACGTGCTCGACCTGTGGGGCCGAGCGCTCGACGCGATCGGCACCGGCGAGCTCGACCTCGTCGCGACGGAGATCGACTGGGTGATCAAGCACCAGCTCATCGAGCGGTACCGGGCCAGGCACGGGCTGGGGCTGTCCGACCCACGGGTGCTGCAGATCGACCTGGCCTACCACGACATCAACCGGCGCCGCGGTCTGTTCAACCTGCTGCAGGCGCACGGCCGGGCTGCCCGGGTCGCCAGTGACGTCGAGATCTTCGAGGCCAAGGTGCGCCCGCCCCAGACCACCCGCGCCAAGCTGCGGGGCGACTTCATCCGGGCGGCACAGGCCCACGGCCGCGACTTCACCGTCGACTGGGTGCACCTGAAGCTGAACGACCAGGCGCAGCGCACCGTCCTGTGCAAGGACCCGTTCCGCGCGGTCGACGAGCGGGTCGAGCGGCTCATGGAGTCGATCGAACGGTCCGCGCCGCCTCGCCACCGCGTGCTCTGACCGGTCCGGGCGGGCGCAGCCGCTCATACCTTCGCGGGTTACAGTGACCACGCCTGCGCCCCCTACCACCTCTGAGGTCCTCGTGCGTCCCACCCGTCCAGCGGCGGCCATCGTCGCCGCGCTCGGCCTGTCCCTCCTCGCCGCGTGCGGCTCGTCCGGCACGCCGGCGACCCAAGGCGCCACCACCGGAGGCACCGCGGCGGTCGCCACCCCACTGCCCGGTGCGGTCGGCATCGACGCGGTCACCGCGAGCGGGCCGGTCGACTTCAAGACCGCCCCCAAGGTCAAGTTCACCGCCAAACCGGTGTCCACGAGCACCGTCACCAGCCACGTCCTGGTGAAAGGCACCGGGCCGGAGTCGACCGCGAAGGACACCGTCTTCATCCGGGCCCAGATCTTCAACGGGACGAGCGGCAAGCTGCTCGACGACGGGTACGGCAAGGGCCGCACCGCCGAGGGCTTCCGGCTCGCCCGCACCGACATCGTCAAGGGCATCGCCAAGGGGCTGACCGGGGTCCAGCGAGGCTCTAGGGTCGCGTTCACGATCCCGCCTGGCGAGGGCTTCGGCAGTGCCGGCAACACGAACCTCGGCATCGGGCCCACCGACACGATCGTCGTGGTCGCCGATGTCAAGAGCGTGCGCACCGGGCTCACCGAGATCACCGGCACGCAGCGGCCGAGCCCGGCCGGTCTGCCCACGGTCACCTTCCCCGACGGCCCGACCAAGGCGCCGACCGTGACGATCCCGAAGAGCGCCGCGCCGACCAGGACCGAGCAGGCCACGCTCATCGAGGGCACCGGGCCGGCCGTGCAGAAGGGCCAGACGATCACCGCCCAGTACCACGGCGTGCTCTGGAAGGACGGCTCCGTCTTCGACTCGTCCTGGCAGCGCGGGACGCCCGCCGACTTCCCGATCGGCGTCGGGGCGGTGATCGCCGGCTGGGACAAGACCCTCGTCGGCAAGAAGGTCGGCAGCCGCGTGCTGCTCGTCATCCCACCGGCGGACGGCTACGGCGCCCAGGGCATGGGTGACAAGATCTCCGGTACCGACACGCTCGTCTTCGTCGTCGACATCCTCGACGCGTACTGACCGGCGGCTCGGCCGGCGCCACCCGACCAGCGACGCACGACGCCCGACGCACGACCCCCAGCCAGGAGAGCAGCATGGCCCTCGACCCGCACCGCACCAAGCCCGAGATCGACTTCCCCGAGGGCGAGGCCCCGACCGAGCTGGTCGTCGAGGACCTCATCGTGGGCGACGGTCCCGAGGCGAAGGCCGGCGACACCGTCAGCGCCCACTACGTCGGGGTCGCGCGCTCGACCGGCGAGGAGTTCGACTCCTCGTGGGGGCGGGGCCGGCCGCTGGAGTTCCGCCTCGGAGTCGGCATGGTGATCCCCGGCTGGGACCGCGGCATCGCCGGGATGAAGATCGGTGGCCGGCGCCGGCTGACCGTCCCACCCGAGCTCGCCTACGGCGACAAGGGCGCCGGCGCGGCGATCGGACCGGGGGAGACCCTCATCTTCGTGGTCGACCTCGAGGACGTGCGGTAGCCGCGCGGCGTTCCCGTCACGGTCCGGCCCCCGACAGCAGGGCGGCGGCGAACCGGCCGGCGACCGCCGAGGCGAGGAAGCCGGCCCGGTCGTCCTGGTAGGCCCGCCCCATCGTCGACAGCGGCACCGGGACCGCGCGCAGGGCCGCGTCGAGGCCGTCGCAGGACACGTCGTGCGCAGCCAGCCGCCCGGCGGTACCCGCGCACAGCTCGTGCGCCTGCGCTCGCACCAGCTGCCCGAAGGCGCCGGGCAGCACGGGCACGGGCACGTCCGCGGCGACCAGCGCAACCCGCCCGTATGCCGTGCGGCTGTGGTGCGAGAGCCCGCGGTGCCGCTCGCGCCGGTCGGCCTGCGAGACGCGCAGAGCGCAGACCGGACGCCCGTGCAGGACGCCGGCGGCGTTGACCGCCTCGCCGGCCGACGTGCCGGAGAAGCCCCACCGGGTGCCGGTGCCGAGGTTGCCGGGGCCCTGCGCGACGACCACGAGGTCCGCCCCGACGACGTGCCGGGCAGCCAGCAGGCCGGTGTGCACGGTGACCGCCTCGAGGTCGCCGCCGTGCGCCTGGCCGACGGTGATCGACGCGGCCAGCCAGCCCGCGTCCCGCAACCCGGCGACCGTGCGGGAGAAGTCGAGCGGCAGGGCGCCGCCGTCCGTCATGACGTAGGCGACCACGACCGCCGGTTCGACGGCCCGCGCCCCGGCGACGATCGCCGGCAGCGCCGAGTGCAGGTCGGCGACGACGACCGGCAGACCGGCCAGGTCGTCGGCGTCCCGCAGGACCGCGTGGTGCGCGCTGTCCTGCTCGTCCACGCCGAGCACCATCGTCTGGCTCGGTGTGTAGCGCGCCTTGACGAGATGGCCCGGCACCGCGGTCACCTCGGGCACCGGCCGGGGCAGGGCGTCGGGTGCGGCCACCACGATGGCCAGGCCACCCGTGCCCAGGCCGCGCTCGAGCGCGGTCGTGTTGAGCAGCACCCGGGTACCGGGCGCGAGCTCGCCGACCACGTCGACGTACCCGAGCGCCCGGACCGTCTCGCCGGAGTCGAGCCGAGCGGCATACTCCCTCGCGCCCGCCCAGCCGGAGCGCTGCTGCACGACGACACCGGACCGCCACTGGATCATGTCGTGAATGTACCGACCGGATAGGTTGACGCCATGAGCCCTGCCTCGCCCTCCGCCGAGAAGACGGAGCGGCTGCTCAACCTCATCCTCGCGCTGAAGTCGGCGCGCCGGCCCGTCTCGAAGCAGCGCCTGCGCCAGTCGATCGACGACTACCGCACCGCCTCGTCCGTCGAGGCGTTCGACCGGATGTTCGAGCGCGACAAGGACGACCTGCGCGAGCTCGGCATCCAGGTCCGGGCCACCGTGCTGGACCCATTCTTCGACGACGAGGTCGGCTACCGGATCGACTCATCGGAGACGACCTTGCCGGCGATCTCCTTCGCGCCGGACGAGCTGGTCGCCCTCGCCCTCGCCGCCCGGGCCTGGTCGGGAGCCAGCATCAGCGGGTCGGCGGCGGCGGCACTGCGCAAGCTGCGGCTGGCCGGCGTGGAGGTCGACGAGTCGGTGCCCGCGGGGGTGGAGCCCCGGATCCGCACGAGGGAGCCGGCCTTTCCCGCCGTCCACGCCGCGGTCCTGGCCCGGCAGCCGATCGTCTTCGACTACCGGCGGGCCGACGGCACCGTCTCGACCCGCCATGTTCAGCCGTGGACCCTGAAGAGCTGGCACGGCCGGTGGTACCTGGCCGCGCACGACCTCGACCGGGGCGAGCAGCGGGCCTTCCGCCTGGGCCGGGTGGTGGGCCCGGTGCGCCGGCAGGGTCGGCCGGGCTGCTACGAGGTGCCGCACGACGCCGGCATCGCGCTGGACCTGCGGACGTCCGAGCCCGACGACGAGCCGGGCACGGCCCTCGTCCGCGTGCGCCGGGGCACGGGCCACAGCCTGCGACGGCAGGCGTTGCGCGAGGCGCCGGCCGGGCCGGACTGGGTCGAGCTGGAGGTGGCGTGGGTGCGCGGGCGGACCGAGCACGAGGTGGCCGCGCTCGGCGCGGCGGCGGTGGCCCTCGCGCCCGACGAGCTGGTCGAGCTGGTCCGGGCCGCACTCGCCGGCGCGGCCCACGCCCACGAGTGGGCGGCGCGATGACGCCGCGGGGCCGCCCGCCGGAGACCGCGACCCAGCGGTTGCAGCGGCTGCTGACGATGGTGCCGTGGCTGCTGCAGCACCCCGGGGTGCCGGTCGCGCAGGCGGCGGCCGAGTTCGGGGTCACCACGCAGCAGGTCGAGCAGGACCTCAGCCTGCTGTTCGTCTGCGGCACCCCCGGCGGCACGCACGCGGAGCTCATCGACGCGCAGTGGGAGGACGGACACATCTACCTGTCCAACGCCGACGACATCGCCGCGCCGATGCGGCTGACACGCGACGAGGCGGTCACCCTGACGGCGGGCCTGCACGCGCTCGTCGCCTCGCTCGTGCGGCCCGACGTGGTCGAACGGACGTTGGCCAAGCTGCGCGCGGCGAGCGCGGCGCTGGACGGACCGGCCCTCGACCTCGAGATCGACGACGGAAGCCGGCACCCGGCGATGGGGCCGGTCCGCACCGCGCTCGGAGGCCACCGGCGGCTGCACCTGACCTACTGGGTGCCCTCCCGCGACGAGGCCACCGAGCGTGACGTCGACCCGATGCGCGTGCTCAACCTGGACGGGCACTGGTACCTCGAGGGATGGTGCCACCGGGCGCAGGGGGTGCGGATGTTCCGGCTCGACCGGGTCGAGGCGGCCACCGTGCTGCCCGTCGACGGCACGCCACCGGAGGGGGCGCGACCGCGCGACCCCGGCGACGAGGTCTTCGTGCCCGGCGACGACGACATCGTCGTCGTCATCGAGGCGAGCCCGGAGGCGGCCTGGATCGGCGACTACTACCCGACCGAGTCGGTGCAGCACCGGGCCGACGGCTCGGCGCTCGTGACGCTGCGGGTCGCCGACGTCGCCCTCGTCCGCCGTCTGGTGCTGCAGCTGGGCGGTGCCGCGCGCGTCGTGCGTCCGGTCGAGCTGGCCGCCCGGATCGCCGAGGAGGCGCGCGACGCGCTGCGGGCCTACCGGACGGGTGCAACCACGGGCGACGGGCCGGGCGTGGGCGACGGGCCGGGCGCGGGCTGAGGCCGGCACCGGGCCCGGCCCGGCAACGTACACTGGCAGACGCAGCACCGCATCGCCCCGGCCCTCGGCCGGGCCCAGACGTCTGAGGAGACGACCATGGCCGGCCTGGGAGCCCCAGAGCTCATCATCATCGCGATCATCATCATCGCCCTGTTCGGGTGGAAGAAGCTGCCCGACATGGCGCGCAGCGTCGGCCGTTCGGCCCGGGTCTTCAAGTCCGAGGTCGACGAGATGAAGAAGGACGGCGCCGCCTCGCAGGCCACCATCAAGGGCGACGTCGTCACCAAGGACGAGGAGCGGCGCGCCGCCGAGGCCCGGGCGGACGAGGCCGAGCGCAAGGCTGCCGAGGCGCGCGCGGAGGCCGAGCGGCTCCGCGGCGACACCACGGTGTGAGCCGGGCGGCATACCGACGAAGTCCTGCCGAGTCGTGAGCTGAAGGCCGTCCGTGCTGCGCAAACGCAACCCCGAAGGGCGGATGTCGCTGGCCGACCACCTGCGGGAGCTGCGCAACCGCGTCATGATCTCGGGCGGGGCGGTCCTCGCCGGGGCGGTCGTCGGCTGGATCTACTACGACGCGATCATCGGCCGGCTGCTCAAACCGCTCAAGGACGTCGCCGCCGAGCGCGGTGACGCGGGTCTGGTCAACATCAACTTCGGCGGGATGACCGACCCGTTCGCGACGAAGATCACCGTCTCGCTCTTCGTCGGCGTCATCCTCACCTCGCCGGTGTGGCTGTCGCAGATCTGGGGCTTCATCGTCCCGGGGCTGACGAAGAAGGAGAAGCGCGTCACCCGGCTGTTCGCGGCCGCCGCCGTGCCGCTGTTCCTCGCCGGGTGCTACGCCGCGTTCGTCATGGTGCCCAAGGCCGTCGGCGTGCTGCTCGACTTCACCCCGACCGGGGTCTACAACCTGCAGGAGGGCACGGCCTACCTCAACTTCGTGCTGAAGTTCATCCTCGCCTTCGGGTGCGCCTTCCTGCTGCCGGTGTTCCTCGTGGCACTCAACCTGGCCGGCGTCCTGCCGGCGCGCACCCTGCTGAAGGCGTGGCGACCCGCCGTCATGGTGATCTTCGTCTTCGCCGCGGTCATGACCCCGACCCCGGACGCGTACACCATGATCGTGCTGGCGCTGCCCATGGTGGTCCTCTTCTTCGCCTCGGTCGGGCTGGCGTTCTTCTTCGACCGGCGGCGCGAGCGGAACAAGCCGGACTGGCTCGACGTCCCCGACGACCAGGCGTCGGCCCTGTAGCGTTCGGCTGTGTCCGAGCACCTTTCCGCGCCGCCCGGCGGCGCCGGGGCGGCGGCCCGGCACGTCGCCGTCGTGGTCAACCCGGCTGCGGGCAAGGGCGCCGGCCGGTCGGCCGGCCGACACACGATCGAGCTGCTCCGTCGGGCCGGCGCGCGGGTGACGGACGCGAGCGGCGACTCGGTGGCGGCCGCCCGGACCCGGGCCGAGGCGGCCATCGAGGCGGGGGCCGACACCCTGTGCGTCGTCGGTGGCGACGGCACGGCCCATCTCGGCGTGAACCTGACCGCGGGACGAACCGTGCACCTGGCTCTCGTGCCGACCGGTACGGGCAACGACTTCGCCCGCAACCTCGGGCTTCCGCTGCGCGATCCCGAGGCCGTGGTATCGCTGATCCGGGCGGGGCACACCCGGCGGGTCGATGCCGGACGGGTCTGCACCCCGGGAGACCGGCGCTGGTTCGGCGGGGTGCTCGGGGCCGGGTTCGACGCCGTCGTGGCGGCCCGGGCCGAGGCGATGCGCTGGCCCCGCGGGCAGCTGCGCTACGGGCTGGCGATCCTGCGCGAGCTGCCGGTCTTCCGCCCCATCCCCTATGTCGTCGAGTGCGACGGGGAGCGCATCGAGACCCGCGCGATGCTCGTCGCGGTCGCGAACACGGCCTCCTTCGGCGGTGGGATGCGCATCTGTCCCGACGCCGACCCGACGGACGGGCGCTTCGACGTGCTCATCCTGCACGAGGTCTCGGTCCCGAGGTTCCTCCGGGTGTTCCCCACCGTCTACTCGGGACGGCACGTCAGCCACCCGTACGTCGAGATCAGGCGAGCCGTGCGGGTCCGGCTGGAGGCGGTCGGCGTCCGCGCGCAGGCCGACGGCGAGCCGTTCGCGCCGCTGCCGGTGGAGGTCGAGGTCGTGCCCGGGGCCCTGCGCGTCGTGGCGCCGCGGCCGCCGTCGCCGGGACCACGATGACCCCCCCGGACCGGCCCCGGCTCGCCGGCTTCGCCGCCCGGCTCGACTTCCGGCTCGACGACTTCCAGGTCGAGGCGTGCCGCGCCGTCGAGGACGGAGTCGACGTGCTCGTCGCCGCACCCACCGGGGCGGGCAAGACGGTGGTCGGCGAGTTCGCCGTCGACCTGGCCCTGCAGCAGGGTCGCAAGGCGTTCTACACGACCCCGATCAAGGCGCTCTCGAACCAGAAGTACGCCGACCTGGCGCGCCGCTACGGCCCGGACCGGGTCGGCCTGCTCACGGGGGACGCGTCGGTCAACGGCGCCGCCCCGGTCGTCGTCATGACCACCGAGGTGCTGCGCAACATGATGTACGCCGGCTCGAGCACCCTCTCGGGTCTGGGCTGGGTGGTCATGGACGAGGTGCACTACCTCGCGGACCGGTTCCGGGGGGCGGTGTGGGAGGAGGTCATCATCCATCTGCCCCCGGACGTGCGGGTGGTGTCCCTGTCGGCCACCGTCTCGAACGCCGAGGAGTTCGGCGCCTGGCTCGCCGAGGTGCGCGGCGCGACCCGGGTCGTCGTCTCGGAGCACCGCCCGGTCCCGCTCTGGCAGCACCTGATGGTCGGCCGGACCCTGTTCGACCTCTTCGCCGAGGAGCCGACCGGTGCGGGTGGGCCCATCAGGGTCAACCCCGACCTGCTGGAGAGCATCCGGAGCATCGAGGCGCGGGAGGCGTGGGGACCGCCGGGCCGCGTCCGGGGGCGCGACGAACGGGGCCGGGGCCGCGACGAGCGGGGTCGGCCGGGTCGGCCCGGCGGCCCGGGCGGGGGGCCCGGCGGTCGCGGGTTCGTCCGGGGCGGCCGGCCCGGTGGGGGCGCGACCCGCGCCGAGGTCATCGCCCGGCTGGAACGGGACGGGCTGCTGCCGGCCATCACCTTCATCTTCAGCCGCGCCGGCTGTGACGCCGCCGTGGCGCAGCTGCTGGCCCATGGCGTGCGCCTGGTGCCCGACGCCGAGGGGGAGCGCAACCGCCGGCTCGTCGAGGAGCGCGTCCAGGGACTGGCCGACGAGGACCTCGGGGTCCTCGGCTACTGGGACTTCGTGGCGGGGGTGTCGCGGGGGTACGCGTCGCACCACGCCGGGATGCTGCCGACCTTCCGCGAGATCGTCGAGGAGCTCTTCGCCGCGGGCCGGGTCCGTGCCGTCTTCGCCACCGAGACCCTGGCCCTCGGGATCAACATGCCGGCCCGCACCGTCGTGATCGAGCGTCTGGTGAAGTTCAACGGCGAGAGCCACGTCGAGGTGACCCCGGGCGAGTACACCCAGCTGACCGGCCGGGCGGGACGCCGCGGCATCGACATCGAGGGTCACACGGTGGTGCTGTGGCACCGGGGGCTGGACCCGGAGGCCGTCGCGGGGCTGGCCCGGGCCCGCACCTTCCCGCTCCGGTCGAGCTTCCGGCCGACGTACAACATGGCCGTCAACCTCGTGCACCAAGTCGGCCGCGACCGGGCCCGGTCGATCCTGGAGAGCTCCTTCGCCCAGTTCCAGGCCGACCGGGCCGTCGTCGGCCTCGTCCGGACGGTGCGGCGCAACGAGGCGGCCCTGGCCGGCTACGCGGAGTCGATGCGGTGCGACCGTGGTGACTTCGCCGAGTATGCCGCCCTGCGGGCCGAGCTGCGCCGGCTGGAGAAGGAGGGTGCCCGGGCCCGCTCGGCCTCCCGCCAGGCGGCGGCCGCGGCCTCTCTGGAGTCGCTGCGGGTCGGCGACGTCGTCCGCATCCCCGCCGGCCGCCACCGGGGGCTCGCGGTCGTCGTGCTCACGGCGCGGGCCGGCAAGGGCGCGACCGCCTCGCCGGCGGTCGTCACCGAGGACCACCACCTGCGCCGGCTCTCGCTGCACGACGTCCCGGAGTCGATCGAGCCGGTGGGCGCCATCCGGGTCCCCGGCCACTTCAACCCCAGGAACCCGAAGGCCCGGCGCGACCTCGCGGCGACGCTGCGCGCCGCGCTGCCGCACGACCCGCCGCCCCGCGCGGGCCGGCCCGCGTCCGAGCCGGCCGCCGACCACCGGGTCGACGAGCTGCGGCGCAGGCTGCGCCAGCACCCGTGCCACCGCTGTCCCGACCGGGAGACCCATGCGCGCTGGGCCGAGCGGTGGGGGCGGCTGCAGCGCGAGACGGACGGGCTGCAGCGCCGGATCGCGGGCCGCACCAGCACGGTGGCCGGGGCGTTCGACCGGACCTGCGACCTGCTGGTCCTGATGGGCTACCTCGAGCCGGACGGGCAGCACGTGACCGGGCCCGGCGAAGCGCTGCGCCACCTGTACACGGAACGCGACCTGCTCGCCGCCGAGTGCCTACGCCGGGAGGTCTGGGCGCGCCTCGACCCGGCCGGGCTCGCCGCCGCGGTGTCGGTGCTGGTCCACGAACCCCGCCGCGAGCAGGTGGGTCTGAACCCGCGGTGGCCGACCGAGGACGTCCGGGAGGCGGCCGAGTGGATGTCCGACATCTGGGCGGGCATCGACGCGGCCGAGGCCGAGCGCGGCCTGCCCCGCACCGCGGCACCGGACGCGGGTATCGCCTGGGCGGTGCATCGCTGGGCCGTCGGGCGCAGCCTCGAGGAGGTGCTGCGCGGCAGCGACCTGGCGGCCGGCGACTTCGTGCGGCGGTGCAAGCAGGTCATCGACCTGCTGGGCCAGCTCACCGACGCGGGCGACCCGGTCCTGCAGGAGACCGCGCGGCTGGCGGCCGCCTCGGTGCTGCGGGGCGTCGTGGCAGCCGACCGCGTCGACTGAGCGGGGCGGGCTCAGCCGATCCCCAGGGCGTCCAGGACGCGGTCGAACGAGGCGGTGAGCCGGTGCTCGGTCGCGAGCCGGCTCATCAGGACCGGGTCGGCCACCCGGTCGGGGACCGCGAGGTCCACGTCGTCCAGCGGCACGTCACGGGCGACGGCGACGACGCCCGGCGCGACGTCGAGGTATGCCGCCGAGCCCTCGAGGCGGGCCCGCTGGGCCCCCTTGACGGCCGGGTCACCGGCGGCGAGCGCGGCCCGGAGGGCGGCCAGGTCGCCATACCTCGTGATCAGCGCCGCCGCCGTCTTCTCGCCGATGCCGGGCACCCCCGGCAGCCCGTCGCTGGGATCACCCCGCAGCACGGCCAGGTCCGCGTAGGCCGGGCCACCGTCGATGCCGTACCGCTCGCGCAGGTACGCCTCGTCGACGAGGTCGGGGGAGCGCACGCCCCCCTTGGCCGTGTAGACCACCCGGACCGGTCCCGTGGTGTCGTCGACCAGCTGGAACAGGTCGCGGTCGCCGGTGACGACGTCGACGGGCATCGCCGTCTTGTACCTGGCGGCCAGCGTGCCGATGACGTCGTCGGCCTCGTAGCCGTCGGACCCGAGCCGGGCGAAGCCGACGGCAGCCAGAGTGTCGACGATGAGCGGCACCTGGACCTCCAGCGCGGCCGGCACGTCCTCGGCGCCGCTCGCGTCGGCGACCCGGTGGCCCTTGTAGGACGGAATGGCCGCAACTCGGAACGCCGGTCGCCAGTCGTTGTCCCAGCACGCGACGAGGTGGGAGGGCCGGACTCGGTCGATCAGCACCGCGAGCATGTCGAGGAAGCCGCGCACCGCGTTCGTCGGCACCCCGCCCGGGGCGGACCGCTCGGGGACGCCGTAGTAGGCCCGGAAGTACAGGCTCGCGGAGTCGAGCAGCAGCAGCCGCGTGGTCATGGGCGTCATCGTGCCACGGGGACGGCGTGTGGCACGGGCGGCGCAGAACAGCTCAGCCGGTTCGGGGCGGGTGTGTGCCGGCGCGCCACAACCAGTTCCGGGGCCAGGCAGCCCCTGGCCTGCGCTGCCGCGCCCCGCTACCCGTGCCGGAAGGACGACGGTCTCGAGCAGGCGCGCCAGCACGCTGCTGCGGGTACAGCGGCTACTCGGCGGCGGCAAGCCCTGCGTCCAGAATGCCCCGAAGCCATCCGTCGATTCCGTCCAGCGCTGCCCGTGCCATCGGCGTCGGATGTCCGGTGAACCCATGCGGGCAGGCCGGGTAGACACGCAGATCGCACTCGACGCCCGCAGCCGCCAAACGCGCGGACATCGCAAGGTTGTCCTCCAGCAGCACATCCTCGCTCCCGACGATCATCAACACCGGCGGCAGGCCCGTGAGCTCCGCGAACGCCGGCGAAAGATCGGGATGCGTCCGGTCTGGCGCTGCCCCGGCGTACGCGTCGAGAAAGTACTCGTCGCGGATGAGCCGACCGGCGGGCGTCTGCGCGGACAGGTCGTAGGTACCGAACTGCAACACGCCGCCCCGGAACGCAGTGACCCCGCGATCACGAAGCCGGAGGAGAGTGGCTACTGCGAGCGTCGCGCCGGCGGAGAAGCCGCCAATCGCCAGAGTCGCCGTATCGAACCGGGACTCGGCGTGCTCCGCCAGCCACAGCGCAACCGTCTCGCAGTCATTGGGCGCCGCCGGCCACGGGTGCTCTGGTGCGAGGCGGTAGTCGACGCTGACCACGGCGATGTTCAGCGCATCGGCAAGGCACCTGTTGCGGACGTCGCTTCCGGCAGCCGAGCCCATGTAGAAGCCGCCGCCGTGAATGTCCAGCAGAACGCCCTGGGCAGGATCTCGAGCCGGCAGGTGAATCCGAGCCGGGACCCGACGGTATCCGTCACCGACCAGCTCGGTGCTCGGAGCAGGACTGGTCTTGGCAGGTTCGAGAGCTGCGGCTCGAGCCGTGCGAAGCTCGTCCAGGCTGCCAGGTCCTCGGCCAGCTTTGCGAAGCCCATAGAATGCGCGCGTCTCCGCGGCCAGACCCGACAGCCCGGCATCCATCAGCGAGGACAACCCGACACGCACACAGCGACCTTACGGACTGCCGCCGGTGACCTCGGCAAGACGCGCAGAGATCTGGGTGGGATCACCGTCTCAGCGTGGTAGTTCCGGCCCCGATGGCGAATCTTACTGTCGTCATGCTGCGTGTGAGAATCGGTCGAGAACACAGGTCTCTTGTACGGACACGTGTAGTACCACCTCGCCATGACGAAGACCGATCGCATCGAGTTGCGTGTCTCAGCGGAACAAGGCCGCCATCCTCGTGGCGGCGGCCTTGGAGCAGACCACCGCGACGGAGTTCGTGCGTGGGGCGGTGCTCGATCGAGTGCCGCACCTTCAGGTCCGTGCGGACCGCACGCTCATGTCGGCAGAGCAGTTCGACGTGTTGGTTGCTGCACTCGATGTACCGGAGGACGCTCCGAGCCTGGCGCGCGCCTTCGCGCGTGACCGGCGGTTCGTGCAGCGTTGAGCGCGCGGTTCGAGTTCCTTGCCCTGACCTCAGAGCTGCCGGACGAGGTGGTGGGGTTCGTCGCCGAGCAGGTCAAGGTCCCGGCGACCGAGCTGGGGGTAACTACTCAGGTCTCAGGCGGGGGCTGGGATCCAAGGGTTGCCTTGGAGGGCGTGGCGTAGGTCGGTGATGAGGTGGCGTCCGTTCTTGCGCAGGGTGTCCAGGTAGCCGCGCAGGGTAAGGAACTGTTGCAGCCCGGCCAGGGTACGGAACCCGCCGGAGACCTTGGTCTTGGTCTTGATCATCCGCACGGACTGCTCGGCGGTGTTGTTCGTCGCCGGGATCGTGAAGTCGGTCAGCCAACGCAGGTAGTCATCCTTGCGGTCGCGTAGCCGCAGCGCGAGGCGGCGGGCGTGGGTCTGCCCAGCGAGGCGGCCGGGCTGGTGCGGGTGCACGTCCAACGCCCGCGCGAGCAGGGTGTCCCACTCGGCGATGATCTTGTCCAGCTTGAACTTGGGGACCTGCTCGTGTCCGGCGGCGTGCCACGTGTCGCGCCAGCGGAACATGTCGCCAACCAGCGCCTGCAGCTGTGCGGCCCACCCGTCCTTGCCGGCGGCCAGGTCGTGCTCGGCGACCGCGCGCAGCTCGCGTTGGATATGAGCGATGCACAGGGCGTGGGTGATCCCGTCCTGGTTGATCACGTCCGAGTAGTAGGCGGCGTACGCGTCGTGCACCGCGACCCCGGCGAACGCATCCAGGATCCCGAACGCGGTGATCGCGCCCAACCCGCGGCCGTGCTCGTCGGCGTGGTAGGCGGTCAGCGTGCCGGTGGCCGCGGCGTGGAACCAGGCGCGTTTGCCGCACACCTTGGTCATCGACTCGTCGAAGAACGCGGCCCCGGACCCGGCGATCTGCTCCTTGATCGCCTCGCTCGCCGGTTCCACTGCCGCAGCGGCCCGCTCCAGCGCCGAGCTGACCCACCCGGTCGACACGGCGATGCCGTACAGCGCCTCGATCGCGGCCGCGACCCGATCGATCGGGATCAGCTGCACCGTGGACAGGTACACCGCTACCGCGGTGATCCCCTCGCCCAGGTTGGTCGGGCCGGCCACCCGGTCCGGTGCCTGCGCCCGGGTGGTGTGCCCACACCCACAGGTCACCGCGAGCATCTGGTGCTCGGTCACCTCCACGGCGATCTGCGGCAGGTCGAACACTTGGCGCACACCGGCCGGCCGGCCACCGGCGCGTCCGGGCCCAACACCCCGGCGCACCCGGCGCGCCTGCCCGGGCGGTGCACGATCGTCTTGTCCGGATCGGTCACCTGCTCCAACCGTGACCCCGCCCGGCCCGGCTGCCCACCCGGCCTGCGGCCGGTCTTCTTGCGCAACGACTTCGGTGGTGCCTTGTCCGGACCGTCACTCGAGGGCGGCTTCGAGGAGTTGCCCGAGTTCATACCCAGCCGACGGCGCAGCTCGACGTTCTGCGTCGCCAGCTCAGCGTTCGCCCTCACCAGCTCAGCATTCGCCGTCTCCAACTCGGCCACCCGGGCCTGCAGCCGCGTCACCGTCGCGAGGACTTCCTCAAGCGACGCACCGGGCATCTCCAGAACCTACCGAACCACCAGCCACATCAGCCCCGCGCCACGCCGGGGTCCTGAATAGTTACTCGTGAAGCCTATGATCATGCATCGAATTCCGGAATCCAACGATCTGCCTCAAGCCACCTTACCTCCTTGGTATCCGGCGGTTCAAAGTCATCTATGTCACGCGGTTCCAACAGACCGAGGTGAACCACATAAAACGCCAACTCTGGCAGGCTCCGGTCTCGAAGCAGGTCATAACGGTTCAACATCCCGCGTTCCAGCATGATCCCGGCGCGGCCTTTCCAAATCGATGGCGACCAGGTTAAGGTGAGCATATGTGCGTTAACAATCTCGACTACGAGGCCCTCAAGTTCTGCGCCTGCACCGGCTAAGGCTGTCTGCCTACGCACCTCGCGTTTGAGAGAAGAAGCCCAAGTCTCGCCTGTGACATTCTCGATCTCCACCGCAACCCTACTTCCAGGGGTTCTTGTTCAGCCACGTGGGACACACCGTTCGCCCAAGGCAATACATAGTCACCAAGCCCTTAATGCCACCGCCTCCATACGATCGCGTATCAACAATCATTTTAACGGTGGCGGTATTTCCATTCCTCCAGCATTTTGTTCCGAACCACCATGTGCGCGAGCAAGAGTATTCATAAAACGTGGAAATATAGACTCTCGCGCTTCCCTCAGCGCGTGAGTATTTGATTCGCGCAGCAATCTCCCGGATCGCATATAGGGAAAGCCCGTGCTTGGTTGTCAGTTTGTTCCGAACACTTGGGCGGATGGGGAATGTCAGGCCATACCTGTCTGTCGCCCATCGAGTGCACGTTGTGCCCACGCCCATGAAGCACCAGCGCCCATCCAGGTCAAATTGATTTACTGGATCGGTGGGATAAACATACGATGATGTATTGCCGCCGGGGATGGGGTCGGTTGAGGTGACGAGTCCTCGTGTTGGGTTGTAGAGGCGGACGCCCATGAGGGTCAGGCCGGCGGTGTCGCTGGTGGTGGAGCGTTGTTTGGCGCCGAGCCAGCCGTAGCCGGTGGGCCCGTCGACCTGGTCGGTCGCAGCGGGGTCGGTGGGGGTGCCGTATTCGTCGTAGCCGGCCCAGCCGTTGATGGTCACGGCGGGAGTGCTGCCCGCCTGGGCGGCCTCGATGGTGACGGTGGTGAGGGTGTCGCCGTGCGGGTCTGCCAGGTTCAGGCTGGTGGCGCCGTCTTGGCTGATGGTGGCGGACAGGTCGCCGTCGATGGCTTCGGCGAACCGGGTGGTGACGGGTGTGTTCGCGCCAGGGGCGGTGGTCTCGACCCAGGCGGGGTTGTCCGAGTCGTCGGTGTACCGGCGCACCGTGGTGGTGATCCCGGCCGGGCCCGTGCTGGTCTGGGTGGCGCGGCGCCCGGTCGCGTCGAGGGTGAACGTGGTGCTGGTCTCGCCCTGGGTGATGGCCCGGGGCAGGTCGTCGTCGTAGTAGCCGAGGGTGATGGCCCCGTTGCCGGGGTTGGGGGCGTCGGCGGCGGGGAGGCTGGTCTGCCGGCCGAGCAGGTCGTAGACGTAGGTCCCGGTGCCGGCCCGGCTGGTGGTGGGCCGGTCCGCGTCGTCCCAGCCGCTGGTGTTCATGGCCTTCACGGTGCCGGTGGTGGCGCAGTCGCCGTCCTCGTGGGTGGTGGTGGCCAGGTTGGTGCGGCGGCCGTTCGCATCGAGGGTGTAGGCCAGTTCGGTGCAGGTGCTGGCCAGGGTGCCGGTGGCCGGGTCGGGGGTGGCCTCGGCGTGGCGGGCGTAGGTCAGCCGCCCGGCACTGTCGTAGCGGTACTCGCGGGCGTAGCCGGCGCCGGCTCCGACGGCTTGGGCGTTCCAGTCGGCGACGTCCTCGATGGTGGCCACGCCGGCGCCCTGGTCGAACGCCGCGCCGGTGCCGGTGGTCTGCAGCCGGACCCGGCCGGTGATGTCGCCCACCGTGGCCCAGGTCAGCCAGGGCTGGTCCTGCACCGGGGTGGCGGGGGTGTAGGTGGGCTCGCCGGTGTCCGGGTCGGTGCCGACGGTCACGGGGGTGACCTGCCCGAGGTAGGACAGGGCCACGAGCTGGCCGCCCTGGTCGTAGTCGGTGACCTGCGTCAGCCGCCCGGGCAGGGTCTGCCGGGTGATCCGGCCCTCCCGGTCATAGGTCGCGGTCCAGGTCAGGGTGCCGCCGGTGCCGGGGCGGGTGACGGTGCGGGTGGTGGGCAGGCCGCGGCGTTCGCCGGGGCCGTCGTAGCCGTACCCGGTGGTGCCGTTCGCGTCGGTGACGGCCGCGACGCGCCCGGCGGTGTCATAGGTCGTGGTGACGGTCCCGGCGTCACCGGTCACGGTGGTGGCCCGGCCCCACCGGTCGTAGCCGGTGCTGGTGCGCCCGACCGGCTCGGCGTCGCTGCCGGCAGCATCGAGCCAGCCGGTGTAGTCCACCAGGCCGGTATCGCTGTTGTAGCGGGTGTAGCTGCCGGGCCGGGCCGCCGAGCCCGGCAGGCCGGCCGTGCTGGTCTGGCTCGAGACGGCCCGACCGGCGGTGTCGTAGCCGGTGGTGGTGGTGCGGGTGGCGGTCCCGGAGGTCTGCACCACGTTGGTCGGGGCCAGCCACATCGAGTAGCCGGTCGTGGTGGCGCCCGGCAGGGCTGGGCCGGAGCTGGGCGCGGCGGCCGGGTAGGTGCGGCAGGTCAGCCCGGCCCACTCGGGCCGGTTCACGCAGGCCGGGTCCGCGCCGGCCGGGGCGTCCGGCCGGTAGTAGACGGTTCTCGTGGTGCCCGCGTCGGCCCCGGTCGAGAGGGGTTGGCGGGTCTGGGTGATCCGCCCGAGCGTGTCGTAACCGGTGGTGCGAGTGATCCCACCGGTGGTCGTCGTGGTGGCCAGCCCGAGCGCCCACCCGTCGCCCTCGCCGGGATCGTTGGTGTCGATCTTGCCGTAGCCGGTGGTGGTGCTCGAGATGGTCTCGAGGTCCGCGCCGATCCCGGCGGCGGCTACGGTGACGGTGGTGGGCAGCGAGTAGGCCTGCCCGGTGGCCGGGTTGACCCCGCCGTTGGGGGCGCCCTGGTCGTAGTCGGTGTGGGTGTACGGGCGGGCGATCACCGCGGTGCCGTCGCTTAGGGCCACCTGCCGGGCCGGCCCGTACGTGTCGGTGACCCGCGCCCCCGCGGGCAGGATCACGCTGCCGGAGCCGTCCTGCTGTTCGCTGTTGTAGAACGTCTGGGTCGAGAGGGCATCGGCCTGCGCTGGGCTCATCGCCGGGTCCGCGGCGGCCGCGGTCGCGGTGGCGGTCAGCTCCCGGACGGGGGCGCCGGTGGCGGTGTCGTAGTCGGTGGCGGTGACCTGCCACGCGTTCGCGCCGTAGCCGGCGGTGTTGACGGTGTAGCCGAGGTCATCGACGTAGGACAGGTCCGCGTAGGACCAGTCCACGCCCGGGCCGGTGACCGGGCCGGTGTAGTCCGGCCCGAACACGGCGTACCCCGTGCTCGGGGTCTTGGCCTGGCCCCACGCGGCGACGCTGGTCGCGCTCAGGTCCGACAGGCCGGTCCCGGAGGTGGCCACCGCGTACACGTACCGGCCGGTCGTCACGTCCGGCTGCCCGGCGGTGGGCGCTTCCCGGGTGACCTGGGTCAGCCTCCCAGTGCTGTAGCCGAGCTTGGTCGCGGCCAGGCCGCTGGGGCGCACCGAGGCGATGCGGGTGCTGGCGCCCTCCCACGTGTAGTCGGTGCCCAGGCCGGTGCGTGGGTCACGCACCTGCACGAGCCGCCCCGAGGTGTCGTACGCGTAGGCCGCCACGATCGTGGGGGTCATCGCCGAGGTGGCCGGGTTCCACAGCCACGCGGTCACGGTCTTGACCTGCCCGCTCACATCACCGGGGGTGCCCGAGGTCGCGGTCGTGCTGGTGGCGTAGCCGATGTCGATGGCGCGGCAGCCGCGGGCCAGGGCGCCGGAGGTGGGGCAGGCGGTGCCGGTCATCCCGTCCGGGACGGGCGCCAGGATCCGGGTGACCCGCCCGGCCGGGTCCCGCCCGAAGGTGGTCTGGCCGGTCTGGCCGGGCTCGCTGATGCTCTCCGGGCGCCAGGTCGTGCCCGACAGGGATGGTGCGCCCAGCGGCGCCCAGGTGGTGACGGTCCCGTCGTGCTCGGTCAGGATCAGCCGCATCCCGGTGCCGGTGCCGGTCACGCCCAGGCGCACCCCGGCCGCGTCGGTGTCCAGGGTGGCCGGCTCGTAGACCACTGTGCCCCCGGTCGGGTAGCTGCGGGTGCCGGCCGGGTTGGCGTACACCAGCGGTTCGCCCTGCTCGTCGACGAACGCGATCGACCCGTCGATGCCGGTGTTGTCGAGCACCTGCAGCCCGGCCAGCCCGGCGGGGCCGCCCTGCAGGGACGCGGTCCAGCCCGGCCCGAACACCCCGGTCACCGGGTCGGCCGGCCAGCCGGGCAGGGACTGGTCCCCGGCGAACGAGACGTGCGAACGGGACAGGGTGATCGGGCCGCTGTAGCCGGGCACCGACACGTCGGTCGCCTCGAGCGCCACCTCACCGGTATAGAGGGCGACCTGCCCGATCCCGGTGTCGGCGGTGGGGTAGCCGGCACCGAACGCGTGCGGCAGCCGGGTGACGGTGACCGGGGACTGTGACCAGGTGCACTGCGTGCTGGTCGAGGCGCCGGTGTAGGTGAAGCAGACCTGCACGTCCAGCCGCACCGGGGTGCGGGTGGGCAGGTCCACGGACGCGTCGGCCTGCCGCGGGTCGCGCTGGTCAGGTCGAACACCGCGCTGTGGGTGGCCGGGTCCGTCCCGGCCGGGGTGACCGTCACCGGGCCGGCGGCGGCATCGGTCCAGCCGGTGGCCTCGTTCCCGGCGCCGGCGACCCGCCAGCGCAGCTTGGCCGTCACGCTCGTGGCGGTGCCCTTCGGTGGGCCACCGGCGATGACGCGCACGCTGCCGGAGGAGGCGGTGCCCGCGGCCGGGGCGGACAGCGACGCGGCGCCCCACCCGAACCCGGACACCGCCTGCGCGGAGAGCGTCAACGACCGGGACACCCCGGTCACCTTGATCTCGTGGTAGCCGCGTGCGGTCGCGGCGAATGTGACCGTCTTGTGCACCACGGCCGGGTCGTTGGTCGGGGTGATCGCCAGCCGTGGCTGCGTCACCCCGTCGACGGTGACATCCAGGTAGCCGGGCGCCTGGTACGTGCCGGCCACCCCGGCCGCCGTGATGCTGCAGGTGACCGGGCCGGCCGGGTCCGTGTCGGTCCACGTCCCGGCCGTGTAGCCGCGGTCGCAGGACACCTTCGGTGTCGGCGGGGCGGACCAGAGCGTGTAGAAGGTGCGCCACGGTGACCAGGACCCGTTCCACAGGCCTCGCTCGTCCCTGACCGCGGCCCGCACGTAGTACGTCCTGTTCTCCGCCAGGGGCGTGCCCACCGGGCATGACAGTTTCGCGCCCGAGGCGCCCAACCCGGTGACGCACGAGGCGGCCAGGGTCGCCGATGACGGTGAGGTCGTCGTGGTGTGCACCTCGAAGGTGACCGCGACCTTGCTGGCGTCCGGGTCGGTCGCCGACGAGTAGAGCTTCGGGGTCGCATCCTTGGTGAACAACAGCACCGTCCCGGTGCCCGGGGTCGTGAACGAGTTCGCGCCGTCCGCCGGCCCGCCCAGGTCCGGGATCGCGGCCGGGTTGGGTTTGCGGTTGTAGGTGAAGGTGATGTGCGGGTCCTGGGCGGTCTGCAGCGAGGAGAACTTCTT
>NZ_JBDIAQ010000002.1:0-79734 GCF_039812505.1 Intrasporangium sp. | reverse complement strand
GAACTTTCCAACGTAGGCTGGCCGCGTGGTGGATCGCAGGGACGTCGGCTCGTGGCTCCAGGGCCCGGGCGCGCGCACGAGGACCCCGGGGGAGTACCCGGGCGGACGGCTCGGTATGCCGCCGAGCGGCGCGGGCTCGATCGCTCGCTTCGGCCGTCGGCTGGGCGGCGTCGCGATCGACTGGTTCCTCTGCCTGTTGATCGCCCAGGGCGTGTGGGGCGCGGGCTGGGGCGAGACCGGGCCGCGCAGCTTCATCCCGCTGGCGGTCTTCGCCGTCGAGAACCTGCTGCTGGTCGGCACGATCGGCATGACGGTCGGGCACCGCCTCGTCCACATCCAGGTCCGCAACGTCGCGGAGGGACGGGCTCACCCGTTGCAGGTGCTGGTACGCACCGTGCTGCTCTGCCTCGGCCTTCCGGCGCTGATCTGGGACCGGGACGGCCGCGGGATGCACGACCGCATCGCCAACACGGTGATCGTCAACACGCGCTGACGGGCCTCATTTGCCGCGCATTGCCCTGCGGTCCAGACGCGCCCGGGTGGGGTCGATGCCCTGCGGGATGGGCGGCCGGATCCCGCCGAGCGACTTGAGCCGCTTGTTGACCAGCGACATCTCGTCCTTGGTGATCGCCGGCTTGAGCCGCTGGACCCGGGAGGCGACCTTGTTCAGCGGCACCTGGCCGTCGTCGGCGCCGACGACCATGGTGATGACCGGCACCCCCGGAGCCACCCGCTCGACGCGCTTCTGCTCCTTGGCGAGCAGCTTCTGGACCCGGCCGGTGGGGCCCTCCCCGACGAGGACGACACCAGGACGACCGAGCGCCCGGTACACCATGGCCGCCGAGCTGACGTCACCCGGACGCGCCACGTCGGCGGCGACCGGCTCACGGTCGGTGTACCAGCCCTTGCGGATCGAGCTCAGTGCCGCGCCGGCCGCGCCGGCCTGGCCCTCGATCGAGCGGTAGGCGGCCCGCTCGGCCCTGCGGCTCATCACGATCGTCGCGGCGAGGATCCCGCAGAGGACCCCGGTGAAACCGAGGAAGAAGGGGCTGCGCAGGACGAAACCAATGATGAGGAAGACCGCGAAGGTGCCCAGGAAGCTGAGCAGCATCCACCACCCGATGTTCGGGTCGGACTGCTTCGAGACCTTGTAGACCTGCTTGATCTGGGCGATCCGTCCGGGCTTCTTCTGCTTGGGCGTGCCCGAGCCGTCCGTCTTGCGTGCCATACGGTTCAGGATACGGCCCGGCCGACCCGGGCCACCAATGCCGCGGCCTCCTGGCGAGCGGGGGACTGTGCCGCCGCGGCGAGGTGGGCCAGGTGCTCGGGGATTGGCCGGCCCCACTTGGTCATCGCCGCCGCCCACAGTCGCCCGGCCCGGTACGACGATCGCACCAGCGGGCCCGACATGACCCCCTTGAAGCCCTTGTCCTCGGCGACGTCCGACCAGTGCAGGAACTCCTCGGGGCGCACCCACCGGTCGATCGGGTGGTGCAGCTTGGAGGGCCGCAGGTACTGGGTGATCGTGAGGATGTCGCAGCCGGCGTCGTGCAGGTCGGTGATCGCCGACTCGATCTCCGGGTCGGTCTCGCCCATGCCGAGGATCAGGTTGCTCTTGGTGACCAGGCCGGCCTCGCGGGCCATCGTGAGCACCCGCAGCGACTTGTCGTAGGTGAAGGCGGGGCGGATCCGCTTGAAGATCCGGGGGACCGTCTCGAGGTTGTGCGCGAACACCTCCGGCCGGGCGTCGAAGACCTGCCCGACCAGGTCGGGCCGGGCGCCGAAGTCGGGCGGCAGGATCTCGACACCGGTGTTGGGGTTGAGCCGGTGGATCTGGCGGATCGTCTCGGCATACAGGCTCGCCGCGCCGTCCGGCTGGTCGTCGCGGGCCACGCCGGTCACGGTCGAGTAGCGCAGCCCCATCCGCCGCACCGACTCGGCGACGCGACGCGGCTCGTCGCGGTCGAGCGTGGTGGGCCGTCCGGTGGCGATGTCGCAGAAGTCGCAGCGCCGGGTGCACACGTCGCCGCCGATCAGGAAGGTCGCCTCGCGGTCCTCCCAGCACTCGAAGATGTTCGGGCACCCGGCCTCCTGGCACACCGTGTGCAGACCCTCGGACCGGACCATCGACTGCAGCTCGGTGTACGCGGGGCCCATCGACGCCGTGGCCCTGATCCAGGACGGTTTCCGCTCGATCGGCGTCTCGGCGTTGCGCGCCTCGACGCGCAGCAGCCGACGGCCCTCGGGTGCGACGGACACGTGACCTCCTCGAAGTGGCGGCGTTGCTCCCGGCCAGCCTACGCGGGTGCCCACGCACCCGCGACCACGCCGTATGCCGCTCACCCCCTTCGTCGCGGTGGTGCGGCGCATGTTGGGCCGGCCCGGTCGCCGCCGATCCGTTCGGTCACCGGTGACCCGTTCGGTGCCGGCAGGGAAGGCGGGTGGGCGGCATACGACGTGGTCGGGGGCTACCCGACGTCACGGCGGCGGAAGAGCCACAGTGCGACGGCGAGCAGGGCGACGACGAAGACCGACACGTAGACCCACCCGTGCGTGTAGCTCAGCGTGAACGGCTCGTACTGGCACCCCTGCGCCGTGCATCGCTCGGCGAAGTAGGTCGTCCCGCCCTGCAGGAAGGCCTCGAGGTTCTTCATCGGCAGCCAGGGGATGAACCGGCCGTGGCCCAGGCCCTGGGCGAGCACCCCTTCGACGACGACGGCGTAGCCGAGGACGACTGCGACGACCGCGCCGGTGTTGCGCACGATGAAGGCCAGTGCGACGCCGATCAGGCCACCGACGATGCCGACCGCCAGGCCCCGAAGGACAACCTGGGTGACCGACTCGCCCGCCCCCGTGCCGGGTGGCAGCGCCAGCCCCGGGTCGGGCTGGTTGACCCGGCTGACCAGCCAGGCCCCGAGGGCGGTGAGGGCCAGACCCACCGCGGTGATCACCGCGCCGCCGACGCCCGCGGCGACGAGCTTGCCCGCGCCGACTCGCAGCCGCCGCGGCTCGAAGGTGAGCCAGGTGCCGAGCGAGCCGGAGGTGTACTCCGCGCCCACGAAGCTGGCACCCAGGACGAACGCGAGGAAGGCGTAGAGGAAGCCGTTGGCCCTCGCGAGGCTCACCGTCAGGGCGGCGGCCTCGGGCGACTCGAGACCGTAGTCCTGCAGCGTCGGCGGGGTCAGCGTCGAGCAGTCGAAGTCGTCCTGCGGGGTCCCGTCCTCGCGGGCCTGCGCTTCGGCCTGCCGGCAGTCCGCGAGCATCCGGGGGAACTCCTCGGCGGCCTGTCGGTAGTCGGCCAGCTGCTGGGCCAGGTTGTCCGGCGAGCTCGACTGGTAGGCACCGAAGACCGTGACCCCGGTGAAGAGCACGGTCAGCACCAGCAGCGCCTTGGTGAGCCGGCGCCACCGGAGCCGCCGCAGCTCGACGCCGACCAGGCCGCGGCGCAGGCCGCTGGTGCTGCGGGCCGGCATCGTCGGAGTGGTCCGGCTCATGCGGTACCGCCTCGCGTGGGGTCAGCGCCGCCTGCCGTGGGCACCGCCTGCGGCTCGGCTGCGCCGAGGCCGCTCTCGGTGGTCAGGCGCAGGAAGGTCGACTCGAGGTCCGGGTGCAGCGGCGTGAGCTCCCGTACGAACAGCCCTTCTGCTGCGAGGGTCCGGGAGACGGCCTCGCCGTCCTCCGCGGTGACCCGGAGGAAGGCCCCGTCGGCCTCGGTCGGCAGACCGGCGTCGCGCAGGACGCGCGCCGCCCGCTCCGGGTCGGCCACGCCGACCCGCAGCTGGGTGCTGCCCCCGAGCAGGTCCGTCACGCGGCCCGCGGCGAGCAGCCGGCCACGCCCGATGATCGAGACCGTGTCGGCGACCTGCTCCACCTCCGCGAGGATGTGCGAGCTGACCAGGACCGTCCTGCCGCGGTCGCCGAGGGCCCGCATCGTGTCCCTGACCTCGCGGATGCCCGCGGGGTCCAGCCCGTTGGTCGGCTCGTCGAAGATGAGCAGGTCGGGGTCCTTGAGCAGCGTCGCCGCGATGGCCAGCCGCTGCTTCATCCCGAGCGAGTAGCCGGCGTAGCGATCGTCGGCGCGCTCGCGCAGGCGGGTGGTCTCGAGCACCTCGTCGACGCGCGCCCCGGGGGTGCCGATCGCCTCGGCCAGCAGGCGCAGGTTCTGACGGGCGGTGAAGGCGGGGAAGAACCTGGGCGACTCCACGATCGCCCCGACGCGGTCGATCACGGCGGGCAGGGCGTCGGGGACCCGGTGGCCGAAGACCCACGCCTGCCCGGAGTCGGGACGGGCGAGCCCGAGCAGCATCCGGATCGTGGTGGTCTTGCCCGAGCCGTTGGGGCCGAGGAAGCCGTGCACGCCCCCGGTCGGGACCGTCAGGTCGAGCCCGGCGACGGCCACCTGTCGCCCGCCCCGGCGCCGGTAGGTCTTGCGCAGCCCCTTGGTGCTGACGGCCGCATCCATGCTCCCCCGCTCTCCGGTGATGGCGTCAGCGTAATGAGACGTGGCCGCGTCAGGAGGGGACGCGCCGACTCGGCCGGAGCTCCGGCAGGATGTCCGCGAGGTGCTTCTCGACATGGGGCAGCACCTCGGTCACCCGCACGTCACGGCCGAGCTCACGGGACAGCGAGGTGACCCCCGCACCGACGATGCCGCAGGGGATGATGACCTCGCCCCACGACAGGTCCGGGTCGCAGTTGAAGGCGAAGCCGTGCATCGCGACCTGACGGCTCACCCGGATGCCGATGGCTCCGATCTTGCGTCGGGGGCCGCGGTCGTCCGCGGCGATCCACGCGCCGCTCTGGCCCTCGGTCCGCCCGGCCGGCACGGCGAAGTCCGCGCAGACCCGGATCATCATCTCCTCCAGCGCCCGGACGTAGCCGATAACGTCGATGGGTGCCGGCAGCCGGATGATCGGGTACCCGGTGATCTGGCCCGGCCCGTGCCAGGTGATCTTGCCGCCCCGGTCGACATCGATGACCGGGGTGCCGTCCTTGGGCCGCTCGTGCGGCTCGGTCCGCTTGCCGGCCGTGTAGACCGGGGCGTGCTCCAGCAGGTAGACGGTGTCGGGCTCCGCGCCGTCGGCGACCCTGGCGTGCGTCTGTCGCTGGATCTCCCAGGCCCGCCGGTAGTCGACGAAGTCGGGGTCCAGGCCCAGGTGCACGAAGCGCATGGCGCTCAGGGTACGCCGACCACCCGGTCGCGCCGGTCGAGCCGCCGGCCCGCCGTCGTTCCGCTCGCGTGCCGCCGCGAGCGCCCGGTCGCGCCCTGTGGACGACGGCCGACGCCGACCCGGCGGACTTGCCACGATAGGGGCGTGGACGAGCACTGCACCGACCGGCCCGAGGTGCCCGGGCACCGCCTGCTCCACGTCATCGGCGCGGGTTCCACCAGCACCGTCTGGGCGGCCGTGGACGCGGCGGGGCACTCGGTCGCGGTGAAGGTGCCGCGGGCCGAGGCCGACCCGGTGGCGGTGCGCGAGGCCGAGATCGAGCGGCACGTGCTCATGGCCGTCCGGCACGACCACCTCGTCGCCCTGCGCGACGTGGTCCCGCTCGACGACGGCCGGGTGGCGCATGTCTTCGACCTCGTCGTCGGGGCCAGCCTCGAGTCGCTGGTCGCGAGTCGTGGCCGGCTGAGTCCCGGAGAGGCGGTCACCGTCCTGACCCCGATCGCGCAGGCGGTGGCCTGCCTGCATGGCGCCGGGGCCACGCACGGCGACATCTCGCCGGGCAACGTCATGCTCACGGCCGACGGCCGCCCCCTGTTGGCAGACCTGGGCGCGGCCCGGCTCGCCGGCACCGGGGCGGGCGCCGTGGTCGGCACCCCCGGCTTCGTCGCCCCGGAGGTGCGTTCGGGCGCTCGGCCGGGCGAGGCGGGCGACGTGTTCTCACTCGGCGCGCTCGCCTGGTTCTGTCTCACGGGCAACGGCGCCCCGGACACGTTCCAGCGCCTGTCGGACGAGACGCTCCGAAGCCACCTGGGCCCTGAGCTCGCCACCGTCGTCGGCCGGTGCGTCGACCCCGAGCCGCAGGCCAGGCCCGCCGCCCAGGTGCTGCCGGCCCTGTTCTACGAGGCGGCCGCCGCCGAGCCCGTCGAGGTCGTGGTCGGCGCGGACCAGGCCTCGGCGCTGACCCACCGGATCCGGGCCGAGGCGGCCGGGCTGGCCGCACCGGCAGCGGAGCCGGCCCGTCCGTGGTTCCGGCGGGCGTACATCCGACCGTCCCGGTGGTGGCGCCGCCTGGCCGTGCTCGTGGCAGTCGCGGGGCTCGCAGTCGGGTTCGGCTGGCTCGCCCATCTGGGCCTCGTCCCCGGAGCACGTGCGTCATCCGACCTCGTCCCCGGAGCACGAGCGTCATCGGACCCGGTCCCGGTGGGCCCGACCCCGCTGTCCGGCCGGGTGGCGCCAGTGGTGAGCGCGACGCCCCCGCCCCGCCCGCCGTCCGCCTCGCCCTCGACCCGGGTGCGGCAGCCGGATGCCCGCACGCTCCTGCAGGGACTCACTGACCGGCGGGTCGCGGCGCTGGTGGCTCGCGAGACGGGCTCGCTCGCCGACGTGCATCGGCCTCGGTCGCCGTCGTGGCAGGCCGACGCTGCCGTCATCGCCGACCTGCGCAGCGGTCGCCAACACTATGCCGGGCTGCGGATGACCGTCGTCGAGGCCGGCTTCCTGCCCCGCCCCGCGCCGCAGCGAGTGGTCCGCGCCCGCGTCGCGGTCGCGCCCTACCGGGTGGTCGACGGGCAGGGTCGCTCCGTCCCGAAGGGCGCCGACCCGGGCCGGCCGCTCGACTTCGACCTCGTCCGTACCGGTGCCGGCTGGCGGATCGAGTCGATCACCGACCCACGAGCCAGCTGACCGCCGACACCAGGTCCGGGTGCTCGAACGTGAAGCCGCCGGCGAGCAGCCGGTGCGGCTCGACGAGCTGGCTGTCCAGCACCCGGTCGGCGAACTCGCCGATGGCCAGGCGCAGGGCGAGTCTGGGCGTGGGCACGAGCGCGGGCCGGTGCAGTGCGTGGCCAAGGGCCCGGGCGACCTCGCGCTGTCGGTGCGGCTCGGGGGCGGCCGCGTTGACCGGGCCGGTCACCTCGGGGTGGTCGACCAGGTGGGTGATCGCGCGCACCTCGTCGTGAATGGTGATCCAGGGCCACCACTGCCACCCGGAGCCCAGCGGCCCCGCCAGTCCCAGCCGGGTCAACCGAAGCAGTGGTCCGAAGGCACCGCCCTTCGGCGCCATCACCAGGCCGCTGCGCACCAGCGCCACCGGGACGCCGGCTGCGGTGGCCGGCCCGGTGGCGGCCTCCCAGCGCGTCACCACCCCGGCGAGGAAGTCCGTGCCCGGCGGGCTGGCCTCGGTGAGCGCCTGCTCGCCCCGGTCGCCGTAGAACCCGACGGCCGAGGCGTTGACCAGGCGGATCCTGCCGCCCGTCTGCTCCTGTCGCCGTGCCAGGGCCCGGGCGATCGTCGTCGTCGCCTCGACGCGAGAGCGCTCGATCGCCGCCTTGTGGGCCGTGGTCCAGCGGTGGGCGTTGATCCCGACGCCGGCCAGGTTGACCACTGCGTCGACCCCCTCGAGGGCCTCCACCGGGAGGTGGCCGGATGCCGGGTCCCACCGCCGCTCGTCGGGGGCGGCGGCGGGGCGGCGGACGAGCCGGACGACCTCGTCACCACGGTTGCGCAGGTGACGGCGCAGTGCGGTGCCGATCAGGCCGGAGGACCCGGCGACGGCGACGCACCTGCCGGCCGGTCCGGTCTCAGACGTCGAAGCTGCCCTCCTCGAGCCGGGTCTTCATGGTGGCGAGGAACCGCGCCGCGTCGGCACCGTCGACGACCCGGTGGTCGTAGGACAACGCGAGGTACATGATCGAACGGATCGCGATCGTCTCGCCGCCCATCGCGTCGGTGACGACGACCGGTCGCTTGACGATGGACCCGGTGCCGAGGATCGCGACCTGTGGCTGGTTGATGATCGGGGTGTCGAACAGTGCGCCTCGACTGCCGGTGTTCGTGATGGTGAAGGTGCCGCCGACGAGGTCGTCAGGCGTGATCCGGTTGCTGCGGGTGCGTTCGGCGAGCTCGGCGATGGCTCGCGCCAGGCCACCGATGTTGAGGTCGCCGGCGTTCTTGACGACCGGGACGATCAGGCCCTTCTCGGTGTCGACGGCGATGGAGAGGTGTTCGGCGCCGTGGTAGACGATCTCGTGTCCCTCGACGCTGGCGTTGAGGTTGGGGTGCTCCTTGAGGGCCTCGCACGCGGTGAGGGCCAGGAAGGGCAGGTAGCTCAGCTTCGTGCCCTCGCGAGCCTCGAAGTCGGCCTTCACCCGGTCGCGGAGCAGGGCGATCCGGGTCAGGTCGACCTCGACCACGGTGGTCAGCTGGGCCGAGATCTGCAGGGACTCGACCATGCGCTGCGCGATGACCTTGCGCAGGCGCGACATCGTCTCGCGGGTGCCGCGCTTGGGTGAGACCGGGGGCGCCGCAGGCGCGGCGCTCGCCTGCGGGGCCCCTTCGGCGGTGGTCGCGGCTGCCGCTGCCACCTGAGCGGCCTGGGCCGCGTCGAGGACGTCCTGCTTGCGGATCCGCCCGCCGACCCCCGTGCCGGTGAGGGTGGAGAGGTCGACGTCGTGCTGGCTCGCGAGCTTGCGCACGAGCGGGGTCACGTAGGCGGCCGAGTCGCCGCCCTCGGCCTCGCTTGCGGCTGCGGCTGCGACGGCTGGGGCCGACGGAGCGGCGGGGGCCGGGGCCGACGGAGCGGCGGGGGCAGGGGCCGACGGAGCGGCGGCAGGCGGGGCCGACGGAGCGGCGGCAGGCGGGGCCGACGGAGCAGCCGGGGCCGGGACCGACGGAGCGGCGGAGGCCGGAGCGGGGGCCGGAGCAGGAGGAGCAGCCGGAGCAGGAGCGGCAGCGGGGACAGGAACAGGGGCGGCTGCCGGGGCTGCGGCAACGGGACCACCGATGATCGCGAGGTCGCCACCGACGGGCACCACCTCGTCCTCGGCGACGAGGATCTTCGCCAGCGTGCCCTCGACGGGGGACGGGATCTCGGTGTCGACCTTGTCGGTCGAGACCTCGAGCAGCGGCTCGTCCATCGCGACATGGTCGCCCTCGGCCTTCAGCCAGCGGGTGACGGTCCCCTCGGTGACCGACTCTCCGAGGGCCGGCATGACGACCGTCTCGCCGTCGGCCACGGAGCCGTCGGCCGAGGCCGTCGGCGCCGGGGGAGGCGGGGTGACCGGAACGGGCTGGGCCACGGGCGGGGCCGGCTCGACGGGGACCGGTTCGGGCGCTGGGGCAGCCTGCACCGGTGCCCCGCCGGCGGCCGGCGCTACGGCACCCTCACCGATCACGGCGAGGTCGGCGCCGACCGGAACGGTCTCGTCCTCGCGGACCAGGATCTCCTGGAGCGTGCCGCCGATGGGGGACGGGATCTCGGTGTCGACCTTGTCGGTCGAGACCTCGAGCAGCGGCTCGTCCACCTCGACCCGGTCACCCACGTCCTTCAGCCAGCGGGTGACGGTGCCTTCGGTGACGGACTCGCCCAGGGCTGGCATGGTCACGCGTTCAGACATGCGTTCTTCTCCTCGTTCCGGTTCTGGCGGTCTCACGAATGGGCGTGCAGCGGTTTGCCGGCCAGGGCCAGATGTGCCTCGCCGAGCGACTCGTTCTGGGTCGGGTGGGCGTGGACGAAGGCCGCGACGTCCTCTGGGAACGCGTCCCAGCCGACGATCAGCTGTGCCTCCCCGACCTGCTCGCCCATGCGTGCCCCGACCATGTGGATGCCGACGACCGGGCCGTCGGCCCGCCGCACGACCTTCACGAAGCCCTGGGTGCCGAGGATCTGGGACTTGCCGTTGCCGCCGAGGTTGTACTCGTACGTGGCGACCTCGCCGTGGCGGTCCCGGGCCTGCGCCTCGGTGAGGCCGACGCTCGCGATCTCGGGGTCGCAGTAGGTGACCCGGGGGATGGTGACCTCGTCGATCACTGCCGGGGACAGGCCGGCGATGTCCTCCGCGACGAAGATGCCCTGGGCGAAGCCGCGATGGGCCAGCTGCAGGCCGGGGACGATGTCGCCGACGGCGCGCACGCCTGCGACGTTGGTGTTCAGCCGTTCGTCCGTGGGGACGAAGCCCCGTTCGACCACTACGCCGGCCTCCTCATAGCCGAGGCCGGCGGTCGAGGGCCCGCGCCCGACCGCGACGAGCAGCAGGTCGGCCTCGATCGTGTCGCCCGACTCGAGGCGGACCGTGACGACGTCGCCGTCCTGCGTGGCGGCGGCGAAGGGGGCGCCGGTGCGGACCCCGATCTTGCGTCGCCGGAACGCTCGCTCGAGTTGCTTGGAGACCGCCTCGTCCTCGGCCGCGACCAGCCGGGGGAGAGCCTCGACCACCGTCACCTCCGCACCGAAGCTGCGGAAGACCGAGGCGAACTCGACGCCGATCACCCCGCCGCCGAGGACCACGACCCGGGCCGGCACGTGGTCGAGACGGAGCGCCTCGTCGCTCGTCATGATGCGCCCGCCGATGTCCAGGCCCGGCAGGGTGCGGGCGTAGCTGCCGGTCGCGAGCACCACGTGCCGTCCGGTGAGGCGACGGTCGCCCACCGCGACGGTGCGGGGCCCGTCGAGGCGCCCCTCACCCGTGACGTACTCGATCTTCGCCGCGGTGACGAGCCCCTGCAGGCCCTTGTGGAGCCGTGCCACGACCCCGGACTTGTAGGCCATGACCTGTGCCATGTCGATCGACTCGAAGGTCGTCCGGACGCCGAACTTCTCGCTCTCCCGGGCGGTGTCGGCGACCTCGGCCGCATGCAGCAGGGCCTTGGTGGGGATGCAGCCCCGGTGCAGGCAGGTGCCGCCCAGCTCGGCCTTCTCGACGAGGGCCACACGCAGCCCCAGCTCGGCTGATCTCAGGGCGCAGGCGTAGCCGCCCGACCCCCCTCCCAGGATGACGACATCGAAGTCGTCCGCGGTGGTGGCCGACATGAAGGGCTCTCCTCGTGACGCTCGGATGGTCCGGTCCAGGCTGCGGCGCGCACAGTTCCGGGCGGGATCGGGTGCAGGAGCATCTTGTCATTGATCGGGACCGACGTCACAGGCAGCCGCGGCGGGACCTGCCGAGCAACTCGTCGTAAAGTTCCGTCATGGGTTGGTTCTCGCGACGCAAGGCCGCCCGGTCAGAGGACGCGACGCGATCCGACGGCCCGCAGATGGAGATCGACCGGCGGGCCGTCGAGACGTACCTCGCCCAGTTCGTCCAGAGCCACCGCGGGGTGGAGGCCTACGTCGAGCCGCCCACCAGCGTCACGTCGACGACGGTCGTGCTGATCGCGTGGGACGGTGAGTGGACCCGCCGCGCCGTCGGGTCGGCCAAGGAGGCCTACGAGCTGAGCGAGCGGCTCGGGATCCCCGTCTACGACGTCAACAAGACGGGCTACCCGAACCGCATGCGCGAGTGGAACACCCGCAAACGGCACGGTGATGCCTGAGCCGGCCCGGGCGGCGAGCGGACCGGCAGACTGGGCGGCATACGGACAAATGGAGTGGAAGCAGGGTTGCCACACCTGACAGGGTGGAGGTGTCCCGTCGCGTCGATGCAGGAGGTAGGTGGCATGTCCAAGCAGGAGGGAGCCGCAGCGGGTCCCAGCGAGGAGACCCGCGCGAGGTTCCGCGAGGCGCTCGAGAAGAAGCAGGCGCACAGCGGCAAGGACGTCTCCGAAGGCGGTGACCGGTCCAAGATCCACGGGGCCCACGGTCCGGCCAAGGCGCAGCAGATGTTCCGGCGCAAGTCCGGCGGATGACGCTGCCGCTCAGGCGCCCACGGGCCTGACGTCCGGCGCTCGCCCCGGAGGGTCGGCTCGTCGGTGACGACGACGGTGCCGGCGCCCGGGGTGGGCCGGTCAACAGTAGGACTCGGCCAGCCCGACCAGCGTGCGCACCCCGAAACCGGTGCCGCCCTTCGGGGTGTAGCCATGGGCTGCCTTGCTGTTGAAGGACGGCCCGGCGATGTCGAGATGGGCCCAGTCGGTGCCCTCGGGCACGAACTCGCCGAGGAAGATGCCGGCCGTCAGCATGCCGCCCTCGCGGCCGCCCTTGTGGGCCAGGTCGGCGTTGGGGGTCTCGAGCGCGGGGCGCAGCTCGCTCGGCAGCGGCATCGGCCAGACCGCCTCGCCCACGGCCCCGGCGATGTCCACGACCCGGGTGCGGAACTCGTCGCCTCGGCCCATCACGGCCGCGGTGTCGGCCAGGGCGATGACCTGGGCGCCGGTCAGGGTCGCGACATCGACGATGGCCCGTGGCTCCCGCTCGGCGGCCAGGGCGAGGCAGTCGCCCAGGACCATCCGCCCCTCTGCGTCGGTGTTGAGGATCTCGACGGTCTTGCCGCCCCGCATCGTCACGACGTCGCCGGGCCGCTGCGCGGTGCCGCTCGGCATGTTCTCGGCGATGCCGAGATAGCCGGTGACCGCCACCGGCAGCCCGAGCTCGGCGATGCCGAAGACAGCCGCGGCGACGGCGGCGGCACCGGCCATGTCGGACTTCATCGTCAGCATGCCGTCGGCCGGCTTGATGCACAGCCCACCGGAGTCGAAGGTGATGCCCTTGCCGACGAAGGCGAGGCTCGCCCTGGGCCGCGACGGGGAGTAGGCCAGCGTGGCCAGGCGCGGCTCGTTGACCGAGCCCTGCCCGACACCGACGATCCCCCCGAACCCACCGGTCCGCAGCTGCCCGAGGTCCAGGCTCTTGAGCTTGACCTTGGTGCCCTTGGCACGCTCGGCGAGCGAGGCGACGAACGACTCCGGGTAGAGCAGGTTGGGCGGTTGGTTGACCAGGTCGCGGGCGTAGGCCACCGCGGAACCGATCACGCCGGCCCGTTTGACGGCCTTGCGGGTCGGGCCGTCGGTCGGGCCGAGGACGGTGACGTTCTGCGTCCTCGGGGACTTGTCGGCACCGACCTTGGCCGGCGTGTAGGAACCGAGGGCGGCTCCCTCCGCCACGGCCGCCCCCAGGTCGGTGGCGCCGGTCGGCACGACCACGGCGACCTGCCGCCTCGACTCGAGCCCACGCACCGCCGCGCCGACCGCCTGCCGGATGTGCTCACGGGTCGCCGGGTCGGGCCCGGTCAGGTCGCCGGCGCCGGCCAGTACGACGCGCGGCGCCCGGACCTCGGGGACGGCCGCCACCGTCGTCACCTCCCCCGGGTCGCCCGTCAGCTCCAGCTCGGCGATGACCGTCGTGAGGTGGGTCGTCGCCTGCGGCGGCAGCCCGTGGCCGTCGGCCAGCACGGCCCGGCCGCAGTCCTTGGCCACGATGACGACGAGGGCGTCCGCCTCGAGACCGGCGGCGGGGTGGCTGGAGCTGGTCAGGTGGGCCACGGGTGGACTCCCTCGTCCGGGGTGGGTGAGCGCGCTCGATCATAACGGGACCGGTCCGGGCCGCTAGGTTGGCACCATGACGAACCCGACTTCGGGGCGCACCTCGCCCCTGCACGAGCGCCACGTCGCCCTCGGCGCCAAGATGGCAGACTTCGGCGGCTGGGACATGCCGATCGAGTACCCGGGTGGGGGGGTGGTCGCGGAGCACACGGCGGTCCGTGAGCGGGTCGGCATCTTCGACGTCAGCCACCTGGGCAAGGCGACGGTGGCCGGACCGGGCGCGGCCGACTTCGTCAACAGCTGCTTCACCAACGACCTGCGCCGGATCCAGCCCGGTTCCGCGCAGTACACGCTCTGCTGCACCGAGACGGGTGGCACGGTCGACGACCTGATCGCCTACCTGCGCTCCGACGAGGACGTCTTCCTGATCCCCAACGCCGCCAACACGGCACACGTCGTCGGGCTGCTCACCGCGGCGGCCCCGGACGGCATCGGCGTGACCGACCGCCACGAGGAGTTCGCGATCATCGCGGTGCAGGGCCCGCGCAGCGACGAGCTGCTGCAGGCCCTCGGGCTGCCCACCGGGCACGCCTACATGTCCTTCGTGGATACGGACTGGCACGGGCAGCGGCTCACGGTCTGCCGCACCGGCTATACGGGGGAGCGCGGCTACGAGCTGGTCGGCCCGTGGGCTGGTGCGACCGAGGTGTGGGACGCGCTGGTGCGGGCGATGACACCGATGGGCGGGCTGCCCTGCGGGCTGGGCTCCCGCGACACCCTGCGGACCGAGATGGGGTACGCGCTGCACGGCCAGGACCTCTCCCCGGAGATCACCCCTGTGCAGGCCCGGGTCGGCTGGGCGGTCGGGTGGAAGAAGGAGTCCTTCTGGGGCCGGGACGCCCTCGTGGCCGAGCGGGGTCACGCTACGCGGGTGTCGCACGGGCTGCTCGTGACCGGCCGCGGGATCCCCAGGCCGCACTGTGCGGTGTCGAAGCAGGGTGCGTCCGTAGGCGAGGTGACGTCGGGGACCTTCTCACCGACCCTGAAGCAGGGCATCGGCCTGGCCCTGCTCGCACCCGACGTCGCGGTGGGTGACGCCGTGAGCATCGACGTGCGGGGCCGGGCGGTCGAGGCGACCGTCGTCAAGCCGCCGTTCATCCAGGTCAAGCCGTCCTGACCCGGTGATCGAGCCGAGGCCCACCTGACCGTCGGGCCCACGTCAGAAGCGGACCAGCACCGCGGCGGCGACCAGACCCAGCGCCAGGGAGACCTCGACCGCCGCGCCGATGACGTCGCCCGTCACCCCGCCCAGACGGCGCACCGCCCGGTGGGTGACCGACCACGCGCCAAGGATCGCGACGAGCGCTCCGAGGACGGCGGCATACCAGGCCAGGTGGGTCAGCCACGCGGCGACCGCGCCGACGCAGAGCAGGGCCGCGACCGCCCCGACGAGGGAGGACAGCGGCACCGAACCGGCCACGGCGTGCCCCAGGCCCTCCGGTCGGGCGGCCGGCCAGCGGCAGCACGCGACCGCAGGGGCGAGCCGGCTGGCCACGAGCGCGGTCCCGGCGAGGAGGGCTCCCTGCCGGGTCGACAGCAGCGTGGCGAGACAGGTGACGTCCAGTAGGAGCACGAGGACGATCGCGGTGACGCCCGAGGGGCCGATGTCGCCGCGCCGCATCACCGTCAGGGACCGCTGCGGGTCGTAGCCGGCCGACAGGCCGTCGGCGGTGTCGGCCAGACCGTCGAGGTGCATGGCCCGGGACAGCAGGACCGGGCCGGCCGCGGCGAGCGCCGCCGCGACGACCAGCGGAAGCCAGTCCCGGCCGGTCAGGACGGCCAGCCCGGCCCACCACACGAGAGCCGGCGCCGTGGTGGCTGGAGCGAGGAGCATCGCCCGACCGGCTACGGTCCGGTCGACCCGGCCGGGCGGGGCCACCGGCAGGGCGAGGAAGGTACCGACCGCGAGGCGCCACGCGTCAGGCACGGAGCGTCCTGCGCACCGGCCGGTCCGGGACGAGCGGTGCACTGCTGAGGTCGATCACCCGGCCGGCCACCACCAGGTGCACCACCCGGGCCCGAGCACTCACCGCCGCGTTGAGGCGGCCCAGCTCGTCCTGGAAGAACCGCCCCGAGGCGGACGGTGGGACCACCCCCCAGCCCACCTCGTTCGTCACGAGGACGACGGGCACCGTGGCGTGCTCCAGCGCGGTCAGCAGCTCCGTCCCGGCCCTCGTGACCGTCCGCCTCGCGGCCGACAGGTCCTCCCAGCCGCACGCGTCGACCAGACCGGTGAGCCACGTGCCGAGGCAGTCCACCAGCAGGGGCAGGCGCGCCCGCCGGACCGCCGTCGCGACGTCGAGCGACTCGACCGTGGCCCAGCCCGGCGGACGGCGGCGTCGGTGCTGCTCGACCCGGGCCGCCCAGTCGGGGTCCCCGGTGGGCGACGGGCCCGTGGCCAGGTAGGTGACCTGCCGGTGGGCGGCGAGCAGGTCCTCGGCGTGGCGGCTCTTGCCGCTGCGGACCGGGCCGGTGACCAGGGTGACCGTCACGGGAGATCCTGACCGGGCGAGCGGTCGGGTGCCGCCGGGATGAACCGGGCCGGCACGCCGAAGCCGGCGCGCCGCGCGGCGCGGCGGAAGACCCGCAGCAGGGCGGGACCGGCGACGACCACGAGCACGGCGTTCAGGACGCCGCGCGGCAGGTCCCAGCCGAGGGAGGTGGCCAGGTAGAAGACCGCGTAGTGCTGCAGGTTCTCGACCAGCGGCGCGCCGGGGTCGAAGCCCATCGCGCTCGGCACGCCGGCACCGAGGAAGGGCCAGAACCAGAGGTTCATGACCAGCCCGTACAGCAGGCCGGTCAGCAGCGCATAACCGGCCAGCAGCCACCGCTCGGGGCGTGTGCCCGGGCGGACCGGCAGCAGCGCGGCACCCAGCCCGACCCCGCCGGCGCACAGCATCTGGTAGGGCAGCCACGGCCCGACCCCACCGGTCAGCAGGGCCCCGGTGAGCAGGGCGAGGGCCCCGGAGACGAAGCCCACCCCGGGCCCGAGGACCCGGCCGGCGACGATGACCACGAAGAAGAGCGGCTCCAGGCCGGCGGTGCCCGCGCTGAGCACCCGCATCCCCCCGCCCGCTGCGGCTGCGACACCCAGGACGGCGATGGTCTTCGGATCCAGCCGCCCGGAGCTCACCTCGGCGAGGCAGACGAGGCAGAGCAGGCCGAGCAGGGCCGCGAACAGCCACGGGGTGTCGTTGCCGTGGGCGCGCACGAACGCGGCCGGGGCCAGGAACGGCCAGGTGAACCCGGCCAGCCCCACCACGCCGGCCAGCGTGATCGTCGCGACGCTGGGCCACCGCAGTGCGATCACCGTCCGGCTGCCCGTGCGTGCGGGGCCCGGCGCGGTCGCCGGGACCGGTCTCATGCCGACCGGCCGAGCGCGGCGGCGACGTCGTCGACGGTGAGCCAGGTCTGCGGGTGCAGCACCTTGGTCACCTGCGGGGCGAAGGCCGGGGAGGCGGCCAGGACCTGGCGCACCGGACCGTCGGTGACGACCTCGCCGTCGGCGAGGATCACGACCCGGTCCGCGGTCTCGGCGACCATCTCGACGTCGTGGGTGGCGAGCACGACCGTGGTGCCCGCCTCGGCCAACCGCCCCAGCACGGCTGCCAGCCGGTGCTTGGCGCCGTAGTCGAGGCCCCGGGTGGGCTCGTCGAGCAGGAGCACCTCGGGCGCGCCGGCGAGGATGACCGCCAGGGCGAGCTCGAGGCGCTGGCCTTCGGACAGGTCGCGAGGATGACGGGTCGGGTCCATCGCCCCGGCGATCGACTCGAGCAGGTCGGCGGTGGTGCCGGGTGGCACCCCGAAGTCGCGGTCGGCGCTCGTGCACTCGTCGGCCACATGGTCCGTGTAGAGCAGCAGCTCCGGCTGCTGGGGGACGAGCCCGACGACGTGGACGCGGTCGCGAGGCTTCAGGGTGTGCGGGTCGACCTGTCCGCCCCCCAGCCGGATCCGCCCGCCCGCGACGGGCAGCTGGGCGCTCAGCGCACCCAGGAGGGTGGACTTGCCCGCGCCGTTGCGTCCCATCAGGGCGGTGACCGAGCCCTGCCCGACGACCAGGTCGACACCGTCGAGGACGACCCGACCGCCTCGCACGACCCGTGCCCCCGAGAGCGTCACGGCCGGGTCCGGGCTGGTCGCGCGTGGTGCGGGTGGCTCGATGCCGGCGAGGCGGCCGCGCAGCTCGCCCACCCGGCGACGAGCGTCCCGGATCGACAGTGGCGGCGGGTCCCACCGGGCGAGCCGGGCGAGCGCCACGACGGGCGGATGGATCGGCGAGGTCCGCATCGCCTCCGCAGGGTCCAGCAGCGGGCTGGTACGTCCCCGGTCGAGCAGGACCACCCGGTCGGCGTGGTGGATGACCCGCTCGAGACGGTGCTCCGCGAGCACGACGGTCGTGCCCAGGTCGTGCACGATCCGGTCCAGGGACGCGAGCACCTCCTCGGCGGCGACCGGGTCGAGCGCCGAGGTCGGCTCGTCGAGCACGAGGATGCGCGGGCCCGCGGCGAAGACGGCCGCGATGGCCACGCGCTGCTGCTGGCCGCCGGAGAGGTTCTCGAGCGCACGAGCCCGGAGCGGGGTCAGTCCGAACAGGTCGAGGGTCTCCTCGACCCGTCGCCGGATGGTGGCCGGGGGCAGGCCCATCGTTTCCATCCCGTAGACGACCTCGTCCTCGACGACGTCGGTGACGAAGGTCGAGGCGGGGTTCTGCTCGACCAGCCCGACGACGGTGGCGAGGTCGCGCGGCCGGTGCTCACGGGTGTCGAGCCCGTCGACGACGACCGAGCCGGACAGCAGCCCTCCGGTGAAATGGGGGACGAGCCCGTTGACGCACCGCAGCAGGGTTGACTTGCCGCTGCCGGTGGGGCCGACGACGAGGACGAGCTCGCCCTCCGGGACCTGGAGGGACACGTCGTCGAGGGCGTCGGTGGACGACTCCGGGTAGCGGACCGTGACCCCGGCGAAGCGGATCATGCGTCCACCTGGGGTCGGGGCCGGGGGGTGAAGAAGCCCGGGGACGCGGCGACGACGAGGGCGAGGACCGCCGCGAGCGGCAGCGGCGGCAGGGTCGCCGACGACGGCGCGACGATCCCCTCCCACCCCTGCACACTGCCGACGACCAGGGCCGCGGCGGGGACGGCGCCGGCGCCCACCGTCGCGGTCTCAGGCCACTGCCACGGGTCGCGCCGGTGGCCGGTCCGCTCCTCTCTGGACGCACCGACCACCAGGCTCACCCCGGCCAGCAGGGCGCCGAACAGCAGCAGTGGCAGGCCGAGCGGGCCGCCGACCGACGCGTCGAGCAGGCCGTACAGCCCGGCCAGCACGCCGACCAGGCCGGCCAGGGCCAGCCCCGTGGCGAGGCGCCGGGAGGCCGGTGACGAACGCACGGCGCGCCCGTACCCCCGCGACTCCATCGAGGCGGCCAGCCCGAGCGAGCGTTCGAAGGCCGTCTCCAGGACCGGCACGGCCAGTCGGGCCACCTCACGCACGCCGTGCCCGCCGTGCCCGCGCAGCGTCCGGGCGCTGCGCACCGCCCGCGCGTCGGTGAGCAGCCGCGGTGCGAAGGTCAGGCCGACGACGACGGCCGTGCCGACGTCGTACAGCGTCGCCGGCAGGTGGCGCAACAGCCGGCGGGGGCTGGCCAGGGCGTTCGCGGCGCCGACGCAGGCCAGGATCGCGGCCAGTCGCAACGAGTCGTAGATCGCGAAGAGGAGCGGCTCGAGCGCGACCGGGCCACCGAGCCGTACCCCGGCTGCCCAGTCCGGCAGCGGCACCTGCGGGAGGGTGAACAGGACGGTGTCGCCGTAGACGCCGTTGCCCAGCACGATCGTCACCAGCACGCGCAGCACGACGATGACCGCGCCGATCACGAGGAAGGCCCGCATGGGGTTCGGCGCCGCGGGGTCCCCGCGCTGCGTGACGACCAGGACGCACACCCCGATCACGAGCAGCAGCAGCGCCGGGTTCGTGGTGCGCGAGGCGGCCGTCGCCAGGCCGAGCCCCCACAGCCACCAGGCCGTGGGGTGCAGGAGCCGCTCCCGCCTCGGCATCGGCTCAGCGCCGGCGCGCGGCGCCCGCCCGGGAGCGCCGCACCAGGTAGACGAGGAGCGCGGCCACCAGCAGCGCCACGACGGCGTATGCCGCCCACGTCCCGACCGAGGCAGGCTGGTCCGCCGCCGTGGCCGGGTCCGCGGACGCGGCCGGCGCGGCGGACGTGGGAGCGGCGGTCGGGACCGCGATGGTCACCGGCGTGTCGGCCGCCTTGGCCGCCGCGCTGACGGTGCCGACCTCGCCCCCACAGCCGGTCGCGGGGTAGCCGTCGACCCCGCAGACCAGGCCCTTCTCGACCCGCAGCTCCCCGACCGTGCGCAGCACGTCGAGACTGCTCGCGTCGGTGCCCACGACCGCGCACGACCCGGCGGGGGCCGGCGGCGTGGCCCCGTCCTCGGCGTCGGCCGGGCGGCCGTAGTCGACCACCAGGCCGACGCGCTTCTTGCCGCTCTCGGCGGCCGTCTGCCCGCAGAGCTGCTCGAAGGTCAGGACCGCCCGGGGGTAGCGGGCCCCGTTCGTGTCGCTCACGGCGAAGCGCCAGCCCTCGACCGCGCCCTCCTTCGGGACGGCCTGGTCGGGGCCCTTCTGGGCGAACGCCCAGGCCCCGTCGGTGAGCTGGTAGAAGCCCCAGAACCGGTAGGCCGCGGCCTGGGCGGGGGCGATCGACAGCAGGCCGGCGCCGGCGGCGAGCAGCATGACGAGCACGGCTCGCAGCAGGCGACGATGGGCGATGGGCATGGGTCTCCTCCTCACGGTCGGAGACCGAGGAAGGGCGTCCCGCCTCTGCAGCTCCGGTCCGCATTCCACGACAGACGGATGGTGGTCGGTCCGGACGGCGCGGGTTTTCCGACTGGTCGAGGGTTCGCCGGGCGCACGCTCGAGATCACGGTTGCGGGTCAGTGCCGGAGTCGCACCGGCTTGCCCCTGCCCCATCCAGGTACCACGAACCGTCGCACGCCCGCGGCCCGCCAGTCAAACAGGCCGTGGTCGTAGGGTGGCGCCAACGGTACGTCCGGCAAGCCGCGTCCGTAGCGGCCGGCCGCGCACGTGCGCCGTACGTACGGATCGAGAGGAGGAGGGGTGCCGGGCCTGCGGGCCCCTGCGCCCCGACGACCGATGGACGCGGACTGGACCTGGACCTGTCATGACGCGGAAGGCAACCGCGTGATCGTGGACGCGCTGCCCGAGACGCCCTTCCCGACCCAGAGCGATGCCGAGAGCTGGCTCGGAGAGACGTGGCGGGACCTCTCGGGCAGCGGCGTCGAGACCGTGACGCTGCACCGGGGTGACGCGGTCGTCTACGGCCCGATGAGCCTGCGGGCGTCCCGGTGAGCGCCGGCCCGTCGACGCGGACGTCGGCAGAGCCCCTTTCCACTGGGCTGGCCGGACGGCTCGAGGCCGGCCTCGTCGCCGCGCAGCGCGCTTGGCGGGCGCCCGGGGTCAGCGCCGGAGTGGTGCGCGACGGGCAGCTGGCCTGGTCCGGCCACGTCGGCTCCGCCCGGCTCGGCGTCCCGCCGCAGCCGGCCGACGACGACACCCAGTTCCTGATCGGGTCGGTCACCAAGACCTTCACCGCGCTGGCCGTGCTGTCCCTGCGCGACGAGGAGCGGCTCACCCTCGACGACCCGCTGGGCACCTTCCTGCCCCACACGCGCCACGCCCGGGTGCCGATCCGGCAGATGCTCGCGCACGCCTCCGGCCTGCAGCGCGAGCCGGTCGGCCGGATCTGGGAGAGCCTCGAGGCACCCGGGCGAGAGGCCTTCCTCGCCGGGGTCGAGCAGGCCGAGCAGGTGCTGCCGGCACATCACGCGTTCCACTACTCGAACCTCGCCTACGGGCTGCTCGGGCAGATCGTCGAGCTGGTGACCGGGCAGGCCTGGGAGGACGCCGTGCGCGAGCGGGTCCTGGAACCCCTCGGCATGACGCACACCGGGCTGACCCCCACCGCCGAGCGGGCCCTGGGCTACCAGGTCGACCCGTACGCCGGCACCGCCACCGAGGAGCCGGTGTTCACCCTCAACGCGACCGCGCCGCTCGGTGGGCTGTGGTCGACGGTGGGCGACATGGCCCGCTACGCGGCCTATGTCGCGCGACCCGACGGGCGGGTCGTGCGACCCGAGACCGTCGAGGAGATGTGCCGGCCGATCATCCTGACCGACCCGGAGGGCTGGACCGGCGGCTACGGCCTCGGCTTCGGGATGGGGCGCCGGGGCGACCGCGTCTACGTCGGGCACGGCGGGGCGATGCCGGGCTACCTGACCGGGCTGCGGGTCCGGCGCAAGGACGGCGTGGGCGCGATCGTGTTCGCCAACTGCACCTCCGGGGCCGAGCCGCTCGCCCTCGCGACCGACCTGGTCGACCTCGTCCTCGACACCGAGCCGAGCCTGCCCGAGCCGTGGCGGCCGGAGGGTCCGCGCCCCGACCTCGACCCGTTGCTCGGGCTCTGGTGGTCGGAGGGGTCCCCGATCACCTTCTTCGTGCGTGACGGCGAGCTCTGGTCGCGCCTGACCGAGAGCGACGCCCTCTCCGAGACGCGGTATGCCGCCGAGGGCCCGGACCGGTTCCGGGCGGTCGAGGGTCGCGAGCGCGGCGAGATGCTGGAGGTCGTGCGCGCCGACGACGGCGCGGTCGACCGGCTCTACTTCGCGACCTATGCCGTCACCCGGGCGCCGCTCGCGTTCGCGGACCTGCAGCGGTGAGCCGGGGGCCGGGCCGCGCGCCGCGCCCGACCGGTCGGGTGCGGCGCTGCCGGTCGGCGCCCGGCCGGCGCGGGAGGGTCAGGACCGGCGCTTGCCCCGTGGGATCTGCGGCTTCGGCATGCGCGTGCGCCGCATCTGGAAGGCGCGCATGATCGCGTACATCGCGTCACCCCGCTCGGCGCCGCCGTACTTCTGGTTGATCTGCTTCTTGGTGCGCAGCCACATCAGGACGGCGTCCAGGACCGCGATGACGATCAGCCCGTAGACGAGGACGAACACCGCGAGCATGGCCCACGAGGTCCGGACGAAGCTGAGCAGCAGCACGAGGAGCATCACGGGGAGCATGAACTCGCCGAGGTTCCACCGGGCGTCTACCGTGTCGCGGATGAACCGGCGGCGCGGGCCCTTGTCGCGCGCCGGGAGGTAGCGCTCGTCGCCGGTCAGCATGCCCTGGCGCTGCTTGGCCATGGCCTCACGGCGGGCGGCCTTGTCGTGGGAGCGGGCCGCCTTGCGGTCGGTGACGATCAGCGGACGCTTGTTCGCGGCCTCCTGGTCGCGCCGCTTGGGCGTGGGCCGGTTCTTGGCGCCGGGCCGCTCCGGGTGGGCCTCCGCCTCCTCGGCGAGGTTCTCGTTGAGCGTCTTCTTGTTGCGTCCGAACACGGGACAACTGTAGGTGAGCGGGTCCCGAGCGCCCCAATCCTGACCCGAGGGACATCCCGGCCGAGATCTTCGTGGGGTCGGCTCAGCGCAGCGGCACGAAGCGGTACGGGCCGTGCTCGGACGTCCGTACCCGGTCTCCGTGCCGTTCGACGAGGGTCATCCAGCCCGCGACCGGGACGACCAGCCGCCCCCCGTCGGCGAGCTGGTCGACCAGCTCCCGGGGGAGGGTGCGGGCCCCGGCGGACACGAGGATCCGGTCCCACGGCTGCTCGTCCGGCGCGCCGAGGACCCCGGGCTCCGCCTGCCGGATCGTCGCGTCGACGTGGGACCGCTCGAGGTTGGCCCGCCCCCAGCGGACGAGGTCGGGTTCGATCTCGAGGCCGACCACCGTCCCGGCCGGGCCGGCAAGGTGGGCGAGCAGTGCGGTGGTCCAGCCCGAGCCCGACCCGACGTCGAGCACCCGCTGCCCCGGGCGGACGTCGAGCAGGACCAGCATCGCCCGCACGGTGCTCGGCTGGGAGCAGGTCTGGCCGTGGCCGATTCGGATCGGGACGTCGCCGGGCGCCCGGTCGCGGTCCACCGCGCGCAGGAACCGGGCCCGTGGCGTCGCCCCGAAGGCGGCGGCGACGCGGTGCTCGTCCGGCATACGCCGATCCAAGCACCGTCCGGCACGGCTAGGGTCGAAGGCGTGACTGCCGACACCATCACCCCTGACCAGGTACAGGCGATCCGGGAGCGCGTGGCCGGGCTCATGCCGCAGGTCCGTGCCGACCTGGAGTCGCTCGTGCGCATCCCGAGCGTGTCCGCAACCTCGTTCGACCAGGCCCAGGTGGCCCGCAGCGCCGAGGCCGTGGCGGCCCTGCTGCGGGCCGAGGGCCTCGACGTCGAGATCGTCGTCGAGGGCGGCCGGCCGGCCGTGCTGGGTCGCATCGCGGGACCGCCGGGGGCGCCGACGGTGACGCTCTACGCGCACCACGACGTCCAGCCGCCCGGCGACGATGCCGACTGGGACAGCCCGCCGTTCGAGCCCACCGAGCGTGACGGCCGGCTCTACGGACGGGGCGCCGCGGACGACAAGGCGGGCGTCATGGCCCACCTGGCAGCCCTGCGGGCCCACTCGGGCAACCTGCCGGTCGGCGTCACGGTCTTCGTCGAGGGGGAGGAGGAGTACGGCTCCGCCTCCCTGCCGGCCATCCTGGACCGGCACGGCGACAAGCTCGCGGCCGAGGCGATCGTGATCGCCGACTCCGGCAACTGGGCAGTCGGCGTGCCCGCCCTGACGACGGCCCTGCGAGGTGGCGTCCGGGCGATCGTCCGGGTCCGGACCCTCGACCACGCGGTGCACTCGGGCATGTACGGCGGGGTGGCCCCCGACGCGGTGACCGCACTCGTGAAGCTGCTGGCCACGCTGCACGACGATCAGGGCAACGTCGCCGTCACCGGCCTCGACGAGGGCGTCGCGCCCGATCTCGACTACGACGAGGCCCGCTTCCGCGAGGAGTCCGGACTGCTCGACGGCGTCGCCCTGATCGGGTCCGGCTCGATCCTGACCCGCCTGTGGCACAAGCCGTCGATCACCACGATCGGCATGGACGTCACTTCGGTCGAGCAGGCCTCGAACACGCTCGCCGCTAGGGCCGCGGCCAAGATCTCCATGCGGATCGCGCCCACGCAGGACCCGCAGGCGGCGTTCGCGGCGCTCAAGGACCATCTCGAGAGCCACGCCCCCTGGGGGGCCCGCGTCGAGGTGACGCTCGAGGAGAGTGGGTCCGGCTTCGCCGCCGATGCCGACGGGCCGATCTACGACGAGGTGCGGGCCGCGTTCGCGGACGCCTGGGGCACCCCGCCGGTCGACACCGGCATCGGCGGCTCGATCCCGTTCATCTCCGACTTCGTGGCTCGGTTCCCCGACGCCGCGATCCTCGTCACCGGGGTCGAGGACCCCGACACCCGAGCCCACGGGGCGAACGAGTCGCTGCACCTGGGCGAGTTCGAGCGGGTCTGCGTCGCCGAGGCGATCCTGCTTGCCAGGCTGGGCGCCCGTCACGGCTGACGAGCCCGGATGCACGTCCTCATCGTCACCGACCGCTTCGCGGACCTGCCCAGTCCGCGGGTGGCCGCCACGGTCGCGGGAAGCTGGCACCGGGCGGCACCCCACGACGTGCTCGCCTGCCTGCCCGTCTCCGACGGGGGGCCCGGCTTCGTCGGGGCCCTGGCCGCGGTCCTGGCCGGCCGGCTCGAGGCCGTCGTGGCCACCGACCCGCTCGGGCGGGAGGTCCCGGCCTCGATCCTGCTCGTCCCCGGTGGGGCGGCCGGCCCCACCGCCTACCTCGAGGCCGCCCAGGCGGCCGGGCGGCACCTGCTCGCCGGGGTCGAGCGGGACCCGACCCGGACGACCTCTGCGGGCGTCGGCCGGCTCCTGCTCGCGGCCCTCGACCTGGGGGCCCGCCGGGTCGTCGTGGGGGTCGGAGGCCTCGGCACCAACGACGCCGGGGCCGGCCTGCTCGCGGCGTTGGGCGTCGGGAGCCCGGACACGCTCGCCCGTGGCGGTGCCGCGCTGGCGAGCCTCCGTCCCGAGCAGGTCGAGGGGCTCGACGTGGCGCGGGACCGGTTCCGCGACGTCGACCTGGTCCTCGCCGCCGACGTGGCCTCCCCGTTGCTCGGCCTGAAGGGCACCAGCGCCGTCTTCGCGGGGCGGATGGGCGCCACGCCGGACCAGGCGCAGGGGCTGGAGGCCGCCCTCGGGCACTTCGCCGGCCTGGTCGCCCGCAGGTACCCGCCCCGCACCGACCTGCTCTCCGGAGAGGCGATCCGTCCGGAACGCGCCCTCGGGGCGGGCGCGGGGGGCGGCGTGGGCTACGCGCTGCACCTGCTCGGCGGGCGGTACGTCGCCGGGGTCGAGGCGGCGCTCGATGCCGTGGGGTTCGACCGGTTCGGCGCCGCCTCGGACCTCGTCGTGACCGGCTGCGGGGTGTTCGACTGGGAGTCCCTGCAGGGCAGCGTCCCGCTGGCCGTGTCGCGGCGATCCCAGCGGCTCGGCGTCCCGACCGTACTGCTCGCGGGAGAGAGCGTGGTGTCCCGGCGGGAGTCGATGGACGCCGGGTTGAGCGGGGTCTACACCCTGACGGACCCGACGGCCGGCGCGCCGGCGCAGACGGAGGACCGGCTGGTTCGGCTCGCGGCCCGGGTGGCTCGCACCTGGTCGCCGTCGCGGCCCTGAGGGGCCCGTCCCCCGCCGTGAGCAGGCTCTCCCCTCGGGCAGGTTCGCACCACCGCGCCGGAGACGTATTCTGGTGAGGCCGGGAACGACAGCGCGCGGGTGCTCCACGACGGCCCGCGCCCCACGACGCGAAGGACACACGCAAGATGAGTGTTGAGACGAACGCTTCCGCCACCGAGGCCCAGACCGAGGCTCCGGCCCACGGGGTCGCCCTCACGGACGTGGCCACCGCCAAGATCAGGAGCCTGCTCGAACAGGAGGGGCGCGACGACCTACGGTTGCGCATCGGCGTCCAGCCCGGCGGTTGCTCCGGACTGATCTACCAGCTCTACTTCGACGAGCGTTCCCTCGACGGCGACCTCGTGCGCGACTTCGACGGGGTCGGCGTCGTCGTCGACCGGATGAGCGCGCCCTACCTCGACGGCGCCACGATCGACTTCGCCGACACGATCGAGAAGCAGGGCTTCACCATCGACAACCCCAACGCCGGCAGCAGCTGCGCCTGCGGCGACTCCTTCAGCTGAGCCCGACCTGCTGCAGGCGTCACGTCGAAGGGCCCGGCCGAGATCTCGGCCGGGCCCTTGCGTGTGCCCGAGCTCGTGCCACGGGTATCGGGCACCTGCCCCGCGGCCCGCGGGCGGCCTCACGCGGCGGCGGCTGAGCGTCATACCTCCGTATGCCGCCCAGCCGCCCTCGTGACGGCACCTCGGGCCGGTTGGACGATCCGGCGCCGCACCCGGCCTCGCGTGATCAGGGATCCTGGCGCGGCCAGGCCGCCACCAGGGGAGTGTCGGACGGCACCACGCCATAGGGAGCGGCGCCGCCGGGTGAGCCGACCGCCTCGTCCTGGCCCGGCAGGACGTCCTCGAAGAAGGCGGCGTTGTCGGCCAGGAAGGGCTGCAGCTCGCCGGGCAGGTCGTCCTCGTAGTAGATGGCCTCCACCGGGCAGACCGGCTCACACGCGCCGCAGTCGACGCACTCGTCCGGGTGGATGTAGAGGGACCGGTTGCCCTCGTAGATGCAGTCGACGGGGCACTCCTCGACACAGGCGCGGTCCTTGACGTCGATGCACGGGCTGCCGATCACGTAGGTCATGCGTGGCTCACCTTCGTTCTTCCCATTGTTGCGTCCTTCCCCTGTTGCCGGAATGGCTGTTGTGACAAACTTGTTGTCAAAATTAAGGATACGGCCAGGACGGCGACAGGAGAAGCCCATGCCCAGCAACGAGACCCAGGTTCACCCGGACGGACGGACGCGACAGGCTGCGCCGCAAGCGGGAGTGTCCCGGATCATCGCCTACGGTGACTTCACCTGTCCATGGAGCTACCTGACGTGGCGTCGCACGGAGGTGCTGCGCGCGGCGGGCGTCGAGATCGACTGGCGCAGCATCGAGCACGACCCTTGGCACGTCCTGCGGCCGTCCGACGTGACCGACCGGTTCGCGGCGCTGCGCGCCGAGCTGCCCCGGGTAGAGCAGCACCTGCTGCCGGGCGAGGTGCTGCCGCGGACCCTCGCCGGGTTCGTCCCGTTCACCGCCGCGGCGACGTCAGCCTACGCCGAGGCCTACGTCGCCGGTGTGGCCGCGCCCGTCCGGCGGCTGCTCTTCGAGGCCTTCTGGCGCCACGGCGTCGACCTGAACAATGCCAAGGCGGTACGGACGCTGCTGGTCGACGAGATCCGCCGGGGCAGCTCGACGACCGAGCTGCTGAGCACGTGGGGCTACGCCGTCGACGTCACCGGTGGACCGATCACCCAGGCCGGCTGGCAGACCATCCGCGACTGGCGGGCTGCTTGGCGCCGCACCGCAGAGCACGACCCCTCGGTCGCCGGCGTCGTACCGGTCGTCGTCGTGGACGACGAGGAGCCGGTGCACGGCGTCGCGGCCGTCGAGCGCATCGGTCGGGTTGTCTCGGAGGCGGGTCTCGACCCGCGTGGTGCAGACGCAGGCCTCGACCCGGCCGAAGTCGGCGCGGCCTGACACCTCGCCGTGGGACCATTGCGGCGATGACGACCACACCCGTCCAGCCGGTGGGGGACCGGGCGCACGGCCTGGGCCCCACGCGGGCCAGGGTGCTCGGCACGCTGCAGGACCTGCGGGCGCCGTCCACCGCAGCCGAGGTGGCCGAGCGGCTCGGCATCCACCTCAACACGGCCAGGTTCCATCTCGACGGGCTCGTCACCCGCGGTCTGGCCGAGCGCGCACCTGCCGAGCGACGTCGCCCCGGCCGTCCCCAGGTCCGTTATGCGGTAACCCGCGCGGCGCCACCGGCGGCGCACCGCAGCTACCGGCTGCTGGCCGAGATCCTGAGCCGGCACCTGGCACGGCACGCGGACGACCCCGGCGCCGAGGGCCTGGCGGCGGGGCGTGACTACGGGCGCTTCCTGGTCAGCGGCCCGGACAGCTCGGAAGGCGACCAACCTCCGTCCGGTCCGTACGACGAACGAGACGCCGTCAGCACCGTCATCGAGACGCTCGACCGCCTGGGTTTCGACTCCCGCCGCGTCGACGACGGCGCGCAGCCGCCGGACGCGACCGTCGAGGTGAACACGACCGTCGAGGTGACCAACTGTCCGTTCCTCGAGGTCGCCGAGGGTCACCTCGAGGTGGTCTGCGCGGTACACCGCGGGCTGATGGAGGGCATGCTCGACGAGCTCGGGGCTCGGGTGGGGGTCGCGCGGCTCGACCCGCTCGTCGCCCCGAGCCGGTGCGTCGCTCGTTTCGCCGCCCGACCCCGACGGCCGGCGGGCCCGACCGTGGATCGGGTGCCGCGCTAGGTTGCAGTCGTGCAGAAGATCGCCATCACCGGGTCCATCGCGACCGACCACCTCATGAGGTTCGACGGCCTCTTCGCCGACTCGCTCGTCGTCGGGCAGCTGGACAGGATCTCGCTCTCCTTCCTCACCGAGGACCTGCAGGTCCGTCGGGGCGGGGTGGCGGCCAACATCGCGTTCGGCATGGCCAACCTCGGCCAGCGCCCGATCCTGGTCGGCTCGGTGGGCGAGGACTTCACCGACTACCGTTCCTGGCTCGAGCGTCACGGCGTCGACTGTGCCTCCGTGCACTACTCGCAGTCACAGCACACGGCCCGCTTCGTGTGCACGACCGACCGCGACATGGCCCAGATCGCGACATTCTACGCAGGGGCCATGGCCGAGGCACGTGACATCGAGCTCGGACCGGTCGCGCAGCGCGTCGGCGGCCTCGACCTCGTGGTCGTCGCCCCGAACGACCCGATCGCCATGCTGCGCCACTCCGACGAGTGCCGTACCCGGGGGATCCCGTTCGCCGCCGACCCGTCGCAGCAGCTCGCGTTCATGGACGGCGAGTCGATCCGCCGCCTGATCGACGGTGCCGAGTACCTGTTCACCAACGAGTACGAGTCGCACCTGGCCTGCCAGAAGACCGGCTGGAGCCCGGAGGAGCTGGCCGACCGGGTCCGGGTGCAGGTCAAGACCCGGGGCAAGGATGGAGTCATCGTCCGGGTCCGGGGCGAGGAGCCGGTCGAGGTGGGCGCGGCCCACGAGGTGCGTCGAGCCGACCCGACCGGGGTGGGGGACGCCTTCCGTGCGGGCTACCTCACCGGGCTCGCCTGCGCCCTGCCGACGCGGCGGTGCGCCGAGCTCGGTTCCATGCTGGCGACCTACGTGATCGAGACCGTCGGCACCCAGGAGTACTCGCTGCGGCTGCCCGAGTTCCTGCAGCGCCTGGCCGACAGCTACGGGGCGGCGGCCGCCGAGGAGATCGGTCCGCACCTGACCGCCTCGCTGCCCTGACGGCGACCTGTGCCGCAGCCGCCCCGACCCTCGCACTGGGACTTCGACCTCGACCGGGTGCCGCCCGGGGAGGACCTCGTCGGGGTCGGGGCCGACCTCGAGGTCGCCACGCTCTACCAGGCCTACCGTGAAGGGGTCTTCCCGATGGGTGTCGGGGAGCACGGGGGCCCGCCGATGGGATGGTGGTCGCCCGACCCTCGCGGTGTGCTGCGGATGGGGGAGCTGCGCATGTCCCGTTCGCTGCGCAAGGTGCTGCCGCGGTTCGAGGTCCGGGTGGACACCTGCTTCCCGGAGGTGGTCCGGGCGTGTGCGGACCCGAGCCGACCCGGTCGCTGGATCACTCCGGCCGTGACCCGGGCCTACGTCCGGCTCCACGAGGCCGGCTGGGCCCACTCCGTCGAGTCGTGGCAGGACGGTCGCCTCGTCGGGGGCCTGTACGGTGTCGCGATCGGCGGGCTGTTCGCCGGCGAGTCGATGTTCCACCACGTGCGCGACGCGTCCAAGGCGGCCCTGGTCCACCTGTACGCCCTGCTGGCGGCCGACGACCGCGGCGACCGGCTCATCGACGTCCAGTGGCGCACGCCGCACCTGGCCTCGCTCGGGGTGACCGAGGTGTCGCGCCAGCGCTACCGGGAGCTGCTGGCCCGCTCGCTGGAGGTCCCCCTGCCGGCGCCCTGGCGCTGAGCACCGCGTGTCCGCACCGTGGCCCGGGCGCGCGCGGCTGCGGGTCGGGGTCTGCGGCATACCGCTCGGCAGAACGGCACCCTGTTCGGAGGGCGGCGCGCTCGGCGCCCCGAAATGTGATCCCCCCCTCCCGACAGCGGGGAACTCGTGGGGGTAGGGTGCAGCCTGTGGGCACGACCGTGTCCGTGGAGAACTCCGAACTGCTCGAGCGCGCGCCGGTCCTCGACGGCATGTGCTCCGAACGAAAGGTGCACGTGGTGCCTGAGCACGCTGACACCCCTGCGGTGACACGGCGACGGCGGTGGGCCCGGGTCGCGGCAATCGCCGCGGTCAGCGCGGTCGCGCTCACCGGCTGTCAGGGCAAGCTGTCCAACGGGTTCCTGCCCGAAGCGGTCTCCAACACCGGCGACATCGTCACGAACCTCTGGGTGGGCGGCTGGATCGCCGTCCTCGCGGTCGGCGCCATCACGTGGGGGCTCATGCTCTACGCGGCCATCCGGTTCCGCCAGCGCAAGGGCGACGACGGGCTGCCCGTGCAGCTGCGCTACAACGTCCCGGTCGAGCTGCTCTACACCATCATCCCGATCTTCATGGTCGCGGTGTTCTTCTACTACACCGCGCGTGACGAGGCCGAGCTGACCGACGTGAGCGCCAAGCCCGACGTCACCATCAGCGTCGTGGCCAAGCAGTGGAGCTGGGACTTCAACTACGTCGACTCCAACGTCTACGAGAGCGGCGTGCACACGCAGCTGGACGGCCAGCCGGGCGCCCGGGCCCAGATGCCGGTGCTCTACCTGCCCGTCGACAAGCGGGTCGAGTTCGTGCTCAACGCCCGCGACGTGATCCACAGCTTCTGGGTCCCGGCGTTCCTGACCAAGCTGGACATGCTCCCGGGTCGGACCAACCGGATGCAGGTCGTCACCCACCAGGAGGGCGAGTTCCAGGGCAAGTGCGCGGAGCTGTGCGGCGCCTACCACTCCGAGATGCTCTTCATGGTCAAGATCGTCTCGCAGGCGGAGTACGACCAGCAGATGGCGCACCTGGCCGCGATCGGCCAGAAGGGCCAGATCCCGGTCGACGCCAGCCGTGAGAAGCTCGTCCGAGGCGATGACAAGCTCGTTCCCGCTCCCGCTCTCACCGAAGGTGTGTCTCCATGAGCGCTGCGACGCTGACCGCCACGCCAACGCCGCACCGGACCACCCGCACCCACACCGTCGTCAAGTGGGTGACCACCACCGATCACAAGCGGATCGGCAACCTCTACTTCGTCACCTCCTTCCTCTTCTTCCTGCTCGGCGGGGCCATGGCCCTGATCATCCGGGTCGAGCTCGTCTCGCCGGGCCTGCAGATCGTCGACAACCCGGAGCAGTTCAACCAGCTGTTCACGATGCACGGCACGATCATGCTGCTGCTGTTCGCGACGCCGCTGTTCGCCGGGTTCGCCAACGCGATCATGCCGCTGCAGATCGGCGCGCCCGACGTCGCGTTCCCGCGGCTGAACATGTTCGCCTACTGGCTGTACCTGTTCGGCGGCCTGATCGCCAGCGCCGGGTTCCTGACCCCGCAGGGCGCGGCCGCCTTCGGCTGGTTCGCCTACGCGCCGCTGTCGGATGTGGCCTACAGTCCGGGCCTCGGCGGCGACCTGTGGGTTTTCGGCCTGACGATGGGAGGCTTCGGCACCATCCTGGGTGCGGTCAACTTCATCACCACGATCATCTGCATGCGCGCCCCGGGCATGACGATGTTCCGGATGCCGCTGTTCACCTGGACCGTCCTGGTCACCTCGATCATGGTCCTGATCGTCTTCCCGGTCCTGGCCGGTGCCCTCTTCGCCCTCGGTGGTGACCGCCGGTTCGGGCTGCACATCTTCGACGCCGAGAACAACGGGGCGATGCTCTGGCAGCACCTGTTCTGGTTCTTCGGCCACCCCGAGGTGTACATCATCGCGCTGCCGTTCTTCGGCATCATCAGCGAGGTCATACCGGCCTTCAGCAAGAAGCCGCTGTTCGGGTACAAGACGATGGCCATGGCCACGATCGCCATCGCGGCCCTGTCGACCTCGGTGTGGGCGCACCACATGTACGTCACCGGTCAGGTGCTGCTGCCGTTCTTCGCGATCATGACGATGCTGATCGCCGTCCCGACCGGCCTGAAGTTCTTCAACTGGATCGGCACGATGTGGATGGGCAAGGTGTCGATGCACACCCCCATGCTCTGGTCCATGGGCTTCCTGGTCACCTTCCTGTTCGGTGGTCTGACCGGCGTCATCATCGCCAGCCCGGCGCTCGACTTCCACGTCTCGGACACGTACTTCATCGTCGCGCACTTCCACTACACGGTGTTCGGCACGGTCGTGTTCGCGATGTTCGCCGGGTACTACTTCTGGTGGCCGAAGCTGACCGGGCGGATGCTCGACGAGAAGCTCGGCAAGATCCACTTCTGGATGCTGTTCATCGGCTTCCACACCACGTTCCTGATCCAGCACTGGCTCGGCGTCGAGGGCATGGCCCGCCGCTACGCCGACTACCTGCCCGAGGAGGGCTTCCAGCTGGGCAACGACATCTCCAGCGTGGGCGCGCTGCTGCTGGGTCTGTCGATGGTCCCGTGGTTCTGGAACGTGTGGAAGACCTGGCGCACCGCGCCGCTGGTCACCACGGACGACCCGTGGGGGTATGGCGGCTCGCTGGAGTGGGCGACCTCGTGCCCGCCGCCGCGGCACAACTTCACCTCGCTGCCGCGGATCCGGTCGGAGCGGCCCGCCTTCGACCTGCACCACCCGGAGGCCGCGGTGGCTGCCAGCCTGCGGCCTGACCCGGGTACGTTGGTAACTGTTCTCGGTCCCGCGGACGTCGCCGGGCCGGGCGTGACCAAGGAGAAGTGAACCAATGCGTGTCGAGACCAAGCTCTTCTTCTACCTGTTCCTCTTCTTCGGTCCCATCACGCTCGTCTACGGGTTCTGGTCCAAGTGGAGCGAGCCGATCGGCGTCGTCGCCCTGCTGCTGACCGCTGGGCTGCTCCTCCTGGTGGCGTTCTACCTCTGGCAGACCGGCAAACGCCTACCGGTGCGCCCCGAGGACAACATGACCGGCGAGATCGCCGAGGCCGAGGGCAACTACGGGTACTTCGTCGCGAGCTCGTGGACGCCGCTCTGGCTGGCCGGCTCCGGCGCCATCATGTTCCTCGGGCTGGCCGTCGGCTGGTGGCTGTTCATCATCGGCGCCTTCCTGGGCGTCTTCGCGCTCATCCTGTGGGTCTTCGAGTCGTTCTCGGGTGACTACTCGATCTGAGCGCTCCTCCTGTGGCGCCCTCGAGCACTTCTCGGGTGACTACTCGATCCGAGCGGCCACCTCCTGACTGGCCGGTGTACCCGACCCGGATGCTGGGTCGGGGCCGGGCGGGCATGAGGAAGGGGAAGGCGGTCACCGCCTTCCCCTTCGGTCGAGTCACCTCTTCAGGGGCCCTCCGGCCGCCGGTGCGATCGTGCGGGAGACAACATCTTCGGTACCTCCGTCCCGATCGGTGACTGGGTAAGGACGACCGTAGCCCCGTCCGGGGAGAGAGTAAAGACCGGCGGAGGGTGCGGGGCCGTGTCTGCGCCTGCTCCGACGGGACCGGTCTCGAGGCGGCGCTCAGCCCCAGCCGAGCTCGTGGAGCTGCTCGTCGTCGATGCCGAAGTGGTGCGCCACCTCGTGCACGACGGTGACGGCGATCTCGTTGCGCAGCTCCTCGGCGCTGGAGCACATCCGTTCGAGCGGACCCTGGAAGATCGTGATGCGATCCGGCAACGCCCCGGCCCCCCACCAGCTGTCCCGTTCGGTCAGCGGGATGCCATCGTAGACCCCGAGCAGGTCCGGGTCGTGTTCCGGGGGCTCACGCTCGACGAGCACGACCACGTTGTCCATGGCCTCGGTCAGATCGGCCGGGATGGAGTCGAGGGCATCGGCGACGGCTGACTCGAACTCGTCGTCGGTGAGGTGCATGTGGGGAGTCTGTCACGCCCGGGAACAGGCCGGCTCACCAGCCAGCCGGTTTCACCGTGCTCGCCCGGACCAGTGCCCCAGCGGATATGGGCAGCCACCACAGCGCAGTGACGGGCCTGCATCGCACCTGGTGCCTCAGAGGCCCGTCCGCGTGTCTGCGTCGCTGCCTGACTTCAGAGGGGATGTGCCCTCCTCGGATCAGCGCTCGATCGCCGGTTCGGTCACCTCGGCCTCGACCGGCTCCTCGGTGACCGCCGGCCCGTGGGCGTGGTGTGCGGCCTCGAGCTCTGCCGGGGTGACGGCGTCGACGCGGTCCTTGAAGTAGAAGTGGGACAGCTTCGCGCGCCACCGCTCCTTGCGGGCGATCGGGCTGGCCACCCCGTGCACGTCGGTCGTCTCGGTGACGACGAACGGCTCCAGTACCTCGTGCTGCACCAGGGTCCACCGCTCACGCGGGGTGAGTGGCGCGTGGATCTCCTCGAACTCACCGTTCGCGTGACGCCAGATCGTGCCCGTCTCGCGGCCGTGGAGGACCTTCTCACGGTCGTACTGCTGCAGGCTCAGGCAGATGCGCTTGGTGATCCAGTACGCGATGGGTGGGCCGATGAAGAAGAGCACGCGCAAGGTGTTGGTGATGTCGTTGATCGACAGGTGCAGCTTGATCGCCATGAGGTCGTTGCCGGCGGCGAAGAAGAGCACGCAGTACAGCACGATCCCGGCCACGCCGATCCCGGTGCGGGCCGGCGCGTTGCGGGGGCGGTCGAGCAGGTGGTGCTCACGCTCGTCGCCGGTGACCCATTTCTCGACGAAGGGGTAGACCCCGATGATCGTCCACATCAGCGGCAGCAGGATGATCGATCCCGGGAAGATGTTCATGCTGAAGGTGAAGCCGAAGGCCACGAACTCGAGGAAGCCCGGTAGGAGTCGCAAGGCGCCGTCGGCGAAGCCCATGTACCAGTCCGGTTGCGACCCTGCCGTGATGGGGGACGGATCGTATGGCCCGTAACCCCAGATCGGGTTGATCGAGACGACCGCCGAGATGAGGGCGATGACGCCGAAGACGATGAAGAAGAAGCCGCCTGCCTTGGCGATGTAGACCGGCATGAAGGGGTAGCCGACCACGTTGTTGTTCGTTCGGCCCGGGCCGGGGTACTGCGTGTGCTTCTGGAGGAACACCAGCAGGATGTGGGCCGTGAACAGGCCGACGAGGGCCGCCGGGATCAGCAGGATGTGGGCCGAGTAGAGGCGCGGGATGATCATGTCGCCCGGGAAGGCGCCGCCGAAGATGAAGTAGGCGGTGTACGAGCCGATCACGGGGATGGACTGCACGAAGCCGTTCATGGCGCGGATGCCGGTGCCCGAGAGCAGGTCGTCGGGCAGCGAGTAGCCGGCGAAGCCCTCGATGCAGGCCAGGAGGGACAGGATCGTGCCGAAGACCCAGTTGATCTCGCGCGGCTTGCGGAAGGCGCCGGTGAAGAAGACCCGGGCCATGTGCACGAAGACCGCGACGACGAAGATCAGGGCCGCCCAGTGGTGGATCTGACGGATGAGCAGCCCGCCGCGGATGTCGAACGAGATGTCCAGGGTGGACTGGTAGGCATCCGAGACCATGACCCCCTGCAGCGGCACGTAGGAGCCGTCGTAGGGGGACTGGGACATGCTCGGGATGAACCAGAAGGTCAGGAACACCCCGGTCAGCAGGCAGATGATCATCGAGTACATCGCGATCTCGCCCAGCATGAACGACCAGTGGTCCGGGAAGACCTTCTTCATCAGGGTGGGGATGCCCTTGGTGCCGCCGGTGCGGTCGTCGACCCATCCGGCGATGCCGCGCAGCGGCCGGGTCTCGTGGTGCTCCTGCCGGGCCCGGTCGTCATGCGCCCGCAGCGCGTCGGCCGCGCGTTCCTCGTTGATGGTGCTCATCGGGCACGCTCCCAGAAGCTTGGGCCGACGGGCTCGTGGAAGCCCTCCGGCGCGACGAGGTAGCCGGCGTCGTCGACGGTGATCTTCAGCTGGGGCAGGGGCCGCTTGGCCGGTCCGAAGATGACCGCACAGTCCTCGGTGAGATCGAAGGTCGACTGGTGGCAGGGGCAGAGCAGATGGTGTGTCGTCTGTTCGTAGAGGCCCACGGCACAGCCCACGTGGGTGCAGATCTTCGAGTAGGCGACCGTCCCGTCGACGCCCCACTCCCGCGCCTTCGGGACCTTGATCAGGTCGGGGTCGAGCCGGATCAGGATAACCGCCGCCTTGGCCTTGGCCTCGAGGACGTGCCGGCCGTCGTCGAGGTACTTCTGCAGCGTCTCGGGCATGACGTGGAAGACGGAGCCCTGGGTGACGTCGGACAGCTTGATCGGGGTCATCTCGGGGTCGCGCATGAGCCGGATCGGCTGGCCGCCGTTCTCCTCGGGGTCCCAGATGGTGTGCTTGAGCTCCCCGACGGTGACCGGTCCGAGCGAGCCGACGACCTGGAAGGCGAACGGCAGGGCGAACAGTCCGAGGGCACCACCCAGGGTGTACTTCAGCAACGGTCGACGGTCGAGCTGTGCGCTGCGGCCCCCGTCGACCACGACGTTGACGACTGCCGCGCGGTCCTCGTCGCTCGAGCGCAGGGGGTGACGCTCCTCCGCGATCTCGTGGTCGGGCATGAGGGTCTTTGCCCAGTGGACCGCGCCGACGCCGATGAGCAGCAGTGAGAAGCCCATCGACACGCCCAGCACGACGTGCAGCGTCTTGATCGTGCCGATCCCGGGGAAGAAGAACGTCGACTCCTCGGAGATCGCGAAGTAGGCGACGAGGAAGACCAGGGTGGCGACCATCGAGAGCGTGAAGATCGTGGCGACCTGCTTCTCGGCTCGCTTGGCGGCCTCGGGCTCCACGTCGGACGCCCGGTAGACGTGCGGCGGCAGTCCCGGGTTCTCGAACCGTTCGGGCAGGGTGCCACGGGCCGTGAGCTCACCGGAGCTGCTCGCGCGGGCGACGGCGGTCGACTCGTGCGGCCCGCCGTTCTCGTGCTCAGTCATCGGATCGGTCCTGTCGTCGGATGGTCGGGATGCAGCGCGCGGGGTTCATGCGGCCTTCTTGCCAAGCCAGATGGCGCAGCCGATGAGGATGCCGATACCGAAGGTCCAGGCGAACAGGCCCTCGGAGACCGGACCGAGGTTGCCGAGCGTCAGACCGCCCCGCTCGGGCTCGTTCTCGATGGCCTTGAGGTAGGAGATGACCTGCTGCTTCGAGGCAGGGGTGATGTTCGTGTCGCTGAAGACGGGCATGGACTGCGGTCCGGTCTCCATCGCCTCGTAGATCTGGACCGGCGGCACCCCCTGCAGCGGCGGCGCGTACTTGCCCCGGGTGAGTGCACCGCCGGCGCCGGCGAAGTTGTGGCACATGGCGCAGTTGACGCGGAAGATCTCACCGCCGCGCGCGATCGCCTCGTTGTTCTCCTGGGTACCGGGCTGCAGGACGGTCGTGTAGGTCTGGTCCGGGATGGCCGGCCCGGGAGCCAGCGACGCGACATAGGCGGCGATGGCGGCGATCTCGTCGTTCGAGAACTTGATCTTCTCCTGGGAGGGGGCCTGCACGTTCGGAGAGGTCAGCGGCATCCGCCCCGTGCTCATCTGGAAGTCGACCGAGGCGGCACCGACCCCGTACAGCGAGGGACCCTCGTCGGTGCCCTGCGCGCCGGTGCCGTGGCACGAGGCGCAGTTGGCCAGGAAGAGGGTCTTGCCCTGGGTCACCGCGTCGGCGGCGGGCGCCGAGGCGTTCGCGGCCTTCGGGGCGGCGAACGAGTAGGCGCCGCCGGTGATGAGCAGGCCGACCAGGATCAGCAGCGCGATCGCGGCAGGGTGTCGGCGTCGTGCGGCCAGAGCTTTCACGGTGAGGTCCTGTCGTCCATGGTGATCGATGGTCGCTGGCTTCGCGGAGGTTACTGCAACACGTAGATCGTGAAGAACAGCGCGATCCACACGACGTCGACGAAGTGCCAGTAGTACGAGGTGACGACCGCACCGGTGGCGTTGGCGTGCGTGTAGCGCCGGGTGGTGAAGGTGCGGGCGATGATGAGAAGGAACGCGATGAGGCCACCGGTCACGTGCAGGCCGTGGAAGCCGGTGGCCATGTAGAAGATCGAGCCGTAGGCGTCCGACGACAGGGTGATCCCGTCGTGCACCATCTCGGAGTACTCGAAGACCTGACCGGCGATGAAGAAGGACCCGAACAGGTAGGTGACCACGTACCACTCGCGCATCCCCCAGTTCGGGATGTCGAGCAGCGCGCCCGTGCGGGCCTTCTGGCCCTTCTCCGCCTTCCACACGCCGAGCTGGCACCACACCGAGGAGATGACCAGGACCAGTGCGTTGATGGCGGCGAAGGTGACGTTCAGCTTCTCGGTCTGCTGGGCCCACAGCTCGGGACGCACCGCACGCAGCTGGAAGTAGATCGCGAACAGCCCGGCGAAGAACATCAGCTCGCTGGACAGCCAGACGATCGTGCCGACCGCGACCATGTTCGGGCGGGTCGCCGGACCGTGCCCGGTGTCGGTCAGGGCGCTGGGAGGTATCGATGCTGTGGCCACGTCGGTCATTATTCCCACATTCAGTGCGCTGTGCGGTAGCGACCCCCGTCTTTCCGAAGGGATGCCGCCCAATTCGTGACCGGGGCCGGTCGGAACCGGCTCGGTGGGCCACACGTTACCCATGTCCGGCGCGGCTGTGTCGATGGGCTCGCCCAAGGCCGGTAGCATCGCCCGCATGACCGCTTCGACGACCGGCAACGTCCCCCGCGCGGCGGGCTCGGGCCTGCACCGGGTCACCGTGCTGCTCTACAGCGATGACATCACGACGCGCGACGCGGTGCGGGCCGCCGTGGGGCGACGGCCCGCCAAGGACGTCGAGGTGGTCAGGTGGCACGAGTGCGCGACGCACGCCGCGGTGGAGAAGGCCGTGCACACGGACCACTTCGACATGCTCGTCCTGGACGGCGAGGCGGCCAAGGTCGGTGGCATGGGCATCTGTCGGCAGCTGAAGAACGAGATCTTCGACTGCCCGCCGGTCATCGTCCTGACGGGTCGGCCGCAGGACAGCTGGCTGGCCGCCTGGTCGCTGGCCGACCTCGCCGTGCCGCACCCGCTCGACCCGATCGCCCTCGCGTCCGCCGTCGCGGATCTCGCGCGGACCACCACGCCGGTCGCCTGAGGCATGAGCCGGGAGCCGGGAGCCACCTGGCCGGCCGTCCTCACCGCCCTGCTCGCGGGGCACGACCTCGACGCTGAGTCGGTGCGGTGGGCGATGGGGGAGATCATGACGGGCGAGGCCACCCCATCCCAGATCGCCGGCTTCCTCGTGGCGTTGCGCGCCAAGGGGGAGAGCGTCACCGAGTTGCACGCCCTGGCCGACCAGATGCTCGCGCATGCCCGCCGGATCGAGGTCCCGGGACCGAGCCTCGACATCGTCGGCACCGGTGGGGACCGGGCGCACACCGTCAACATCTCGACCATGGCGGCCATGGTGGTGGCCGCCTGCGGCATCCGGGTCGTCAAGCACGGCAACCGCGCGGCGTCGTCGTCGTCCGGGTCCGCCGACGTCCTCGAGGCACTCGGTGTCGACCTGACCCTGGCTCCCGAGCGGGTGGTCGAGGTCGCGGCAGAGGCCGGCATCACGTTCTGCTTCGCCCAGACCTTCCACCCCTCCTTCCGCCACACCGCGGTACCACGTCGCGACCTGGGTGTCGGCACCGCCTTCAACTTCCTCGGTCCGCTCACCAACCCCGCCCAGCCGACGTATGCCGTCGTCGGCTCGTCCGACGCGCGGATGGCCCCCCTCATGGCGGGGGTGTTCGCCGAACGCGGCACCGATGCGGCGGTCTTCCGCGGCGACGACGGCCTGGACGAGGTGACCGTCTCGACGACGAGCCGGGTGTGGTGGGTGCGCGCCGGCGAGGTCACCGAGCGCCGGGTCGACCCGGAGCGTCTCGGCCTGCGGCTGCATCCTGTCGCGGCACTGCGCGGTGGGGACGCTCGGCACAACGCCCGGGTCGTGCGTGACGTCTTCGCGGGTGCGACAGGTCCGGTGCGCGACGCGGTCGTGCTGAACGCCGGTGTCGCGCTCGCCGTCGCGGGAGGCGACTCGGGACCCACGCAGGACGACTTCGAACGGGACCTGCGGGGCGGGATGGCTCGGGTGGCCGAGGCGATCGATCGCGGTGCCGCTGCCGACCTCGTGTCCCGCTGGGTCGCCGCCACGCAGCGTCGGCGGTGACCGGGCAGGCGAAGGTCAGGCGTCGTCGAGCCCGAGGCTGAACGCCGCCTCCAGGTCGTGCGCGGAGTACGTGCGGAAGGCGATGTGCGTCGAGGTGCCGGTCACGCCCGCGACCTTGTTGAGCCGGTCGGCGATGACGTCGGCGAACTGGTCGTGCTCGCGGACCCGGACGATGGCGATCAGGTCGGCGTCCCCCGTGACCGAGTAGACCTCCGAGACGGCGGGGAGGTTCGCGATGGCCTCCGCCACCTCGGGAATGCGGTCGACCTCGCAGTTGATCATGACGATGGCGGTGATCACGCTGGTCACCCTATCCGGCGCGGCGCAGTGCCGAGCCGGGTCGGACCACCGCGGTGGCCACACCGTCGAAGCCGGGCACCTGCGCGGCAAGGGCCATGGCCGGCTCGAGGCGGTGACGGATCGCGCCGGCCCCTCCGACGGGGCAGCTCCACTCGCCGTCCAGGTGCACGAGGCGGACATCGGGCCGCTCCAGCCAGCGCAGCACCAGCTCGGTCTCCTCCGGGAGCGCGGCCGGGGCGGCGGTATCGGGCACGACGACCTCAGCGGTGGACCGCAGGGTGGGCAGCGCGAGCATCGGGTCCGAGCCGCGCGGGGTGACCGCAGTGCCGGCCAGCCGGCCGTGGCGCACGCAGCTGAGCTCCCAGCCGCCGTCGTGGTGCCGGCGCGCGGCGACGAGCTCGGGCGTGTCCATCAGCGGCGCGAGACGCTGGGCCCGTGCCGCGCCGCGGACCAGCTGCAGGAACCGGTCCCGTACGGTCGCCGCGTCCTCGAAGCGCTCCTGGCGGGCCAGCTCGGCCAGGCGGGCCTGCAGCTTGTCGGCGGCGGGCCGGGCATCACCGCGGAAGACCGCCTCGCACGCGGCGACGAGGGCGGCATACTCCTGCACCTGCTGAGCCCCCGTGCACGGCGCGCCGCACCGGCCCATCTCGAGCAGGGCACACGGCGCGGACCGGCCCGAGATCCGCTTGGTGCACTGCCGCAGGGGCAGGATCTCGTGGACGGCGTGGATCGCCTCCTGCGCCCGGGTGCGGGAGCGGAACGGGCCGATGCAGGCGGAGCCGTCGACCGGCGGCGTGCGCACGATCGAGAGCCTCGGGAAGCGCTCCCGGGTCAGCCGCACCCAGACGGCGCGACGGGCGTCCTTGGACCGGCGGTTGTACCGGGGCGCGTGCTCGTCGATCAGACGCACCTCGCGCACCTGGGCCTCCAGCACGGTCTGGCACACGATGGGTCTGACCCCCTGCGCCGAGCGCACCATGTCGGCCATCCCCCTACGCTGCTCGGCGGCGGTGAAGTACGAGCGCACCCGGGACCGGATGTCACGGCTCGTCCCGACGTACAGGACGCCCCCGTCGTGGTCCGTGAACAGGTAGACGCCCGGCGCATGGGGCAGGCCCTCGGCGAGGTAGGCCTTGCGGCGCTGGGCCGGTGTCACCCGCGAGGTGTAGCTGCCCAGCTCCTCGAGGGTGCCCACCCCCAGGTTTCCCACCCGCTCGATGAGGCCGTGGAGCACGTCGACGGTGGCCCGGGCGTCGTGCAGGGCACGGTGGTCGGGGGCCGTGTCGGCGCGGAACACGCGGGCGAGCGAGGCCAGCTTGTGGTCGGGCGCCTCGTCGCGGCCGACGAGGCGACGGGCGAGCTGGAGGGTGTCCAGCACGTCGAACCCCGGCCAGACCTGTGCCGTGCGTGCCGCGGCCGCTCGCAGGAAGGCGATGTCGAAGCCGGCGTTGTGCGCCACGAGGACGCTGCCGCGGGCGAACTCGAGGAAGGCGGGCAGGACCGACTCGATCGGTGGGGCAGCGGCGACCATCGCATCGGTGATACCCGTCAGGACGGAGATGAAGGCCGGGATCGGCTCGGCCGGGTTGACCAGGGTCTGGAACTCGCCGAGCACCTCCCCGCCGCGCACCTTCACCGCCCCGATCTCGGTGATCCGGCAGTCGGTCGGGCTGCCACCTGTCGACTCCAGGTCCACCACCACGAAGGTGACCTCGGCCAACGAGGTGCCCAGGTGCTCGAAGGTGCTCTGGATCGCCTGCATGTGCCGACCGTAGGGCGGCCCACCGACAGCGTCCGGGAGGCACGCCCTGTCGGAGAGGCCCTGTCGGAGGAGCCACCTAACGTGGGGACCGAGCGATCGCATCGACGACGAAGGAGGAGGCGATCATGATGCTCGTCGACTGCAGCACCTGTCCGGTCCGCGAGGTCCGTTGTGCCGACTGCCTGGTGACCGCCCTGGACGCCCTGCCGGCGGGACCCGAGGCGGTCGGCACGGGCGCCGGCACTGCCCACGGCCTGCCGCTGGACCACGCGGAGCGACGGGCGGTCGCGATCCTGCTCTCGGCCGGCCTGCTGACCCCCGCGGTCGCACGGGCGGCCGAGGCGGTGCGTGATCCTCGAGGTCCGCGCGCCCGAGCCGGGCACGGGCGGGCCGTCGGCTGACGATGCGCCGTCTCGCGACCGCCACCCTGACCGTGGTGCTCGCCGTGGTCGTCCTGGTCGGCGGATGCGGCTGGCCCGGGCGTTCGGCGACGCAGCTCGGGTCAGGTCATCCGGAACCGGCCCAGTCCGGCGCTGCCCGTGGCGCCACCGGCCGGGAGGTCGCGGTCCACGACCTGTTCGTGGCACGCCTCGAGGGCCTGCGCCACGGAGATCTGGGCAGCTGGCTGCAGGGTGTCGACGACGCGCAGGCAGACGCGCAGCGCCGGCTCTTCGAGCGGATGCGGTTGCTCCGCGTCGGCGACGTCGCGGTGACCGATGTCCGCTCACTCGATCCGGGCCGACCCGGTGCGGGCCGCGAGCGGATGGCCGTCAGCCTCTCCTACCGGCTCGCCGGCTTCGACGCGATGTCGCGTCGGTTCGCCCTGGAGGTCACCGTGGCCGAGGACTCGGCCGCACCGTCCGGGGTCGTCGTCACCGGGTCGCGTCCGCTGGACCGCCCCCAGCCCTGGGACCTGCCCCGCCTGCAGGTGCATCGGAGCGCAGCGACACTCGTGGTGACCTCCGGCACGCCCGCCCGGGCGGCAGCCGTCGCCCGGCAGACGCAGACGGCGCTGGACCGGGTCGGCCGGGTCCTCGGTGCGATGCATCCTGCCGTCGTCCTCGTACCCGGCACCGACGACCTCGCGGCGCGGCTGCTCGGCCGCAGCGCCGACACGCTCGCCGGAGTGGCTGCCGTCACCGACGGCCCGCTCGGCCCGGACGGCACGGCGGGAGCCGACCGGGTCGTCGTCCTTCCCACGGCCTGGTCCGAGCTGGCCGCGGCGGGTCGCGAGGTCGTGCTGACGCACGAGCTGACGCACCTGGCGCTGCGCGGGCGACCGCACCGTTCGGGGGCCCGTCACGCGGTGCCCCTCTGGCTGTCCGAGGGGATCGCCGAGTACGTCGCGTACCACGGCCTGGCGCTGCCCGAGGCCACCGTCGTCGCGCCGGCTCTCGAGGTGGTGCGGCGCGACGGTACGCCGACTCGGTGGCCCTCCGACGCACAGTTCGAGCCGGGCCGCGGCACGTTGTCGGCGGCATACGGGCTGGCGCTCCTGGCGTGCCGCGCGATCGCCGGACGGCACGGGCCGGGCGGGCTGCTCGCCTTCTACCGTGCGGCTTCGGACCACGGGGTACCGTCCGCGTTCCGATCCCTCGGCGGGGAGGGCCCCGAGCTCGCCGCCTGGCGGGCGCGCATCGCCGGGCTGGCGCGCGGCGCGCCTCAGCGGTAGAGGTTCTCGACGTCCTCGGCGAAGTCCTTGAGCACGAGCGGACGCTTCATCTTCAGGGACGGCGTCAGGTATCCGTTCTCCTCGGTGAAGTCGTCGGGCAGGATCGCGAACTTCCGGATCGACTCCGCGCGGCTGACGGCCTCGTTGGCTCGGTCGATCGCCGCCTGCAGGGCCTCGAGGACGACCGGGTTCTTCGGTGCGTCGCCGATCGACAGGTCCGCGAGCCCGTGCGCCTTGGTCCACAGCGGCCACATCTCGGCGTCCAGCGTGATCAGGACCGCGATGAACGGCTTGCCCTCACCCACGACGATGCACTGGGACACGAGCGGGTGGGCGCGGAGCCGGTCCTCCAGCACGGCCGGCGCGACGTTCTTGCCGCCCGCCGTGACGATCAGCTCCTTCTTGCGACCAGTGATCTTCAGGTAGCCGTCCGAGTCGAGCTCGCCGAGGTCACCGGTGCGGAGCCAGCCGTCGTCCATCGCCTCGCGGGTGGCCTGCTCGTTGTCGTGGTAGCCGACGAACACGCCGACCCCTCGGGCCAGCACCTCACCGTCCGTGTCGATGCGGATGCCGCACCCCGGCAACGGCGGCCCGACGGTGCCGATCTTGACCTTGTCCGGTGTGTTGACGGTGATGGGCGCCGTCGTCTCGGTCAGCCCGTAGCCCTCCAGGATCGTCACGCCGATCCCGCGGAAGAAGTGGCCGAGCCGGGTCCCGAGCGGTCCGCCGCCCGAGACGGCATAGCTGACCTGGCCTCCCATCGCGGCCCGCAGCTTGCCGTAGACGAGTCGGTCGAAGACCACGTGCTGGGCTCGCAGCGGCAGCCCGGAACGTCCCCGGTCGAGAGCCTCGCTGTAGGCGATCGCGACCGCGACGGCGCGCAGGAAGATCTTGCCCTTGCCGTCCGCGGACGCCTTCGCCTCGGCCGAGTTGTAGATCTTCTCGAAGACGCGGGGCACCGCGAGGACGAAGGTCGGCCGGAAGGTCGCGAAGTCGTCGAGCAACGCCCTGATGTCGGACGAGTGTCCCATCCGCGCCCGGGCCGCCACGCACAGCACCTCGATGAACCGGGCGAAGACGTGCGCGAGGGGCAGGAAGAGCAGGGTGGAGGAGCCGTGGGCGCGGACCACGTCGCTCAGCTTCTCGATGGCGTTCTCGGCCAGCGCGAGGAAGTTGTCGTGGGTCAGCTGGCACCCCTTGGGGCGACCCGTCGTGCCGGAGGTGTAGATGATCGTCGCGATGCTGGCGCGGCCGAGGGACGAGGACCGGTCGTCCAGGTCGGCGTCGGGCACGCCCTGTCCCTGCTCCCGGAGTCCCTCGATGCCGCCGTCCTCGATCCGGACGATCTGGCGCAGGGCGGGCAGGGACTCCCTCACCTGGTCGACGACCGCCTCGTGCCGCTCGGTCTCGACGACCACTACGTGGGCCCCCGAGTCGCCGAGGATCCACTGGACCTGGTCTGCGGACGAGGTCTCGTAGATCGGTACGGTGACCGCACCGGCCCGCCAGACGGCGAAGTCGACGAGGGTCCACTCGTACCGGGTGCGCGACATCAGCCCGACCCGGTCCCCGGCCGCCACGCCCTGCGCGATCAGGCCCTTGGCGACCGCGTCGACCTCGGCTGCGAACTCCGACCACGTCACGTGGGACCACGACCCGCTCGAGGTCTTCTTCGAGAACGCGATCCCGTACGGGTCGAGCCGGGCGTTGCGTCGCGGCAGGTCGGCAAGGCTACCCTCGGTGGTGGCCGGGACGAGTGCTTCCACGACGGCTTCGTTCACGACTGGCTCCTTGCCCGGGACTGGTGCTTGCACCCTACCCGGCTGCCGACGACGAGGCGCTAGTCTTCGGCGCATGGCAAACCGGACCGAGAGCACCATCACCATCGATGCGCCGCCGGCCGAGGTGCTCGACGTGATCGCGGACTTCGAGGCCTACCCCGAGTGGGCCGGGGACGTGAAGCGCGCCGCGGTCCTCTCCGAGGAGGGCGACGGCTGGGCCGACCAGGTCGAGTTCACCCTGGACGCGGGCGCGATCAAGGACACGTACGTCCTCGCCTACGACTGGGACATCGTCGAGGACGGTTCCGGGGTCGTGTCGTGGACGATGGTCTCGGCGACCGTCCTGTCCGCCCTCGACGGGTCCTACACGCTGGCCCGGTCCGACGACGCAACGACGGTCACCTACCGTCTCGCGGTCGACCTGAAGATCCCCATGCTCGGCCTGCTCAAACGCAAGGCGGAGAAGGTCATCATCGACACCGCCCTCAAGGAGCTCAAGAGGCGGGTCGAGGCCGGGCCCGCGTGACGACCAGCACGAACGGTCGCGACGGGACTGCCCCCGGCGTCGGCACGGTCGCCGAGGAGGCGGCCCGGCTCGTCGACCTGCTCTCGGAGCTCACCGGGCTCGGCCCGGCCGCCGCAGGGCGAGGACCTGCCGCAACGTCCGGAGACCGGGCCGGCAGCCCCCTCGGGCGCCCGGACGACGACACCGGCGACACCGGCGGCGGATGCACGTGCGGTGGCCGGCGGCCCGCGGCCTGCACGGTCTGTCCGGTCTGTCAGGTCATCGCCTTCGTGCAGCGCTTGAACCCGGACACCGTCGACCGGCTCGCCGAGGTCGTCGACCTCGCCGCGACGGGCCTGCGCGACCTCGCCGCGGCGCAGCGCTCCCGCCGGGAGCGGGAGCAGGGCGCGCAGCCCGCGCCGCGGAGCGAGCCGACCGGCAGGGACGCGCCGGTCGGGGAGGGGGTCCGATGACGGGTGGCCTGGCGGTCGGGATCGACATCGGCGGCACCAAGGTCGCCGGGGGAGTGGTCGACGAGTCCGGGCAGATCCTGCACCGGGCCCACCGCGACACCCCGCACCGGTCGACGTCGCCCAAGGTCGTCGAGGACACCATCGTCGAGTGCGTCGAGGAGCTGCTCGAGGCCGTCGACGCCGGCGAAATCGTGGCAGTCGGCGTCGGCGCAGCGGGTTTCGTGGGAGCGGACCGGGCGACGGTCGTGTTCGCCCCGCACCTGTCGTGGCGCAACGAGCCGCTGCGCGACCGGCTCCGCGCCCGGCTCGACCCGCCCGTGACGATCGACAACGACGCGAACGCGGCCCTGTGGGCCGAGGCCAGGTTCGGTGCCGCCATCGGCGAGTCGCACGTCGTGATGATCACGCTCGGGACCGGCATCGGCGGGGCAGTGCTCGTCGACGGCCACATCACGCGCGGCCGCCACGGGATCGCCGGCGAGTTCGGTCACATGCAGGTCGTGCCTGCCGGGCTGCGGTGCGAGTGCGGCAACCGCGGCTGCTGGGAGCAGTACGCCAGCGGCAACGCGCTCGTCCGGGAGGCCCGCGACCTCATCGCCGCCGACTCTCCCGTGATCAGCGACCTGCGTGAGCGCCTCGGCACCGACGAGTCCGCCCTCACCGGACCGCTGATCACCGAGGCGGCCCAGGCGGGCGACCCGACGGCACGCGAGCTGCTGGCCGACATCGGCGAGTGGCTCGGCGTCGGGATCGCCAACCTGGCCGCCGCGCTCGACCCGGGCTGTTTCGTCGTCGGCGGCGGGGTCAGCGCCGCCGGGGAGCTGCTGCTCGGGCCCGCCCGAGAGGCCTTCCGCCGCCAGCTGCCCGGGCGCGGCTACCGCCCCGAGGCGTCCATCGTGCGGGCCCGGCTCGGCGCGGATGCCGGGCTGATCGGTGCGGCCGAGCTGGCCCGCGCCGGCGGATGAGCGCGGGGCCGCGGCTGCGGGTGGCGAGCTACAACCTGCGAGACCTGCTCGACGACCCGGCCGCAGCCGCGCGGGTCGTTCGCGCCATCGAGCCCGACGTGCTCTGCCTGCAGGAGGTGCCCCGCCGGCTCACGACCGAGTTCCGCCTGCCCGCCTTCGCCCGCCGGTGCGGCCTCTACTGGGCCGGCGGCCGGCGCGGCACGGGCGGTACGGCGATCCTGACCGCGCTGCGCGTGCACACCCACCGGACGGTGGCGCGGCGGCTGCCGGTCCGCTTCCCCGACCGGACCCGAGGGTATGCCGCCCACCTCCTCTCGGTGCCCGGCTCCCGGCCGGTGTGGGTGGCCAGCATCCACCTCGGGCTGCGCGGCGACGAGCGGGAGCGCCATCTGGCCGAGGTGATCACCGGGCTCGGGCACCCCGCCGTGGTCGCGGGCGACCTCAACGAGGGACCGACCGGGGCGGCCTGGGCGCGGCTGGCGGCCACCTGCCGGCAGGTGTCCGGTGACCACCCGACCTATCCGGCGGACCACCCCACGGCGCTGCTCGACACCGTCTTCGCCGCTGCAGAGATCGCCGTCGCACCGGTCGGTCCGTCCCCCCACCCCCTGCACGAGGACCTCGTCGCGGCATCCGACCACCGGCCCTGCTGGGCCGACCTGCTCCTGCCGGCAGCCGGCCCGTGAGGCCGTGGGCGGCGCCCAGGCTGCCCCGCGGATACTGCCGGTTCGGCCCGTGAGGCCGTGGGCGGCGCCCAGGCTGCCTCGCGGACACTGCCGGTTCGGCCCGTGAGGCCGTGGGCGGCGCCCAGGCTGCCTCGCGGACACTGCCGGTTCGGCCCGCGCAGCCCGGGCCCGAGCCGGTCCCGGGCCGGGCCGGCCCGGCGGCCGGGTCAGACGCGGGTGCCGTCGTCGAACGGGTCCCGCTCGGAGCCGCCGCGCAGCACGAGCATCACGAAGCCGACCACGGTCATCGCCACGGCGGTCACCACCCACCAGCCGCTGCCACCCCGGTCGAAGATCAGCACGTAGAGCAGCAGCAGCGGTCCACCGGCGAGCAGGCACACGGTCGCCCAGTACATCGGGTCGTCCTCGGCCGACGGGAGCACGACGGCCGGTGGGACGAAGTGGTCGTCCTCGTCGTCCTGCTGCTCGGCCGTGTCGTCGCCCGCGACCGTGCCACCACGCCAGACCTGTGGGGTGACCGGGACCACCGGGAACCCCCCGAGCGTGCCGGGCCGGGGTCGCGGGTTGACCGCCGGTGGCGGCTGCCCGGGGCCAGCGGTGCGGTCCGGCGCCACGTCGTCCGTGGCGGGACCCGGTTCGTCGGCGGTCTCGTCCCATCCGGCGACGATCCGCTCGAACTCAGCGTCGAGCTCGTGGTCGTTCATGATGAAGGCATCCTCGCACGCCACCCTCGGGGCAGGCGAGTGCCGTAGAGTGCCTTCGGGCGACGACCGGAGGTGCACGGGTGTTCTACTGGTTCCTCAAGACCATCGTGCTGGGCCCGATCCTCCGGCTGCTGTTCCGCCCGTGGGTGGAGGGCGAGGAGCACATCCCGACCGAGGGCGCGGCCATCTTCGCGAGCAACCACCTGTCCTTCTCCGACTCGATCTTCCTGCCGATCGTGGTGCCCCGCCGGGTCACGTTCCTCGCCAAGAGCGACTACTTCACCGGGGATGGTGTCAAGGGCCGGCTCACCGCCGCGTTCTTCAAGGCGATCGGCCAGCTGCCGGTCGACCGGTCCGGTGGCACGGCCAGCAGCTCGGCGCTCACCTCGGGCCTGCGCGTGCTGCACCGCGGCGAGCTGCTCGGGATCTATCCCGAGGGCACCCGCTCTCCCGACGGGAGGCTGTACCGGGGTCGCACGGGGGTCGCCCGGATGGCCCTCGAGGCCCGGGTCCCGGTGATCCCCGTTGCGATGATCGGTACCGACAAGGCCCAGCCGACCGGTCAGAAGGTGCCGCGCATCATGCGGATCGGCGTGCGCATCGGCCGGCCCCTGGACTTCTCCCGCTACGAGGGGATGACGGACGACCGGTTCGTCCTGCGCTCGATCACCGACGAGATCATGTACGAGCTGATGCTGCTGTCCGGGCAGGAGTACGTCGACATGTACGCCACGTCGATGAAGGACCGCATCCTGGCCGCGGCCCGCGCCAAGGCGCGCGAGCTGCAGGAGGCGACCAAACCGGGCAGCGCAGCCCCCGAGCTGGAGGAGGCTCTCGACGCGGCGGAGGGCAAACCCGTCGTGCCCAGGCAGCTGACGCCGCCGCCCACGCCCCCGGCCGAGCAGCACCACGACGACGACGCCACCGCGGCGTCGTGACCTCCGGCCCGGCATCCGGACCCGCCCCGGCAGCCGGGGGCACGCCGTCTACGCTGTGGAAGGTGACCACGAGCCCGACCCCCACCTCGATCGCTGCGGGAGACGAGAGGCTCGCCGCCCTGGTCGCGGCCGCAGCCGACTTCGAGGCCGTCCAGCAGCCGGGCTGGCCCGACCCCGCTGCCGTCGCCGACGTCGTCGCGACGCTGCGCTCGTACCCGCCGCTCGTCTTCGCGGGTGAGTGCGACATCCTGACCGAGCGCATGGCGGCGGCCGCCGCGGGGCACGCCTTCGTGCTGCAGGGCGGCGACTGCGCCGAGACGTTCGCCGGCGCCACGGCCGACAGCATCCGCGACCGGATCAAGACGATCCTGCAGATGGCCGCCGTGCTGACGTACGGCGCGAGCAAGCCCGTCGTCAAGGTGGGCCGGATGGCGGGGCAGTACGCCAAGCCCCGCTCGTCCACGGTCGAGACGCGGGAGGGCCTGACGCTGCCGGCCTACCGGGGCGACATGGTCAACGACTTCGCCTTCGACGAGGCCGCGCGCACCCCCGACCCGGATCGGCTGGTGCGGGCCTACCACGCGTCCTCGGCCACGCTGAACCTCGTGCGCGCCTTCACCACCGGCGGCTTCGCCGACCTGCGCTACGTGCACGAGTGGAACCGCGGCTTCGTGCGCACGACCGCCAACGCCAGGTACGAGCAGCTGGCGCGCGCGATCGACAAGGCGATGCGCTTCATGACGGCGTGTGGAGCCGACTTCGACAAGATGCGTACCGTCGAGTTCTTCGCCGCGCACGAGGCGCTCGTGCTGGACTACGAGCGTCCGATGACCCGCGTCGACTCACGCACCGGCAAGCTCTACGACACGTCGGGGCACTTCGTCTGGATCGGTGAGCGCACCCGACAGCTCGACGGCGCCCACATCGACTTCGTGTCACGGATCAGCAACCCGGTCGGGGTCAAGCTGGGCCCACGAGCCGACATCGACGAGGTGCTGCGGATCATCGACAAGGTCGACCCCGACCGTACCCCGGGTCGGCTGACCTTCATCACGAGGATGGGCGCGCGCACGATCCGGGAGGCGCTGCCGACGCTGCTGGGCAAGGTCCAGGCCTCGGGCGCCACGGTGACCTGGGTCTGCGACCCGATGCACGGCAACACCTTCGAGGCGACCACGGGCCGCAAGACCCGCAGCTTCGACGAGATCGTCGACGAGGTGCGGGGCTTCTTCGAGGTGCACCAGTCGCTGGGGACCATCCCCGGCGGCATCCACGTCGAGCTGACCGGAACCGACGTCACCGAGTGCCTCGGGGGCACGGCCCAGATCAACGACACCGACCTGGAGAAGCGCTACGAGTCGCTGTGCGACCCGCGCCTGAACCACCAGCAGTCACTTGAGCTGGCCTTCCTCGTCGCCGAGATGCTGGGTCAGGCCTGACCGTGGCGACGATCGTCGCCGACCTGCTGAGCGACACCCTCACGCGGCCGACGCCCGGGATGCGGGCGGCGATGGCCCGGGCGGAGGTCGGCGACGACGTCTTCGGCGAGGACCCGACCCTGCGCGCCCTCGAGGAACGGGTCGCGCAGCTGCTCGGTCAACAGGCCGGGCTCTTCACGCCGTCCGGGTCGATGGCCAACCAGCTGGGGGTCCGCCTGCACGCGGGTCCGGGGGTCGAGCTCGTCTCCGACTCGTTGGCCCACGTCGTGCGGGCCGAGCTCGGCGCGGCCGCCGCGCTCTCCGGGATCACCTCGCGCACCTGGGTCGCCGAGGCCGGACGGTTCCGCGCCGCGGACGCCGCGGCCATGATGGTCACCGGAGTCGGCCCCTACCAGGTCTGCACCGGCGTGGTCGTGGTCGAGAACACCCACAACTTCGGTGGGGGCACGGTCCAGCCGCTCGAGGAGATCCGTGCCGCCCGCCGGCTGACCCGGGCGGCCGGGGTCGCGATGCACCTCGACGGGGCACGGCTCTGGAACGCCCACGTCGCGACGGGCATCGCGCTGGCCGACTACGGCCGCGAGTTCGACACCGTGTCGGTGTGCCTGAGCAAGGGCCTGGGCGCCCCGGTCGGCAGCGTCCTGCTGGGCTCCGCCGACGCGATGGCCGAGGCGCGGGTCTGGCGCAAGCGGCTCGGTGGAGGGATGCGACAGGCCGGCATCCTCGCCGCCGCCGGGCTGTACGCCCTGGACCACCACCTCGAGCGGCTCGCCGAGGACCACGCCCGGGCGCATCGGGCGGCGGTCGCGATGGCCGAGGTGACGCCCGGCGTCCTCGAGCCCGACGACGTCGCGACCAACATCCTGATCGCCGACGTCTCCGTCGCCGGCTGGAGCGCGCCGGACTTCGTCGCCGCGGCACTGGCCCGCGGGGTCCGGCTGTATGCCGTCGGGCCGGCGCAGGTGCGGCTCGTCTGGCACCTCGACGTCGACGACGCGGCCACCGACCACGCGATCTCGGTCGTCACCGACCTGCTGTCCTCCGGGCGGACCCTCGTCGGCCCGACGACGCGGTAGACCCGCCGGCTCGGTCGCGAACCGACCGCCGCGTCGGGTGCTCGGGGCCCGCCGGTATGCCGCCGAGATCCTCCCGCTCGCCCACTCCTGATTGCGGCGCCGACCCGGCCGCCCTCGGCAGCTGTCAGAGCTCGTGGTGCAGGGTCTCGGCCGGCAGCTCACCCGGGCGGCGCCGCGCGAGCAGCTCGACGGCATACATCGCAACCAGCACCAGCGCGCCTCCGACGAGCATGCGCCCGGTGAGCGCCTCACCGCCGAGCCAGACGGCGAAGAAGGCGGCGAAGACCGGCTCCATCGTCAGGATGATCGCCACCCGCGTCGCCGGCAGGCGGGCCTGCGCCCAGGTCTGGGCCCAGAGCGCCCCGATGCTGGCGAAGACGACCATGTAGAGCACCGAGGCCCACTGGCCGAGCCCCGACGGCATCGCGATGCCGTCCGGGAGGGCGCCGAGCACGCAGATGACGGCGATGACGATCATCTGCACGACCGACAGCCCGGTCGCGATCTCGTTCCCGCTCCACTTGCCGAGCCCGATGATGTGCAGCGCGTAGAGGGCGGCGGCGAGCAGGGTGATCGCCTCGCCGACCCCGACCGACAGGCCGTTGAGGGACAGCAGGGCCAAGCCGGAGGTGGCCAGGGCGACGGCCACCCACGTCGACCCGGCGACCCGCTCGCGCAGCAGGACCGCGGTGAACACCGGTGTCAGCACGACGTAGGTCCCGGTGATGAAGCCCGAGACCGAGGCCGGGGTCGTGGCCAGGCCCTGGGTCTGGAAGATCTGGGCGAGTCCGTAGACGACCCCCAGCCCCGCCCCGATGCCGACCTGGCGCCGGGTCAGCGCCCGCAGTGGTCGCCAGAAGACCACGACCATGACGACGGCCGAGATGGCGAACCGGACCGCCAGGAAGTCGACGGGCGGCAGGTACGCGACGAGGTCGCGGATCAGGAAGAACGTCGAGCCCCATACGGCGGTGATGGCCAGCAGCAGGAGGGTGGCGACGCGGCTCTGGAGGGCAGGTCTCATGGCGGCTCACACCACCGTCAGCACGATCGTCGCGCCCTTCGGGGCGCTCTGGCCGGCCGGGATGCTCTGGTTGCGCACCAGCTCGAAGAACTCACCGAGCGGGCGCTCGACCCGGACCTTGAAACCCAGGCCGGTCAGCGTCTGCTCGGCGACGCGGACGCGCTTGCCGAGCACGGACGGCACCCGCACCATGACCGGGCCCTTGGAGACCGTGAGCGTCACCTTGTCGCCGCGGTGCAGGGTGCCCTTGGCGGGCTTCTGGGAGATGACGCTGCCCTTGGCGACCGTGCCGCTGTTCGCGTCGTCGGCGCGCTCGACGACCAGGCCGGCCGCCGCGATCGCCGCCTGTGCGTCGGCCACGGGCTTGCCGGTCACGTCGGGCACGGCGATGGGCTCGCGGCCCTTGGACACGACCACGGAGACCGTGGTGCCGCGGCGCACCGAGGTGCCCTCGTGCGGGTCCTGGCTGACCACCCGTCCCTTGGGGACCGTCTCGCTCCACTCCTGCGTCCGCGCGCCGGGTGTCAGGGTGAGCCCGCGTAACAGACCCTCGACCCGCTCGAGCGGTACGCCGGTGAGGTCCGGCACGGTGTGGCGCTCCGGGCCCTTCGACACGACGAGCGTGACGACGCTGCGCTTGCGTACCTCGCTGCCCGCGGCCGGGGTGAGCTCGACGACCCGGCCCGCGGCCACCGCCTCGGAGAAGGCCTCGGTCACCGCGACGCGCAGGCTGCGCGCGGTGATGCTGTCCTCGGCCTGCTGCAGACCGGCCCGGGCCACGTCGGGGACGGTGGTCGTGCCGCCCGGCCCCGCGGTGAACCACCATCCTGCGGAGGTCCCGGCGACCAGGACGATGACGAGCAGCGCCAGCAGCGGCCACCGTCGCCGGCCGCGGGGTCCCCCCGGCGCGGGTGGCACCGGCAGGGCGGTGGTCGGGGAGAGCACCGGCACGGAGGGTGGCGCGGGACTGGCGGACGTCGGGTCCATGGGGAGCAGGTGCGGGCCCGTCCCCGGGTCGGGGCCGGCGGCGCCGCGCCGGTCGAGCTCGTCGGCCGAGAGCCGGCCACGCACCTCGCGCAACGCCGCCAGGAAGGACCCGGCGTCGGGGAGCCGGTCGTGCGGGTCGGTCGCGGTGGCCCGGGCGACGAGGTGATCGAGGGCGGCGGGCACGGTGGGCACGACCTGCGACGGGGCCCCGATGGTGCCGTGCACGTGACGGTAGGCGATCTGGATGGCGGTCTCGCCCGTGACCGCCTTGCGACCCGTGAGCATCTCGAAGAGGATCAGCCCGGCCGCGTAGACGTCGGTGCGGGCATCCGAGGTGCCGCGCTCGACCTGCTCGGGAGACAGGTACGAGGCCGTGCCCAGCACCACGCCGGTCTGGCTCGTGGTGGTCTGGCTGCCGGCCGCGCGGGCCAGACCGAAGTCGGCGACCTTGACCTCGCCGTCGGTGCGGATGATGACGTTCTCGGGCTTGACGTCACGGTGGACGATGTCGGCGTCGTGGGCGGCCCGCAGCGCCTCGAGGATGGGCTCGAGGATGGCGAGCGCCTCGCGAGCGGTCAGCGGCGCCTCCTCGTGGATCACCTCGCGCAGTGTCTTGCCGGTCACCAGCTCCATGGCCAGGAACACCTCGTCACCGTCCCTGCCCTGGTCGAACACGGCGACGACGTTGGGGTGGCTCAGCCGTGCCGCGGCCCGGGCCTCACGACGGAACCGGTCGACGAAGAGGCGGTCGGTGGCCAGCCCCGGGCGCATGACCTTCAGCGCGACCTCGCGTTCGAGGCGGGCGTCCAGCGCCACGTAGACGGAGGCCATCCCTCCGTCCGCGAGGTGGCTGAGGATGCGGTAGCGACCGTCGATGACCCGACCGACGAGCGCGTCCGCCACGCTGGACGTCACGCAGCGAGTTTACGTAACGATGGCGGTCGATCCCGACAGGCCGGGCCCGAGCAGGTGTCGGGTCAGGGTCGAGCCGCAGCCCGGCCGGTCCGGGACGGCGATGGCAGACTGGCCGGTGTGACCTCCACACCCCACGCCGTCGACCCCGACCTGCAGGCCCTCGTCGGCGAGTGGCTGACCGTCCCGGACGTCGCCGAACGCCTTCGTGTCCCCCTCAGCCGGGTGCGCCGGTCCATCGCCGACCGTGAGGTCGTCGCGGTACGGGTCGGGCCGCGGTCGGTGCTCGCGGTGCCCGCCCGGTTCTACGACGAGTCCGGACCCCGCGCCGACCTCAAGGGCACGATCACGGTCCTGTCGGACGGGGGGATGGACGACGCGCAGATCATCCGCTGGCTCTTCACCCCGGACGCGACCCTGCCTGTCGGGCGCGCTCCCATCGATGCCCTGTGGGCGGGCCGCAAGCGGGAGGTGCGCCGGCGCGCGCAGGCCGAAGCGCTCTGACCCGAGCCGGCCTCGGCCCGAGGTCGGGCCCGACCCGAGGTCAGGCCCGGCGCGCCGTCGAGGTCGAGACGAGTGCCTCGAGCGCCCGGGTGGCCGGCTCGGCGAGCCCGTGGGCGGCCGCCCGGGCGAGCGCGGCGCGGGCCTCCATGACGCGCACGTCGATGAGGCGCTCGACCCGTTCGATCGCCCGGGAACGCTTGATCAGGTCGCGCAGCACGGCGACCCCGACCGGGTCGATGTCGGCTCGCCCCAGCTGCGACTCGAGGATCTGCCGGTCGCCGGGGTCGGCTCCGTCGAGGGCATATGCGATCAGTACCGTCCGCTTGCCCTCTCGGAGGTCGTCGCCGGCGGGTTTGCCCGTCGCCGCCGGGTCACCGAAGACGCCGAGCAGGTCGTCGCGCAGCTGGAACGCCTCACCGAGCGCCAGCCCGTACGCCGAGAGGAAGGGCAGCGCCTCGTCGGGGACGCCGCCGACCAGCGCGCCGATGAGCAGCGGCTGCTCGATCGTGTACTTCGCGCTCTTGTAGCGGATCACGGTGCGGGCCGCCTCGATCCGCTGGTCGAGGTCGGCTGCGGCCCAGCCGCGCGCCGACTCGAGCAGGTCGAGGAACTGGCCGCCCATCAGCTGGGTGCGCATCCGGTCGAAAAGGCTCCGGCCGCGGGCCAGGTCGGCGACGGGCAGGCCGCAGGTGGCGTAGAGCTGGTCGCACCACGTCAGGCAGAGGTTGCCGGCCAGGATCGCGGTGCCCTCCCCGAAACGCCCGGGATCGCCGGCCCAGCCCCGCTGCTCGTGGAGCGTGGCGATCGCACGGTGGGCGGACGGCATACCGCGACGGGTGTCGCTGCGGTCCATGACGTCGTCGTGCAGCAGCGCAGCCCCCTGGAAGAACTCCATGCTGGCGGCCAGCCGGACGAGCTGGTCCGAGTCGGGGGTGCCGGCGGCGCGGTGACCCCAGTAGAGGAAGCCGGCGCGCAGCCCCTTGCCGCCGGTGAGCAGGGTCGAGACGGCATCGACGAGCGGGGCGAGGTCGGGTCCGATCTCGGCCAGGTCGCGCGACGCCGCCGCGATCTGGTCGGCCACGGCCTGCTGGACCCGTCGACGCAGCCCGGGCAGGTCGGTCGATCGGGGCACCGGTTCCTCCGTCGCTGTGGTCACGGGATGCGGCCAGCCTAGCCAACCGGGAGGCTCGCCCTCGGCGGAACGGGCCTGCATCGACGGGGCCGGACCCGTACGGTGGCCTCATGGCACACGGCACGGCGTCGTCCATGGCGCGCGCGGAGCGGTTCACCCGCTCGATCCCGGCGATGGTCCGGGCCGAGCGGCCGAGCATCAGCTTCGAGTTCTTCCCTCCGAAGGACGACGCGGCCGAGGCGCAGCTGTGGCAGGCGATCCGGCACCTCGAGAAGGTGGCGCCCAGCTTCGTGTCAGTGACATACGGCGCCGGCGGCAGCACCCGCGACCGGACGGTGCGGGTCACCGGGCGGATCGCCCAGGAGACCTCGCTGACCGCCATGGCGCATCTGACGTGCGTCGGCTCGTCGGTGGCCGAGCTGCGGTCCGTGGTCGGGCACTACGCGAGCGTCGGGATCCGCAACGTCCTCGCGCTGCGCGGCGACCCGCCCGGTGGCCTGGGGACGCCGTGGAGCGCCCACCCGGAGGGGCTCGACCACGCCGACGGGCTGGTGGCCCTCGTCAGGGGTCTGGGCGACTTCACCGTCGGGGTGGCGGCCTTTCCGGACGGCCACCCCGAGTCCGCCGACCTCGATGCAGACGTCGAGACCCTGCTGCGCAAGGAGCGGGCAGGGGCGCAGTTCGCGATCACCCAGATGGTCTTCGACGTCGACAACTACCTGCGCCTGCGCGACGCGCTCGTGCGGCGCGGGTCGCAGCTGCCGGTCGTGCCCTCGATCATGCCGATCACGAACGCACGCCAGGTGGTCCGGATGGCCCAGCTCGCCGGACAACCGATGCCGGTGGCGGTGACGGATCGGCTCGACCGGCACGGCGAGGACACCGTGGCGGTCCGGGCCGAGGGGATCGAGATCGCGACGGAGTCGGCGCGGCGCCTGCTCGACGAGGGGGCTCCCGGCATTCATTTCATCACGATGAACCGGTCCTCGGCGACGCTCGAGGTGCACGCGAGCCTCGGCGTGCCGGTACCGGTCTGAGCCCACCCGGCGGCACCCGCGGCGACCAGCCGTCGAGGGCACCGGACCGGGCACCGGCTGTCCAGGCTGCTGCTCCGGCACGGGCCTGACGGACGAGCAGGGCGGTGCTACGGCGGGGAGGGGCAGCCGGCACCGTTTGGTCCGGTGTCGTCTTGACACGGTGTCGGCGCCATGGGTTACGATGAATTCATTCGAACGAATGTTCGATTCAAACTGGATCCACTCGTTCGATCATCCGGTCGGTTCGATCATCCGGTCGGTTCGATATCAAGGTCAACCCGAAGTCGTCGGTAGGGGCCGGTGGTCCGCAGGGCCACCCCGGGTCGTGGCTCCGACGTCGATGTGTCCTGAAGGAGACGTGTCGTGGTGCGCAGGTTCAGCGATCCGGTCGAGGTCCGGCCCGGCGAGGGGGCAGACCGCCGCCCGGAGGCCTTCATCTGGCGAGGAAGGCTCTACGTCGTACGGGACGTGCTCGGTCAGTGGCGCGAGCGACGGGCCTGGTGGCGCGACGCCCTCGACCACGAGACCCCCGTCGAGCCCGGGGCGGCCCTCTCCGCCGCAGCAGGGGAGCACGAGGTCTGGCGGGTCGAGGCCAGCCGCGGCTGGTCCTACAGCCCGGGCGTCTACGACCTCGCGCACGATGGCCACGACGGCGGCCGGTGGTCGCTCGTGCGTGTCGCCGACTGAGGACGGGGAGCTGTCACGATGCCTGCACCCGCCTCCCGCCTTCCCTTCGCGGTGGCCGACCTGCTCGAACGGTCCCGGGCGACGCTCGAGTCCGCCTGCCGGGCGGCCGATGCCGCCGAGCGCCATCGCGAGGCATGCCTCGGGGCACTCCGGGCGGCTGCGGCTCTCGTCGCCGCCCGGACCCGGCCCGTGCCGCGAGGTCGGCTACGAAGCGTCTGGCACGTCCTGCCCGAGGTCGCACCCGAGCTGGGGGAGTGGGCCGCGTTCTTCGCTGCCGCATCCCGACAGCAGGCGCTCGCCGACCGCGGCGGGCGGATCCCGGCGCGCGCGGCCGACGACCTGCTGCGCCAGTCGGGAATGTTCCTGCAGATCGTCTCGGACCGACTCGGTGTCCCGACCGCTGACCCGCTGCCCGAGTCGATCACGCCGGCTCTCGTCTCGCACCACGCCGGGAGCAGCGCATGACCGGCAGCTTCGTCCACCTGCACGTCGCCTCCGGCTACTCGATGCGCTACGGCACGGCCCAGCCCGAGGTGCTCGTCGAGCGGGCCGCCGCGTGGGGGCAGCCGGCCCTGGCCCTGACCGACCGTGACGGCCTCTACGGGGCGGTGAAGTTCGTCCGGGCCTGCACGCAGGCTCACGTGGCCCCGATCCTCGGGGTCGACCTCGCGCTCGGCCCCCACCCCGGGCCACCGGAGCGCCGGGCCCGGGCCCCGGTCCGCGGAGGGGTCGCCGTCGACCCCCGGCTGCCGCGGGTCACGGTGCTCGCCAGGGGCGGGGCCGCCGGGCTCGCGCCGGGCGCCGGCTGGGCAGCCCTCTGCCGGCTCGTCACCGCGACCCACCTGGGTGGGGAGCGGGGGCGGCCCGTGACGACACCTGCACTCGTCGCCGAACATGCGTTCGGGGCCCACGAGCGCGCGGTCCGCGAGTTCGGGGGCAACGAGTGTGGGGCCCACGAGTTCGACGGCAGCTCGCCCGGACGGCTCGCCGTGCTGCTCGGCCCCGACTCGGATGTCGGCCGTGCCGTCCTGGCCAGGCGGCACACGGCTGCCCGTGCCGCGCTGGAGCGGTGGGTCGCCCTCCTGCCACCCGGCTGCGTCGCTGTCGAGGTCGTCTGCCACGGCGGGCCCGAGGGCCGGCCCGGCAGCCTCGGGCAGGCGGGCCGGATGCTCGCCCTGGCGCATGCGGCCGGAGTTCGTGCGGTCATCACCGCCGCGGTCCGGCACGCCGACCCCGAGGATGCGCCGGTGGCCGACCTGCTCGACGCGGCCCGCCGCCTCGTCCCGCTCGAGGCGCGCCACCTCGACCGGGTCACGACCGCGGCCCACCTGGCGCCGACCCCGCTCATGCACGCGCTCGCCCTCGACGTCGCCCGGGCCGGTGGGCCCGGGTCGATCGCCGGCGGCGACCGGCCTGACCGCGAGGTCGCCGACGACCTGCTCCGCTCCACGCTGCGGCTCGCCGACGACTGCATCCAGGACCCACGCGCAGACCTCGGGGTCGGGGCGGTCCACCTGCCCGAACCCGACGTGCTCGGCATCCGGCCCGGGGTGAGCCCGCAGCACGTGCTCGCCCGGCGCTGCCGGGAGGCGATCGGTACCCGCTACCCCGCGGCCTCGGGAGCCCGTCTCGAGGCGGTCAGCGGGCGTCTCGAGGACGAGCTCGCCGTCATCGAGACGCTCGGCTACCCGACCTACTTCCTGACCGTCGCGGCCGTGTGCGACCTCATCCGCGAGATGGACGTCCGGGTCGCCGCGCGGGGGTCGGGGGCCGGCTCGCTCGTCAACTACCTGCTCGGCATCTCCGGGGTCGACCCGATGCGGTACGGCCTGCTCATGGAGCGGTTCTGCTCGCCGCTGCGGGCCCAGCTGCCCGACATCGACGTCGACGTCGAGTCCGCGCGCCGGACCGAGATCTACGAGCGGGTGCTCGAGCGGTTCGGCGGGCAGCGCGTCACCTGTGTCTCGATGATGGACACCTACCGGGTGCGCCACGCGATCCGGGACGTCGGGTCCGCCCTCGGGCTGCCGCCCGTCGAGGTCGACGCGATGGCCAAGGCGTTCCCACACATCGCCGCCCGCAACGCCCGCACCGCGCTGGCCGAGCTGCCCGAGCTGCGCGCGAGCGGGTTCGACGCGCCACGGCTACAGCTTGTCCTCGACCTCGTCGAGCGACTCGACGGACTGCCCCGGCACGTCGCCCTGCACCCTTGTGGCGTCGTCCTGTCCGACTCCGGCCTGCTCGACCGTACGCCGGTCGAGGCAAGCTGGCTGGGCCTGCCCATGAGCCAGTTCGACAAGGACGACGTCGAGACGCTCGGCCTGCTCAAGCTCGACATCCTCGGCGTGCGGATGCAGTCGGCCATGGCCCACGCGGTCGCCGAGGTCGCCCGGGTCGAGGGAGTGTCCGTCGACCTCGACGACGAGGCCCAGGTGCCCCATGACGACGAGCAGACCTTCGCGCTGATCCGGTCCACCCGCACGCTGGGATGCTTCCAGATCGAGAGCCCGGGCCAGCGTGAGCTGATCGGCAAGTTCGGCCCAGAGCGGTTCGACGACCTCGTCATCGACATCTCGTTGTTCCGTCCCGGCCCGGTCAAGTCCGACATGATCATCCCGTTCCTGGAGGCGCGCCAGGGCTGGCGGGAGCGCGACTGCCTCCACCCGTCGCTCGTGCCCGCACTCGCCGAGACCGAGGGGGTCGTCGTCTTCCACGAGCAGGTCATGCGGATCATCGCCGAGACGACGGGGATCAGCCTGGCCGAGGCCGACGAGGTGCGCCGTGCCCTCGGCAGCACCGACGGGCAGGAGCGGGTCGAACGATGGTGGCGGCCGACGGCGCTCGCGCGCGGCTACGGGCCGTCCGAGGCCGACCGGATCTGGGGTGTGCTGCGGGCGTTCGCCTCGTTCGGGTTCTGCAAGGCGCACGCGGCGGCGTTCGCCCTGCCGACCTACCAGTCCGCCTGGCTGAAGGCGCACCATCCGGCCGCCTTCTTCGCCGGTGTCCTCACCCACGACCCGGGCATGTATCCGAAGCGGCTCATCCTCGACGACGCTCGTGCCTTCGGCGTGGCCGTGCTCGCGCTCGACGTCAACGTCAGCACGGGCAGCTACCGCTACGAGGTCGGCTCCGACGGCCGTCCCGGGATCCGGCTCTCGCTGGCCGACGTCCACGGCATCGCCGCGACGGAGGTCGAGCAGATCGTCGCAGGCGCGCCGTACGCCAGCCTGTCCGACTTCTGGCAGCGGGCGCAGGTCTCCCGCCCGGTGGCCGAGCGTCTCGTCCTCGCCGGTGGCTTCGACAGCATCCACGGGATCGGCTCGTCCCTCGAGCTCGGGCGGCGTGGCAGGGTCACCCGGCGCGACCTGCTGCTCCACCTCGCCGAGCTCGACCGGTGGTCGGGTGCCGGCCATGGTGTCCGGCGCGTCACGTCGGGGCCGGTCCACCGAAGCGCCGGGCCGGCCGGCCACGCCGAGCCGCCCGACGTCCGCACGCTGGCCGCGGCCCAGTCGGAGGGACCGGCCGGGCCATCCGGCCCGGTCGCCTCCCAGCTGGCCCTCGACCTCGGCGACGCTCCCCGGCTCGCGGCGACGAGCGGCCTGCCCGAGATGACCTGGCCGGAGCGCGTGCGCGCCGAGCTCGAGGTGCTCGGGCTCGACGCGAGCAGGCACGTCGCCGACTTCTACGAGCCGGTGCTCGCCGAGCTCGGGGTCAGCCGTGCCCGCGACCTGCTCGCCGGGCGCAACGGTCGGCAGGTGTGGGTGGCCGGGGTCAAGGTTGCGACCCAGACACCGCCGGTCAGGTCCGGTCGGCGCGTCATCTTCCTGACCCTCGACGACGCGACCGGCCCGATCGACCTGACCTTCTTCGAGGATGTCCAGGGTCCGTATGCCGCCACCGTCTTCCACTCGTGGCTGCTCCTGTGCCGGGGGCTGGTCCGCAGGACCGGTCGCCGGGGCCTGTCCATCCGGGCGACCGGGGCCTGGGAGCTGAGCGGTCTGCAGGAGGCCTGGTCCCGGGGCGGGCCCCCTGCCCTCCACGCAGCCCTGACCGAGGCCGAACGATCGGCTCGCGCCCGGGCGGCAGCGCTCACGGAAGTCGACGTGCAGTCGCACCGAGGCGGTCGCCGGGTCCTCGTGCACGCCTCCGGCTACCGACAGTCACCCTATGCCGACGTGCGTCCCGCCGGGACCGCCGTCCACGGTGCCCGGCCCGGTGGCCTCGTGCCGACCGGCGGCTCGTACGGGGCCGCCCCGCGCAAGCTGTGGCATGCCAGCTCCGGGAGTGCGGGGCACTAAGGTGAGACCGCACCATTCCGGCCCGAGGAGGACGTCGTGCGCGAGGACCAGCGAGGCCAGCACCGGTCCGTGGCCCGCACCTCTGCCGTGGTCGCGGCGACCGAGCTCCTCGCGGCGAGCTGCACCCAGCGTCTCGGCCATCCCCTCGAGGTGCTCGATCTCGGCGGAGGCACCGGCGGAGTCGCCGTCCCGCTCGCCGTCTCGGGCCACCGGGTCACCGTCGTCGACCCCAGCCCGAACGCCCTGGCCGCACTCGGCGACCGCGCCCGTGAGGCCGGAGTCTCCGGCCGGGTCACCGGGCTGCAGGGCGACGGCGACTCCCTCGAGTCGGTCCTGCCCGGCGCCATCTTCGACCTCGCCTGCTGCCACGGCACGCTCGAGTTCGTCGACGACCCGTCCAGGACCCTGCGCGCGACGGCGACGGTCCTTCGGCCGGGCGGGGTGCTGTCCCTCGTCGTCGCCGGCCGACTCGCCGTCGTCTTCGCCAAGGCGATCGGCGGCGAGTTCGGCCACGCCCGCGCCGCCCTGCTCGACCCTGCCGGGCGCTGGGGCGCCCAGGACCCGCTCCCGCGCCGGTTCGACCTCGACCGGCTCACCGGACTGCTCACCGCGGCCGGGTTCGCCATCGAGCAGGCCCGTGGTGCCGGGATTCTCTCGCACCTGGTCCCGGCCTCGCTCGTCGACTCGGAGGCCGACCGCGCTGCTCTCGACGAGCTCGACGACCTGCTCGTGCGCGGGTCGGGCCGAGAGGTCCTCGGCACGCTCGGCAGTGCCCTGTACGTCGTCGCCCGTCGCGGCTGAGGGCCGGGCCCGCCGGAGCGCCGTGCGATGAGTCGCCGTCAGTTCAGCGTGCCGGCCCGGCGCGAGCCCGGACCGCCCGACGACACCGGGTGCACGACCCTGCACGTCGACATGGACGCCTTCTACGCGTCCGCCTCGCTCCTCTCGCGACCGGACCTTCGCGGACGGCCGGTCATCATCGGTGGTTCCGGACGGTCGGTCGTGTTGTCGGCCACCTACGAGGCCCGGGCGTTCGGGGTCACCTCGGCCATGCCGATGGCACAGGCACGACGGCTCTGCCCACACGCCGTCGTCATCCCGCCCGACCACCGTCGCTATGCCGCGATCTCGGAGGCGATCATGGCGACGTTCGCGACGTTCACCGAGCTCGTCGAGCCACTCTCGCTCGACGAGGCCTTCCTCGACGTCTCGGGTGCCGCCCGGCGGGTCGGGCCACCGGCCCGGGTCGGCGAGCTGCTGCGAGACACCATCGCCGACGAACAGGGCATCACCTGCTCGGTCGGCGTCGCCACGACGAAGTTCGTCGCCAAGCTCGCCTCGGGCCTGGCCAAACCGGACGGCCTGCTCGTCGTGCCGCGTGACGAGACGGTCGCCTTCCTGCACCAGCTGCCCGTCGCGGCGATCTGGGGAGTCGGGGACCGCACCGAGGAGCACCTGCACCGGCTCGGCCTGCGCACCATCGCCGACCTGGCCCACACCCCGGTCGAGACGCTCCAGCGTGCCCTCGGTGGGGCTGCCGGGCGCACCCTGCACGATCTTGCCTGGGGCCGCGACCCGCGGCCGGTCGAGCGGCAGCGGCGGGAGAAGTCCATCGGTGCCGACGAGACCTTCTCCTACGACGTCGACGACCCCGCCGTGGTGCGCCGCGAGCTGCTGCGCCTGTCCGACCGGACCGCGGCTCGGGCCCGAGCCGCGGGGGTGAGCGGGCGGACCGTGTCGATCAAGGTCCGGTTCGCCGACTTCACGACGATCACCCGAGCCAAGACGCTGCGCGGGCACACCGACGTGTCACGGGAGATCCACGCCACCGCGGTCGAGCTGTTCGACCGGCTCGGCCTGCAGCGGACGCGCATCCGACTCGTCGGGGTCCGGCTCGAAGGGCTCGCTCGATCGAGCGGGACCCCGATCCAGGCGACGCTCGACGAGCCGGAGCGGGGGTGGCGCGAGGCCGACCGAGCGGTCGACCGCGCGAGCGCCCGGTTCGGCGCCGGCTCGGTTCGTCCGGCCAGCCTCATCCCCGACTCGGGCTCAGGTTCACAGGACGAGCAACCGGACCTATCCTGAAAGGGAGTCCACGTATGATCAGTGTCAAGTCGGATCACACCGGATTCCAGAGTCGGACGCACAGCACAGGGAGGTGCCAAGTGGCACTCTCGGAACACGAGGAGGCGCTCCTTCAGCAGATGGAGGAGGCGCTCTATGCCGAGGACCCGCGATTCGCCTCGCGGATCCAGAAGACGCGGTCTCGCCGTCTGGGGCGAGGACGGATCGTCATCGGTGTCGTGGCTGGTGTGGCCGGGCTCGCTCTGGTGATCTTCTCCGCCATGAGCTCGCTCATCTGGCTGGGGGCCATCGGCTTCGCCGTCATGGTCGCCGGCATCGCCTATGCCGTCTCTCCGGCGCGCACAGCACTGCGCTCCGTCGGCGAGAACGGCACGGCAACGAGCCATTCCCGAGGCAAGGGCAAGCAGACGGCCGGCCACGGCAGCTTCATGGAGCGGCTCGAGCAGCGATGGGAGAAGCGTCGGCGAGACCAGTGGTGAGTGAGCGGCACCGCCGCACCGAGGTCACCGCTCAGCCCGCCTGATGTGCTCGCTACGCCAGTGACCCCGGCGCCAGGCGTCCTGATGCGTGACTTCGAGTGGCTCTGGCCGTACTTGGACGCTCTGGGCGGTTGATTGTGGTCGGCCAGCCGACGTGTTCTGTTCAGAGAGCCGACACGCGTTCAGCGAGCGATCGAGAACGACGCCCGAGGAGATCGGACATGCGCCGGGCGTCGCCATACGTCGACCCAGCTCATTTGCCCCGTCGTCGTCCCCGGATCTTGCGCCCCAAGTGGACGCCATGCACGTCGATTGCCGGAGCGTTACCTCCTGGGTCGCCGCGGTGTCACCGCTTGGGTCGCCGGGGCGTCACCGTTCGTCGACGGGAGCGGATCCCGGGGTCTGTGCGAGCCGGGCACTCTCGTCGTGGATCTCGACGGCCAAGCCCTGCAACGCGGGCAGGTGCTCCCGGCCATGGTGGGCGCAGAAGAGCAGCTCACCGCCGGAGACGAGGCGAGCACGAACGTACGCCTGCGCGCCACACCGGTCACAGCGGTCTGCAGCCGTCAACTCGGGTGCCAACACTGTGTTCATCTCGTTCTCGCCTTCTCTCTTCCCTCGGGGCCCCCACGAGGGTGGCCCGACCAACTACGCCTGACGATCGCGACGGGCTCTCCTACCAGCCGCCTGGCCGGGCCGATCCTGCGCCGTCGCATCTCGTGGTCGTTCCAACAGTGAAACACGTTCATTCCTTCCCGTGGCGCAGGCTCGTGAGATGAGACGTGCTGATACCCAGATCGTTACCCAGCCGACGGCGTGTCGATCCTACCGGGACCCTTCGCCCCGGGCCTTGGACGCCCGGCATCGCCCCAGTTCCGCGAGCCTTCCTCGGTGTGTCAGGACCGCTCGTTAGCATGCTGTCGCCGGCCGGTGCGCGAGCCCGCTCGAGCCATGCAGGAGAAGCGACACTGCAGGAGAAGCAACACTGCAGGAGAAGCAACACTGCATGAAGAACGACACTGCACGAAAGAGGACACCGCACGAAAGAGGACACCGCACGTGGCATCCCGCCCCAGCTCCGCCAACGGCGACTACACCTCCCGTCACCTGCAGGTTCTCGAGGGGCTCGAGGCCGTCCGGAAGCGACCCGGGATGTACATCGGCTCGACCGACCGGCGTGGTCTCATGCACTGCCTCTGGGAGATCATCGACAACTCCGTCGACGAGGCGCTCGCGGGCGTGTGCACCGAGATACAGGTGATCCTCGGATCCGACGGGTCGATCGTCGTGCGAGACGACGGGCGAGGGATCCCGGTCGACATCGAGCCGCGCACCGGGCTCTCGGGCGTCGAGGTCGTCTTCACCAAGCTCCATGCCGGCGGCAAGTTCGGTGGCGGTTCCTACTCCGCGTCGGGTGGCCTGCACGGCGTCGGTGCCTCCGTGGTCAACGCGCTCTCCGCCCGGCTGGACGTCGAGGTGGACCGGGGCGGCAAGACGTATGCGATGAGCTTCCGGCGCGGTGAGCCGGGCGCCTTCCGGGACTCCGTGGGGGTCCACTCGCCCGAGGCGCCGTTCACCGCATACGAGTCCAAGCGGGCCCTGCCCGTCATCGGCAAGGTGCGCCGCGGGGTGTCCGGCTCGCGGGTCAGGTTCTGGCCGGACCCCCAGATCTTCCTCAAGGGCGCGACACTGGACTACGAGGCCCTGGCGGCGCGGGTGCGCCAGACCTCGTTCCTGGTCCCCGGCCTGCGCCTGGTGCTCCGCGACGAGCGGCCGGGATCCGGGCCGGAGACCCCGATCGAACAGGTCTTCCAGCACGAGGGCGGCATCACCGAGTACGCCGAGTTCCTCGCCCCCGACCCCGGCATCACCGACGTGTGGCGCCTGACCGGGTCCGGCAGCTTCACCGAGACGGTCCCGGTGCTGGACGACCGCGGTCACCTGACCCCCACCGCGGTGGACCGGGAGTGCCTGGTCGACATCGCGCTGCGCTGGGGGCAGGGGTACGACACCCGAGTCCAGTCGTTCGTCAACATCATCGCCACGCCCAAGGGTGGCACCCATGTGGCCGGCTTCGAGCAGGCCCTGCTCAAGGTCTTCCGCAAGCAGCTCGAGGTCAACGCCCGGCGGCTCAAGGTGGGCAGTGACAAGCCGGAGAAGGACGACGTCCTGGCCGGGCTCACCGCGGTCGTCACGGTTCGCCTGGCCGAGCCGCAGTTCGAGGGGCAGACCAAGGAGGTCCTCGGCACGTCGGCGGTGCGTGGCATCGTCGCCAGGGTCCTCGAGCAGCAGCTGACGGAGCGGATCACCTCGGGCCGGCGCGGTGACAAGGACCAGTCGGCCCGGCTGCTCGAGAAGGTCGTCGCGGAGATGAAGACGCGCATCAGCGCGCGGCTGCACAAGGAGACCCAGCGGCGCAAGAACGCCTTGGAGTCCTCCACCCTGCCGGCCAAGCTGCGCGACTGCCGCACCCACGACGTCGAGCGGTCGGAGCTGTTCATCGTCGAGGGCGACTCGGCCATGGGCACGGCCAAGGAGGCCCGCAACTCGGAGTTCCAGGCCCTCCTGCCGATCCGCGGCAAGATCCTGAACGTGCAGAAGGCATCGATCCAGGACATGCTCAAGAACGCCGAGTGCGCCGCGATCATCCAGGTCATCGGCGCCGGGTCGGGACGCACGTTCGACCTGGCCTCGGCCCGGTACGGCAAGGTCATCATCATGACCGACGCCGACGTCGACGGCGCCCACATCCGCACCCTGCTGCTCACCCTCTTCTTCCGCTACATGCGCCCGCTCGTCCAGGCCGGACGGGTCTTTGCCGCGATGCCCCCGCTGCACCGCATCGAGGTGGTGGGCGCCGGGGCGAAGAAGAACGAGCTGATCTACACCTACAACGAGCTGGAGCTGCGCCGCACCGTCAGCAGCCTGGAGAAGAAGGGCAAGCGCATCAAGCAGCCGCTCCAGCGCTACAAGGGGCTGGGCGAGATGGACGCCGATCAGCTGGCCGACACGACCATGGACCCGCGGCACCGCACCCTGCGCCGGGTCACCATGCGCGACCTCGACGCGGCCGAACGGGTCTTCGAGCTGCTGATGGGCAGCGACGTAGCGCCGCGCAAGGACTTCATCATCGAGTCGGCCGCCGAGGTCGATCGCGAGCGGATCGACGCCTGAGCCGGGTGCCCCGATCGGTATGCTGGCTCGGCACCCGCCGGGGTGGTGGAATGGCAGACACGGAGCACTCAAAATGCTCTGGCCGCAAGGTCGTGCGGGTTCAAGTCCCGCTCCCGGCACCGCTAGGCTCTCATCGTGACCGGAGACGAGAGCACCGCCGAGCAGACCGCGAAGCAACCGGCCGGCAAGCCCACCTCGGCGACCCGCATCGTCGTGGCCGAGGACGAGACGCTGATCCGGCTGGACCTGGTCGAGATGCTCGGTGAGCAGGGTTACGAGGTCGTCGGACAGGCGTCCAACGGTCAGCAGGCTGTCGAGCTCGCCACCGAGCTCGAGCCCGACGTCGTCATCATGGACATCAAGATGCCCGTGCTCGACGGGCTCGCGGCAGCCGAGCAGATCCACGACAACCACCTCTGCCCGGTCATCATGCTCACCGCCTTCTCGCAGACCGAGCTGGTCGAACGTGCCCGGGACGCCGGCGTCATGGCCTATGTCGTCAAGCCGTTCAGCGCCGACGACCTGCGACCCGCGATCGAGATCGCCCGCTCGCGCTGGCAGGAGGTCAAGGCGCTCGAGGCGGAGATCGCCGACCTCGGCGAGCGACTCGCGACGCGCAAGCTCGTCGACCGCGCCAAGGGCGTCCTGATGACCCAGCTCAAGCTCACCGAGGCAGACGCGTTCCGCTGGATCCAGAAGACCGCGATGGACCGTCGTCTCGGCATGAAAGAGGTCGCCGAGGCAGTCATCAAGGGCTTCCCCGCCGCCTGAGCGGCGGCCGGGCCGCGACGCAGGTCCGGTTTGGCCGGGCTTGGGCCGTCGACAGGTCACAACTTCAGAGCGAGTCCGGCCGAGGTCTGCGCAGCGACCCCCCCGCTGTGGTTCAATCCGGGCAGCGAATTTGAAGGAGGCCGCCGTGCGACCACGCCTGATCGCGATAGTAGCCGCGTTCTTCCTGCTCTGCCTGACCGGGGCCGGGGCCGCGAGCGCAGCCGTCGCGGGTGCCGCACCCACGCGCGCGGACCATCCCGCCCTGCAGACGGCCGAGGGCGACCAGAGCCTCAAGGGCACCCTGCGAGGACCTGGCGGCAAGCCCGCGAGCGGGGTCACGATCACCGCCGAGCAGAACGGCACGACCGTCGGCTCGGCCACCTCGGATGCCCAGGGCCAGTGGCAGATCCCACTTCCGGGCCCGGGCGAGTACACCCTCAAGCTCGACCTGTCGACGCTGCCGCAGGGAGTGCAGCCGCGCGACAAGGGTGGCGAGGTACTCGCCGCGGTCGTGGTCCGGCCACAGCAGCAGCGCACCGTCATCTTCCCGCTGATCAGCACCAGCCAGCAGCAGCAGCCGAAGCCGGGGTCGGCTCCGCAGCCGACGAGTGGGTCCAGCCAGTCGGGCGACCAGAACGAACCGGGTGCCACGGGCGAGGGCGGCGAGGGGGTGACCCTCGACCGGGTCCTGCAGCTCGTCGTCGAGGGGCTGAAGCTCGGCGCCATCATCGCGATCACGGCGGTGGGACTGTCGCTCATCTTCGGCACGACCCGGCTGATCAACTTCGCGCACGGCGAGCTGGTCACGATCGGCGCGGTCGTCGCGTTCTGGGTCAGCACGAGCCCTGGCTCGATGCCGCTGATCGTCGGCGGAGTCGCCGCCGTCATCGCGGGGGGCCTGTTCGGTGGTGGCCTGGACCTGGGCCTGTGGAGGCCGATGCGGCGGCGCGGCACCGGGTTGATCCAGATGTTCATCATCTCGATCGGCCTTTCGCTGTTCCTCCGCTACCTGATCCTGGTGGTGTTCTCGGGGCGGCGCGAGAAGTACTCGGAGTACGCGCTGCAGCCGGCCATGCAGCTCGGGCCGATCTCGATCACGCCGCGTGACCTCATCGTGACGCTCGCCTCCTTCGGCATCCTCGTCCTGGTCGCCGTGCTGCTGCAGCGCACCCGCATGGGCAAGGCCGCCCGCGCCGTGGCCGACAACAAGGACCTCGCCGAGGCCTCGGGCATCGACGTGGACCGGGTCATCCTGACGATCTGGGTCATCGGCGGCGCCCTCGCCGCGCTCGGGGGCGTCTTCTTCGGCGTGACCCAGGGTGCCGTCTACTGGGACATGGGCTTCAACCTGCTGCTGCTGATGTTCGCCGGTGTCATCCTCGGCGGGCTCGGCAGCGCCTACGGCGCGATGGTCGGCAGCATCATCGTCGGCCTCGTCTCGCAGCTGTCCAACCTGTGGTTCCCGCCGTCGCTGCAGAACGCGTGGGCGTTGCTCGCGCTCATCATCGTCCTGCTGATCCGGCCGCAGGGCATCCTCGGGCGAGCGGAGCGCGCCGGCTGAGGCGCAGGGAGTAGCGACCATGAACTTCACCGATGTCCTGTCCAACGCCCTGCGCGGCGCGCTCGGCCCGGAGGCCGCGATCTACGCCCTGGCCGCCGTCGGCCTCAACCTGCACTTCGGCTTCACCGGACTGCTCAACTTCGGCCACGTCGGGTTCATGCTCGTCGGCGCGTACGGCGTCGCCGTCAGCGTCTCGACCTGGGGCCTCAGCCTCTGGGTCGGGCTGCTCGTCGGGATCGCCTGCTCGGTCCTGCTCGCCCTGATCCTCGGCATCCCCACGCTCCGGCTGCGCGGGGACTACCTCGCGATCGCGACGATCGCCGGTGCGGAGGTGCTGCGCTACTTCTACCGGTCCGACTGGGCCGCGCCGATCACCGGCGGCGTCTACGGCCTGCGACAGTTCGCCGACGAGTTCTTCGCCCTCAACCCGTACAGCACCGACCTCGTGCTCGGACCGTTCTTCTTCTCGGCCCGCAACCTGTGGGTCATGACGGTCGGCTGGGGCCTGGTCGCCCTGACGTCGGTGCTGGTCCTGCTGCTGATCCGCAGTCCGTGGGGCCGGGTGCTGCGGGCCATCCGCGAGGACGAGCTGGCCGCGCGCAGCCTGGGCAAGAACGTGTACGCCTACAAGATGCAGTCGCTGGTGCTGGGCGGGGTCATCGGCGGCATCGCCGGAGCACTGATCGCGATCGCCACCCAGTCGGTCAACCCCGACAACTTCAACCCCGCGGTGACGTTCTACCTCTGGGCGATCATGATCCTCGGCGGGGCCAGCCGCATTCTCGGGCCGGTGCTCGGCTCGATCATCTTCTGGTTCCTGGCCACCTTCCTCGACTCGCTGCTGCGCAACGCGACCGCATCGGGGGTCATCTCGGGCGATGTCCTCAGCGGCCCGGACGTCGGCGCGATGCGGTTCGTCTTCGTCGGGCTGTGCCTGCTGCTGCTCATGATCTACCGACCTGCCGGGATCCTCGGCGACCCCAAGGAGCTGCGTCTCGATGTCCGATGAGATGAGCAACCCCACCGTCGTCGAGGCTCGCGAGGAGATCGTCGCGACCGGCGCAGCCGTCAAGAGCGAGGGGGCCAGGCGGGCCGCAGCCGCCCTGGCGGGAGTCGCCGCCGAGCCCGGCGTCGCCAAGCCCGACGCGATCCTCGTGGCCGACAACGTGAGCAGGTCCTTCGGCGGTGTCAAGGCCGTCCGGGTCGACCACCTGGAGGTCCAGCGCAGCACGATAACGGCCCTCATCGGCCCGAACGGAGCCGGCAAGTCCACCTTCTTCAACCTGGTCAGCGGGTTCGACAAGCCGGACACGGGCAGCTGGTCGTTCAACGGCACGGACATCAGCGGCTCGCCGGCCTACCGGATCGCCCGGCTCGGCATGGTGCGCACGTTCCAGCTCACCAAGGCCCTGATGCGGCTGACGACCCTCGAGAACGTCATGCTCGGGGCGACCGGACAGCGGGGCGAACGGATGCTCACCGCTCCACTGCGCTGGGTGTGGACGAGCCAGGAGAAGGACGTCGAGCAGCGGGCCGACGCCCTCATCGAGAGGTTCCGACTCGGGCACATGCGCGACGAGTTCGCCGGCACCATGTCAGGTGGCCAGCGCAAGCTGCTCGAGATGGCCCGGGCGATGATGGTCGGGCCGACGATGATCATGCTGGACGAGCCGATGGCCGGCGTGAACCCGGCTCTCGTGCAGTCTCTGCTGGGCCACATCCAGCAGCTGCGAGACGACGGCATGTCGATCGTCCTCGTCGAGCACGACATGGACGTCATCATGAGCATCAGCGACTGGATCGTGGTCTTCGCCGAGGGTGCGGTCATCGCCGAGGGCCGGCCCGACGACATCCGCACGAACGAGAAGGTCATCGAGGCCTACCTCGGCAAGCGCCGGGCCCTCCCCACGACCTCGGAGGACGCATCATGAGCAACGCGGCAGGCAGCGGGTCGGATGTCGGAGGGTCGACGGGGACGGGTCCGCCCCTGCTCCGGTCGAAGGAGCTCGTCGCGGGCTACATCCCCGAGGTGAACGTCCTGAACGGGTGCACCGTCCACGTCGAGCAGGGTGAGCTGGTGGGGATCATCGGCCCCAACGGGGCCGGCAAGTCCACCCTGATCAAGGCCATGTTCGGGCTGGTCCCGATCCGGGGGGGACAGGTCCTGCTGCGCGACGAGGAGATCACCGGGGCGCGCGCGCACCATCTGGTGGCCAAGGGTCTCGGGTACGTTCCGCAGAACGACAACGTGTTCCCCTCGCTGACCATCGAGGAGACGCTGCAGATGGGGATCTACCTGCGCCCCAAGGAGTTCGGGGTGCGGTTCAAGGTAGTCGTCGAGCTCTTCCCGCTCCTGGGCCAGCGCAGCCACCAGCGCTGCGGCTCGCTCTCGGGCGGTGAGCGGCAGGTGGTCGCCATGGGCCGCGCGCTCATGACCAGCCCCGACGTCCTCTTCCTCGACGAGCCGTCGGCCGGCCTGTCGCCGATCATGCAGGACAGCGTCTTCGAGGCCGTCAAGACGATCAACGACTCGGGGGTCTCGATCCTCATGGTCGAGCAGAACGCCAACAGCTGCCTCGAGATCAGCGACCGCGCCTACGTCCTCGACCAGGGCAAGGACGCCTACACCGGCACCGGCCGCCAGCTCATGGCAGATCCCAAGGTCGTCGAGCTGTACCTCGGCACCCTGGCCCGGATCGCCACGTAGACCGTGCCGCCCAGGCGGAAGGGCCCTGACCACCGCGGTGGTCAGGGCCCTTCTCGGGTATGCCGCTCGGCTCAGCGAGCGGGTCGGCTGCCCCCGGTCACGAGGCCGGCTTGGACTGGACGGTCCTGAGGGTCTTCAGGGCGCCGGTCTTGTCGAACTCGTAGACCTCGATCGAGGCGCTACCGGGCTCACCGGCGTCGGTGAAGTCGAGCGGGCCGCTCGCGCCGTCGTAGTCGACGTCCTTGCCCTCGTCGATGAGCTTCTTGCAGTCGGCGAAGCTGGTGCACTTGTCGCCGTCCTTGGTGATGCCGTTGACGTACTTCTTGAAGTCGTCGGCCTTGGTCGACTTCGCCTGCTCGGCGGCGAGCGCCAGGATGTTGACGCAGTCGTAGACCTGCGGGGCGAACTGGACCTCCTTGAGCGAGGGCGCGAACGTCTTGAGGTTCTTCAGGAAGTCCGGGTTGTCGGCCGAGGCGGGCGCCGTGCCCTTGAAGCCCGCGAGCTTGCTCGGGTCCTTCGGGCTGACGAGCTTGCCGAGGTCGGCGTTGCGCAGGCCGTCGGCGCCGTACATGCCGACCTTCTGCGGCGTCAGCCCCGCCTCGATCAGGCCCTGGATGATCTGCTTGCCCTCCTCGAAGGCGACGATCACGACGGCGTCGGGCTTCTTGGCGACGATGTTCTGGACCGTCGCGTTGAAGTCGGTCGCCTTGGGGTCGTAGGTCTCGTTGAGCACGACCGTCGCGCCGCCGTTCTGCAACGCCTTGGCCGTCGCGTCGGCCAGACCCTTGCCGTAGTCGTCGGCCCGAGCGGTGATCGCCACCTGGCTGTGGCCGTCGGAGATGACCTGGTCGGCCAGCACCGGGCCCTGCAGCGCGTCCGAGGGCGCGGTGCGGAAGTACAGCCCGTTGTCCTTGTAGCCGGTGAACGTCGGGGCCGTGTTGGACCCGGAGCACTGGGCGACGCCCGCCCCGGTGACCTTGTCGATGATCGCCAGGGACATGCCGGAGGCGGCGGCGCCGATGATGGCGTTGACGCCCGCGGCGAGCACCCGGTCCGCGGCCTGGTTGGCGAGGGCCTGGTCGTCGGCCTCGTCACCGCCGACCGGGGCGGGCAGCTGCTTGCCCAGCACGCCGCCGTCCTTGTTGATCAGCGAGATCGCGTACTTCATCGCCTCGATCTGCGGCGGGCCGAGGTAGGCCAGCGAACCGGTCTCGGGAAGCACGTAGCCGAACTTCATCGCCTCGGCCGACCCCCCGCCGGCCGTGCTCCCACCGGTCGGGCTGCCGCCCGTACCGCCGGTATTGCCGCCGCCCCCACACGCCGCGGCAAGTAGTGTCACGGCCGCCACCGCGGTGGCAGCCCTGAGCCCTGTCAAACGCATTCTTCCCTCCCGCAAGAGTCCGGGCGCAGCCATCCACGCCCGATGGTGTGCGGCCACCCTAGTGGGGTGGCGGCGCGTCCGGGGGACATGAGACCAACCTGTGACCCGGGTCCGGGAACACCTTCCGGAGTCGGGCTACCGAGCGTAGGGTCAGGATGTTGGCTCGGGGTCTGACAGGAGGATGCATGGGTAGACCAGGGGTCGAGGTGCAGCGCGTCGAGGGAGCCCTGCGTGGCCCTTTCATCGAGCTGTGGGTGGCGCACCGCATCGAGTCCGGCACGACCCCCGAGGCGGCCCGCCGGCTCGCGGACGACGGGACCCTGAGCACCGCGCTCGACCGGCCCGACATCTGCGCGTTCATCGCCTCCGTCGAGGGCCGCCCGGCCGGTTACGTCCTGGTCGTCGACTCCACGCGCAGCCCGCTGGTGGATGCGCCGTGCGTGTCGATCAGCATGCTCCATGTGCTGCCCGAGCACCGTCGGCAGGGTGTCGCCACGGCGCTGCTCGCGACGACGCTGCGGTACGCCGACAGGGTCGGGGCGGGGCATGTCGCGAGCCTCGTGCCGGCACACGACCGCGAGAGCAACCGGTTCTTCGCCCGGATCGGCTTCGCGCCCGAGACCGTCCGTCGGGTCACCTCCGTGTCGGCACTCGAGCGTCGGCTCGCCGGAGTGGGTGCGTCCTCCCGGCGCCCGATCGCCCAGGTGCTCCAGCGCCGCCGCGACCTGCGCGCCCGCGGACGCCGCGTGCCCCCGCCGCGCACGATCGGCTGAACGGGATCACTCCCGCGCCGGCGGGGCGTCGCGCAGCAGGCAGGTGATCCGGGAGGTGCAGACCCGCTCGCCGGCCGCGTCGGTGATCGCGACGTCGTAGGTGGCCACCGTCCGGCCGCCGCTGAGCAGGGTGGCCACGCCCGTCACGGTGCCCTGACGGGCGGCCCGGTGGTGGGTCGCGTTGATGTTCAGCCCGACGGCGACGCGACCGGGACCGGCGCAGAGTCCGGCCCCGACGGAGCCGAGCGTCTCGGCCAGCACGACGCTCGCGCCACCGTGGAGCAGGCCGTACGGCTGGGTGTTCCCGGCGACCGGCATGGTTCCCACGACCCGTTCCCGGGTGGCCTCGGTGATCTCGATCCCCATCCGCTCGATGAGGGTGCCCTTGGTCTGGCCCTGCAGCGACGCGAGGATCTCGGAGACGTCGGTCATGGTGCCGATCGTAGGCCGGGCCGTCGGTGGCGGTGGCTAGGCTTCCCGTGTGAGCCGACTCCTCCTGCTCGACGGGCACTCGCTGGCCTACCGCGCCTTCTTCGCACTGCCGGTGGAGAACTTCTCGACATCGACCGGCCAGCACACCAACGCCGTCTACGGGTTCACCTCGATGCTGATCAACGTGCTGCGCGACGAGCAACCGACCCACGTCGCCGTCGCGTTCGACCTGTCCCGGCCCACCTTCCGCTCCGAGCAGTACGCCGAGTACAAGGCCGGGCGGGCCCGCACCCCCGACGAGTTCCAGGGACAGATCTCGCTTCTCCACGAGGTCCTGGCCGCCCTGCGCATCCGCTACGTCGAGCTCGAGGGCTACGAGGCCGACGACATCATCGCGACGCTCTCCGGCCAGGCACGCGACCGGGGCATGGAGGTGCTGATCTGCTCCGGAGACCGCGACACCTTCCAGCTCGTCTCCGACACGGTCACCGTGCTCTACCCGGTCCGGGGGGTCTCGGAGCTGTCCCGGATGACGCCGGCCGCCGTCGAGGAGCGGTACGGGGTGCCGCCGGCCCGGTACAGCGACCTGGCCGCACTCGTCGGCGAGACCTCCGACAACCTGCCGGGCGTGCCGGGGGTCGGGCCCAAGACCGCGGCGAAGTGGATCGGCCAGTTCGGCGACCTCGCCGGCATCGTGGCCGGCGTCGACCAGGTCAAGGGCAAGGCCGGGCAGTCGCTGCGCGAGCACCTCGACCAGGTGCTGCGCAACCGGCGGCTCAACCAGCTCGTGAGCGACGCGCCAGTGGGGGTCACCGTCGACGAGCTGGAGCGGGGGCAGTGGGACCGCGAGCAGGTCCACACCCTCTTCGACGGGCTCGAGTTCCGGGTGCTGCGCGACCGGCTCTTCTCCACCATCGAGGCTCCCGAGCCCGAGGCGGAGGCCGGCTATGACATCGCGGGCACGGTCCTGCACCCGGACGCGGTGCCCGGCTGGGTGGCCGCACATCTGACCCCGGCCCAGCGGGCCGGCCTGGACGCAGTCGGGAGCTGGGCGCACGGCACCGGCGACGTCGTCGCGCTCGCGATCGCCAGCCCCGACGGCAGCGCCGCCTTCGTCGAGGTCACGATGCTGACCCCACAGGGCGAGGCCGCCGTGGGCGGCTGGCTCGAGTCGGCGGAGCACCCGAAGGCCATGCACGACGCGAAGGGCCCGATCGAGGCGCTCGCGGCGCGTGGCTGGCGACTGGCCGGGCTCACCTCCGACACCCAGCTCGCGGCCTACCTGGTCAAGCCTGACCAGCGGTCCTACCACCTCGACGACCTCGTGCTGCGCAACCTGAAGCGCGAGCTCGGCAGGGCGACCGAGAGCGGCCAGGGGCTGCTCGACCTCGACGGCGACGCGCACGTCGCGGAGAGCACGATGGTCCGGGCCAGCGCCATCCGCGACCTGGCAGACGCCCTCGACGCGCAGCTCGAGGCCACCGGCGGCACCGCTCTGCTGGCCGACATGGAGATCCCGCTGGTCGACGTGCTGGCCCGGATGGAGGAGACCGGCATTGCCGTCGACGCGGCGGGCCTCGAGGCGCTCGAGCAGGAGTTCGCCGCCAAGGTGGAGCAGGCCCAGCAGGAGGCGTGGGACGCGATCGACGGGGAGCAGATCAACCTCGGCTCGCCCAAGCAGCTGCAGACCGTGCTGTTCGACCAGCTGCAGATGCCCAAGACGAAGAAGACCAAGACCGGCCACACGACCGACGCCGACGCGCTCACCGAGCTCTGGGTCAAGACCGAGCACCCCTTCCTCAAGGCGCTGCTGGAGCACCGCGACGCGGCCAAGCTGCGGGTGACGGTCGAGGGCCTGCAGAAGTCCGTGGCCGACGACGGACGGATCCACACCACCTACCTGCAGACCATGGCCGCGACCGGGCGGCTCTCCTCGGCCGACCCGAACCTGCAGAACGTGCCGATCCGCACCGAGGCGGGCCGGCGCATCCGCGGCCTGTTCGTCGTCGGGGCCGGCTACGAGTCGCTGATGTCCGCCGACTACTCGCAGATCGAGATGCGCGTGATGGCCCACCTGTCCGGTGACGCGGGGCTCATCGCCGCGTTCCGGTCGGGCGAGGACCTGCACAGCTTCGTCGGGTCGCAGGTCTTCGGCGTGCCACCGCAGGAGGTCACCGCCGCGATGCGCTCGAAGATCAAGGCGATGTCCTATGGGCTCGCCTACGGCCTGTCCGCCTATGGCCTCTCGAAGCAGCTCGGCATCAGCACCGAGGAGGCACGCGGGCTGATGGCAGGCTACTTCGAGCGGTTCGGCGGGGTGCGCGACTACCTCGCCGGGGTCGTGGCCCAGGCCAGGGTGACCGGCTGGACCGCGACGATGTTCGGCCGGCGCCGCTACCTGCCCGACCTCACCTCCGACAACCGGCAGCGCCGCGAGATGGCCGAGCGGATGGCGCTCAACGCCCCGATCCAGGGCTCGGCGGCCGACATCATGAAGGTCGCGATGCTGGGCGTCGACCGAACTCTGCGACAGGAGGGCCTGCGATCCCGGATCCTGCTGCAGGTCCACGACGAGCTCGTCCTCGAGGTCGCGCCGGGTGAACAGGAGCTGGTGGAGCGGGTCGTGCGCACCGAGATGGGCGGCGCGACGGCGATGGACGTGCCGCTCGACGTCAACATCGGCATCGGCCGGTCCTGGCAGGACGCGGCCCACTGACCCGCCGGCCCTGGGCCGGTGCGGCGAGCG
>NZ_JBDIAQ010000001.1:0-82623 GCF_039812505.1 Intrasporangium sp. | reverse complement strand
GCGACTTGCAAGCCGTTGACCTGCACGAACGTGAGTGGAGCCAAGGGGACTCGAACCCCTAACCCCCTGCTTGCAAAGCAGGTGCGCTACCAGTTGCGCCATGGCCCCGAGCGGCGATCAGGCGCCGCGGGCCGTCATGCCTGCGGCTTGGGCTCCCCGGGCGTGGCCGGCGGGATCGGGTCGGTCGCCTGGGCCCAGAGGTCCTGCTCGGCCTGCTGGTCCTTGGCCTTCTTGCGCAGGTAGGCCACCCCAGCGGCGGACGCTGCGATCAGGGCGAGACGCTTCCACATGGGCTGGTCCTCTCGATGCGGTGGTGCTGGTGGGCCTAGGAGGACTTGAACCTCCGACCTCTTCCTTATCAGGGAAGCGCTCTAACCGTCTGAGCTATAGGCCCGTGGTCACCGACAAGCGGCCAGGATCAGCAGACCCGGGCCGAGGGATCACGTTACCGGATCGGTCCGCGCCGCACCAAAACCGGGTATGCCGCTCGCCCGGCCTCGCGTGCCCGCATCGTCAGTCGTCGGTGAGGGTGAGCTGGACGCCTCCGACGAGCGCGGAGCAGATGTTGTACAGGAACGCGAAGATGGTCGCGATCGCCGTCATGAGGATCACGTCGATGACACCGATGACGATGGACAGCGACACGATCCGGCCGAAGCCGATGTAGTCCTTGATCGAGAACGGGTTGCTCGTGGCGGTCTGCAGGCTCTGCAGCACCCCCTCGATGTCGTTGAAGACGTTCATCGTCGACAGGATCATCCATAGCACCGCGGTGAGCACGACCCCGGCGATGCCGATGGCCACCGAGAGCAGGAAGCTCATCTTCATCACCGACCACGGGTCGACCCGGGCGACGGCCAGCCGCACCCGCCGGGGCCCCTTGCGGGCCGGGCGGGCCTGGGCCGCGGTCTGGGTCGAGGCCGGTGCCGGGCTGGTGATGCGAGCCTGGCCGGCACCGTGCGTCTCGCTCGAGCTGCCCGCCTCGCCGGTCCGCACGGCCTGGGTAGGGGCGGTCTGCGTGGGCCCGACGCTGCGCTGCGCGGCCGACGCACCCTTGGGCCCGGCCGGGCCGGGCGAGGCGCCGGCTGCAGTGTGCCGCGTCGAGGAGCCCGGTCCGTAGCCGGCGCCGGCCGGCACACCCTCAGAGCTGCTCGTGCTCACTCGTCACCTCTGCTGTCGCTCTCGGAGCTGTCACCCCGGTCGTTCGTGTTCTCGTCAGACGGTACGCCATCGACCGTGGAGACCGCTGTTTGCGCGCCCGTGGTGACACCCGCGGTTTCACCGGTCTCGTGAGGCTGGTCCGGCTCCTCGTCGTCGTCCTCGTGCTCGGACTCGGCGTTGCGAGCGACGGCCACGATCGAGTCACCGCGGTCGGGAGTGGCGAACTTCACGCCCATGGTCGACCGTCCCGTGACCCGCACCTCGTCGACCCGCGACCTGACGATCTTGCCCTTCTCCATGACGACCATGACCTCGTCGCTCTCGTCGACGATCAGCGCGCCGACCAGGTCGCCGCCCTTGTCGGACAGCTTGGCCACCTGTACCCCGAGCCCGCCGCGGCCCTGGATCCGGTAGTCGGACACGGGCGTGCGCTTGGCCAGCCCGTTCTCGAAGACGACGAAGACGTCGGGTTCCTCGCCCTCCTCCACGACCGACATGGACAGCAGGCTGTCGCCGCGGCGGAACTTCATCCCCGTGACCCCGGAGGTGGCCCGCCCCATCGGTCGCAGCGCGTCGTCGGTGGCGTGGAACCGCAGCGACTGGCCCTTGCGAGACACGAGCAGCAGGTCGTCGCGGGACGAGAGCAGGTCGGCACCGACCAGCTCGTCCCCGTCGCGCAGGTTGACCGCGATGACCCCACCGGAGCGTGGCGAGTCGTAGTCACCCAGCCGGGTCTTCTTGACCAGGCCGCGCCGGGTCGCCAGGACGAGGTAGTCGCCCGCGTCGTAGTCGCTGATGGCCAGCACCTGCGCGATCCGCTCGTCGGGCTGGAAGGCCATCAGGTTGGCCACGTGCTGGCCCTTCGAGTCGCGCGAGCCCTCGGGCAGCTCGTACGCCTTGGCCCGGTACACCCGGCCCAGGTTGGTGAAGAAGAGCAGCCAGTGGTGGGTCGTCGTGGTGAAGAAGTGCTCGACGACGTCCTCGCCGCGCAGCGTGGCCCCGCGCACCCCCTTGCCGCCGCGCTTCTGCGAGCGGTACTGGTCGACCCTGGTCCGCTTGGCGTAGCCGCCCCGGGTGATCGTCACGACGACGTCCTCCTCGGGGATCAGGTCCTCCACCGACATGTCGCCGTCGTAGGGCACGATCGCGGTACGCCGCTCGTCGCCGTACTTGTCGACGATGCCCTGCAGCTCCGTCGAGACGATCTCGCGCTGGCGCTCCGGCGAGGCGAGGATCGCGGTGTACTCGTCGATCAGGGCCTGCAGCTCGTCGTGCTGCTCGACCAGCCGCTGCCGCTCCAGGGCGGCCAGCCGCCGCAGCTGCATGTTGAGGATCGCGTTGGCCTGCACCTCGTCGATCTGCAGCAGCCCGATCAGGCCCGCCCGCGCGTCCTCGACGGTGGCGCTGCCCCGGATCAGCGCGATCACCTCGTCGAGCATGTCGAGGGCCTTCAGCAGCCCACGCAGGACGTGGATCTCGGCCTCGGCCTTGGCCTTGCGGAACCGCGTGCGCCGGACGACGACCTCGATCTGGTGCTCGACCCAGTGCCGGATGAACGCCGAAAGCGGCAGGGTGCGGGGCACCTCGTCGACCAGCGCGAGCATGTTGGCCCCGAAGGTCGTCTGCAGCTGGGTGTGCTTGTAGAGGTTGTTGAGCACCACCTTGGCCACGGCGTCGCGCTTGAGCGTGATGACGAGGCGCTGCCCGGTGCGTCCGGAGGTCTCGTCGCTGATGTCGGAGATCCCGGCGATCCGCCCGTCCTTGACCAGGTCGGCGATCTTCATCGCGAGCTGGTCGGGGTTGACCTGGTAGGGCAGCTCGGTCACCACGAGCGCCTGCCGGCCGCGGATCTCCTCCACCTGCACGATCGCGCGCATGATGATCGACCCGCGCCCGGTCCGGTAGGCGTCCTCGATCCCCTTCCGACCCATGATCAGGGCCCCGGTCGGGAAGTCGGGCCCCTGCACGATCCGGATGGCCTCCTCCAGGAACTCCTCGCGGGGCAGGTCCGGGTGGGCCAGGTAGTACTGGGCGGCGGCGGCGACCTCGCGCAGGTTGTGCGGCGGGATCTGCGTGGCCATGCCGACCGCGATGCCGGCCGAGCCGTTGACCAGCAGGTTGGGAAACCGGCTGGGCAGCACCGTCGGCTGCATCGTCTTGCCGTCGTAGTTCGGCACGAAGTCGACCGTGTCCTGCTCGATGTCGCGCACCATCTCCATCGCGAGCGGCGCCATCCGGCACTCGGTGTAGCGGGGCGCGGCCGCCCCGTCGTTCCCGCGTGAGCCGAAGTTGCCCTGCCCGTCGACGAGCGGGTAGCGCATCGACCAGTCCTGCACGAGCCTCACGAGCGCGTCGTAGATCGCCGAGTCGCCGTGCGGGTGGTAGTGGCCCATGACGTCGCCGACGACCCGCGCGCACTTGTTGAACCCGCGCTCGGGCCGGTAGCCGCCGTCATACATCGCGTAGACGATGCGCCGGTGCACCGGCTTCAGGCCGTCGCGCACGTCGGGCAGCGCGCGCGAGACGATGACCGACATCGCGTACTCGATGTAGCTGCGCTGCATCTCGGTGTTCAGGTCGATCGGCTCGACGCGGTCGTGCTGGCCGGGTTCCCGTTCGACCGGGGCGGTGCCCTGCAGGTGGCTCTGGTCCTCCTCGGGGGGCTCGTTCCCGTCGCTGGGAGGCAGGTCGTCGCTCACGTCGGTTCCTTCGTCGTACGGTCGGTTTCAAGCTCAAGGGGTATGCCGCTCACCGGGCTTCCCGTCCAACGCGCCGTTGTCTCGCGGCCGGGTTCTCGGGGACCCACGGGGGTGCCTGCCGCCCGCGGCCGGGAGCTCCCGTGTGTCGGCATCCGGGCTGGTGCTAGATGTCCAGGAAGCGAACGTCGCGGGCATTCTTCTGGATGAAGGTGCGGCGTGACTCGACGTCCTCGCCCATGAGCACCGAGAAGACCTCGTCGGCCTTGGCTGCGTCGTCGAGGGTCACCTGCAGCAGCGTGCGCGTCTCGGGGTCCATCGTCGTCTCCCCGAGCTCGGTGTAGTTCATCTCGCCGAGGCCCTTGTAGCGCTGGATCGGGTTGTCCTTGGGCAGCCGCCAGCCACGGGCCTCGCCCAGCTCCTTCAGGCCGTCGCGCTCCCGGTCGGAGTAGGCGAACTGGTGGGGCGCGTTGCTCCAGCGCAGCCGGAACAGCGGCGGCTGGGCGAGGTAGACGTAGCCGGCCTCGATGAGCGGGCGCATGAACCGGAACAGCAGCGTCAGCAGCAGCGTGCGGATGTGCATGCCGTCGACGTCGGCGTCGGCCATCAGGATGATCTTGTGGTAGCGGGCCTTGGCCAGCTCGAAATCCTCGCCGATCCCGGTGCCGAAGGCCGAGATGAGCGCCTGGACCTCCTGGTTGGACAGGATCTTGTCGATCCGGGCCTTCTCGACGTTGAGGATCTTGCCGCGGATCGGCAGGATCGCCTGGGTGTGCGGGTTGCGCGCCTGGGTGGCCGACCCGCCCGCCGAGTCACCCTCGACGATGAACACCTCGGAGGCGCCCGGGTCCTTGGACTGGCAGTCCTTCAGCTTGCCGGGCAGCCCGCCGGACTCGAGCAGCCCCTTGCGCCGGGTCGCCTCGCGGGCCTTGCGGGCCGCCATCCGCGCCGCAGCCGCCTGGACCGCCTTGCGCACGATGTCCTTGCCCTCGCTGGGGTGCGACTCGAGCCAGTGCCCGAACTCGTCGGTCATGGCGCTCTGGACGAACCCCTTGACCTCGGAGTTGCCGAGCTTGGTCTTGGTCTGCCCCTCGAACTGGGGGTCGGCCAGCTTGACCGAGATGACCGCGGTCAGGCCCTCGCGGACGTCGTCGCCGGTGAGGTTGTCGTCCCTGTCCTTGAGCAGGTTCTGCTTGCGGGCGAACTCGTTGACCAGCTTGGTCAGGGCCGCGCGGAAGCCCTCCTCGTGGGTGCCGCCCTCATGGGTGTTGATCGTGTTGGCGTAGGTGTGCACCGACTCGCTGAACGCGGTCGTCCACTGCATCGCGACCTCGAGGCTGAGCGACTTGGCGTCGTCCTCGGTCTCGAAGCTGATCACGTCGGGATGGACCGGCTCGTTGCGCTTCGACCCGTTGAGGTGGTGCACGTAGTCGACCAGGCCGCCGTCGTAGCGGTAGGAGACCCGCTTGGCGGCGACGACCTTGGTCGTGCCCTCGGGCACGGCCGGGTCCTCGTCGTCGCGCTCGACCTGCTCGATGACGTCGTCGACGTTGTCGAGATCCTCGTCGGCGTCGTCGGGCGCCTGCACGACGCGCTCGTCGACCAGGTTGATGGTCAGGCCCTTGTTGAGGAAGGCCATCTGCTGGAACCGGGCCCGGATCGTCTCGAAGTCGTAGTGCGTGGTCTCGAAGATCTCGGGGTTGGCCCAGAAGGTGATCGTGGTGCCGGTCGCCTGGGTCTCCTCCATCTGCTGCAGCGGTCCGGTCGCCACGCCGTGCTCGAAGCTCATCCGGAAGGCGTGGCCCTTCTGCCGGACCGCGACGTCGAGCCGGGACGAGAGGGCGTTGACGACCGAGGAGCCGACGCCGTGCAGCCCGCCGGACACCTTGTAGCCGCCCCCGCCGAACTTGCCGCCGGCGTGCAGCTGGGTCAGCACGAGCTCGACCGCGCTGATGTGCTCGACCGGGTGCAGGTCGGTCGGGATGCCGCGGCCGTTGTCCTTGACGCGCACCGCGCCGTCGGCCATCAGGGTGACGTCGATGGTGTCGGCGTAGCCGGCCAGGGCCTCGTCGACCGCGTTGTCGACGATCTCCCAGACCAGGTGGTGCAGGCCGCGCTCGCCCGTCGACCCGATGTACATGCCCGGGCGCTTGCGTACCGCCTCGAGCCCCTCGAGGACGGTGATCGCACTGGCGTCGTAGTCGACGCCGTTGGGCTTGTGGTCCGGGTGCAGGTGTCGCAGGTAGGGGTCGTCAGCGAGCGGCTCTGGCATCGGGTCGGCCTCGGACACGTCTCTCCTTGCTCGTCGTGCACTCCCGGTGGCGCCGGCCGCACAGCAGTTGTGCGGCAGTCGTGCGGCGACACCGGGGCGGCTCGACGCGATGGTCGAGCCGCAACCCCTCCATCCTACCGTCCGAGTGGCCGGGAGCATGCCGTGCGCGGCCCGGAACCGCCGTCGAGACGCCCAGCGGTGGGCCCCGCCGGGGGGAGGGTCACGACCGGGGCTCCCAGCGCGCCTGCGCGACGTTTCCGCGGGGCCGGCAGGCGGCGGGTCAACGTGGGCCGGCGCAGTCGGCCAGCCCGGGCAGCCCGAGTCAGCGCGGCGGGCCAGGCGTGCGGCCGGGTGCGCGTCAGCCCCCGAGCAGGGCCACCAGCCTCGTCACGGTCGCCCAGTTGCGGAAGGTGCCCGGCACGCTCGCCCCCTCGTCGTCCCGGATCCGGCCGAGCAGCGGCGCGAGCCGACTGCGGCCGAGCCCGTCGGGGGTGTGCAGGTAGACCACGGCCCCGTCGACCGCGACCCGGTCGTGACTGCCCTGCTCGTGAGCCAGCTGCTGCGCCCGGCGGGCCTGGGCGGCATACGCCGGCCCGAGCGGGTGCGGGAAGAAGCCCGCGTGCAGCTGCCTGGGCTCGGTCACCTCCGGGAACGGGTTGCCGGCGCGGACCGTCCGGAGCTGGGCCGCCGTCAGCACCACGGTCGCCGGACGGAAGCCGGCCACCTGCCCGATGGCCGCCTCGAGCGTGTGGGCCAGGGTCGCCGGGTCGGCCGGCGTCCCCGGGGTGAACACGGCGTTTCCGCTCTGGATGTAGGTGACGACGTCGCGGTGGCCCAGGCCCTCGAGCACCTCCCGGAGCTCGGACATCGGCAGCTTGCCGGTGCCGCCGACGTTCACGCCGCGCAACAGCGCGACGTGGGTCGGCCCGGTCACTGGCGCAGGGTGCGCTCGAACAGCTGGTGGATCGCCTCGGGCAGGTGCGGCTCGGCCACCGTGACCTCGAGCCCGGCCTGCGGGCAGGTGATCGAGTAGCTGAACATGTCGGGGTGACCCCCCTGCTCGCCGGCGATCTGGTCCAGGGTGGGCACCCCCAGCAGCTGCTGCCAGTTCTTGGTGTCGCGCTCGGGCAGGTCGCCCAGGCAGAACGGGCGCTCGCGGACGATGCCGGCGAAGCCGCCCGTGCGCCGCAGCACGACCTGGGCGTCGGGCCCGGCCAGGCCCCGGTCCAGGCCGCGCGGCGCCGCGCGGCTCGCCGCGGGGGCGCGGCCGCCGTCGTCGGCCAGGACACCGACGGTGACCCAGCCGTCGCGCACGGCGCCCTGCTCGGCCGAGCCGTCGCCGTACCTGCTCGCGGCCGCGGCGACTGTGAGCCCGGCGAAGGTGGCGAAGTCGCAGTCGGCCCGGATTGCGTCGCCGGTCAGCACGGCGTACCAGACCGGCCCGATCGTCTCCCACGCCGACCCGCCCACGGTGAGGCAGGCCAGGGTGAAGGCCCGGTTGGGGATGCCGGAGTTGATGTGGACCCCGCCGTTGTCCTCGGTCGTGTCGACGTAGTGGTCCATGTCGGCCGGCTGCGGGTCCTTGCCGAGCCGCGGGTCGTCGTAGGCGGTGCCGGGGTGGTGCATGTCGCGCAGGGCCCGGCCGTGCACGCCCGGGGCGAGCAGCTCGGCGCCGATGAGCCAGTCGGCCTGCTCGGCGCTCTGGCCCAGGTGGTGCTGCTTGACGAGGCTGCCGAAGACGTCGGACACCGACTCGTTGAGCGCGCCGGACTGGCCCCGGTAGAGCAGGCCCGCGGTGTGGGCGGTGACGCCGTGGGTCAGCTCGTGCCCGATGACGTCGACGCTCTTGGTGAACCGCTCGAAGACGATACCGTCGCCGTCGCCGAAGACCATCTGGGTGCCGTCCCAGAAGGCGTTGTCGTAGCTCTGGCCGTAGTGGACGGTGGCCAGCAGCGGCATGCCCTTGCCGTCGATCGAGTTGCGGTCGTAGACGTCGTCGTAGAGGTGCCAGGTGTAGCCGAGCGCGTCGTAGGCCTCGTTGACCGCGGGGTCGGCGACCGGCGGCTGGCCCTCGGTGCGGACGGTGCGCCCGGGGGTGGTGGTCTGGTTGTCCGCGTCGCCGATGGTGCGGTCGAGCCCGGGCGCCTGCGTCCCCGGCGCGGGGTGCTCGGCGCGGGTCGCCGGTGGTCCCGCGGTCCGCAGCCCGGACGGCTGGTAGCCGAGGGGCGGCAGGAACCGGCCACCGGTGCGCAGCCGTCGGTCGTGGTGCAGTGACTCGCGGGCCCGTCGCGCGAGGGCGTCGTCGTCGCCCTGGGCCAGCTGCTCGAGAAGATAGGGCGGGATGATCGATGGGCACCTCATGGGTCCAGTGTGGTCCGGACCGCCGACATTCGCCTCCCCCGGCGCGTCGAGAGGCCGGAGGTGGGCCGCTGGCCCGGTGCCGACCGGGAAGGGCGCGCGCCGGACGGGTCCGCTCAGCCGTACGTGTCGCGCGGCCCGCGGGAGTCGGGGGACCGCAGCCGGCCGCGCCGCCAGGACGGTCCGCCCGGGCCGCGCACCCTCAGCTCGGTCACCACGCCGGCGCCGACCTCCGCGCCGATGCGGGCCAGCACGTGCGAGGCCAGCAGCCGCATCTGGGTGGCCCATGCGGTGGAGTCCGTGCGCACCGTGAGGAGGCCGTCGGTGAAGGACACCGGCTCGACGTGCTGGGCCACGTCCGGGCCGACGATCTCGTCCCAGCGGCCCAGCACGGAGCCGACGGTGACGTCGAGCTGCCACCCCCTGTCCGCGACCAGCCGGTCGAGCTGCTCACCGAGCAGGCTCGGGTCCCGGCCGTCGCGGTCGGCCCCGGACAGGATCACCCCGGACCCGGTCGGACGCACCCGTCGCCTGGGCCGCATCCCGGGTCGCAGGCCCTTCTCGAGCGCGTCGGCCCGGGCCCGCGCCAACGCCGCGGCCGCGGCGTCCTCGGGTGGCGGTGGGCCGGCGGACTCGGCGGCGGGCCGGGGCCGGGGTTCGGCCGGGCGGTCACTCACGGCGGGTCACTCACGGCGGGTGCCGGGTCGCCGAGCCGGTCGGGGCGAACCGGGCCGGACGCCACCTCGACCCGGTCCTTCGCGAACGGACCGGTCGGGAGCAAGCCGTCCGGCAGTCCGGCCCGCTCACCCTCGAACGGACCGTTCGGGCCGGTGGGGGCGACGTGGCCGAGCTCGACCTCGAACGTGGCGCCCTGCCGCCGGAACCGGTCCGGCACGTCGGCGACGACCGCGGCGGTGACGATGACCTGCTCGCAGTCGGCGACCAGCTCGGCCAGCCGGGCGCGGCGCCCGGTGTCGAGCTCGGCGAAGACGTCGTCGAGGACCAGCACCGGGTCCTCGCCGAGGTCGCGCCGCAGCAGCCGATAGGCCGCCAGCCTGAGCCCGAGTGCCAGGCTCCAGGACTCGCCGTGGCTCGCATAGCCCTTGGCGGGCAGGTCCCCGAGCGTGAGGACGAGGTCGTCGCGGTGCGGCCCGACGAGGCACACCCCTCGCTCGACCTCCTGGTCGCGCACCCGCGTGAGGCTCTCGAGCAGGGCGGCGCGCAGCTGCTCTACCTCGGGCACCGCACCGGAGGCGATCGGCCCGGCCGCCTCCTCGTGCAGCGAGCTGCGATAGGTCGCCCGGACGTTCGCCCGGCTCTCGGACACCGCGTCGTAGCACTCGGCCAGGTCGGGCCCGAGGTCGCGCAGCAGCCGCAGCCGCGCGTACAGCAGCTGGGCCCCGACGGTCGCCAGGTGGGCGTCCCACACGTGCAGGGTCTGCAGCACGGACGCACGGGCCTGCTGCTCACCCTCCGGGTCCGCTCGCGGGGTATGCCGCTCGCCGCGCCTCCCGCGCCCGCTCCGCAGGAGGGGCACGGCCTGCTTGAGCAGGGCGCCGCGCTGGCGCACCACCTTGTCGTAGTCGGACCGGACCGCGGCCCAGCGGGGCTGGCGCTGCACGAGCAGCTCGTCGAGGAACCGGCGCCGCTCGGCCGGCTCGCCCTTGACGAGCGCGAGGTCCTCGGGAGCGAACAGCACGGTGCGCAGCGTGCCGAGCACGTCGCGGGGGCGCGACACCGGGGACCGGCCGAGCCGGGCGCGGTTGGCCCGCCCGGGGGTGATCTCCAGCTCGACCAGCGTCTCGCGTTCGCCGCGCACGACCAGGCCACGTACCACCGCCCGGGTGGTCCCGAACCGGACTAGCGGCTGGTCGCTCGCCACGCGATGCGAGCCGAGGGTCGCGAGGTAGCCGATGGCCTCCACCAGGTTGGTCTTGCCCTGCCCGTTGCGCCCGCAGAGCGTGGTGACCCCCGGGTCGAGGGCCAGCTCGGCGCTCGGATAGCTGCGGAAGTCCGCCAGCGTCAGGTGTCGGACGTACACGACCCGGCTAGTCCGGCTGCGGTGCCGGGCTCGCCCCGGCCGAGGCCCCGGATACCGGCCCGGTGAGGTCGACGTAGGCGGTCGGCGCGGGCCGGGCCGCCAGGGGGCGCTCGGCGTCGGCCTTCTCGTCGATGCCCTTGGCCGCGACGTGCTGCGCCGCCGAGGTGGGGCCCTCGCCGCGTCGCAGGGCCTGGCCCTCCTCGATCGTCATCACCTCGTGCCCGCCGAACGCGCCCCGCAGCGCGGCGACGGCCTGCATCGTCGGGGAGATCTCCTGGCGCGAGCCGTACCGGGCGAACAACGCCGCCGAGATCACCGGCATCGGCACCTCGAGCGCGACGGCCTCCTCGACGGTCCACTTGCCCTCGCCGGAGTCGACGGTGTAGTCGGACACGCCGGCCAGGGTGGGGTTCTCGGCCAGCGCACCGGTCATCAGGTCGAGCAGCCAGGACCGGACCACGGTGCCCCGGCTCCACGCCTTGAACGCGCCGGGGACGTCCTTGACGATGTCCTTGCGCACGAGCAGCTCGTAGCCCTCGGCGTAGGCCTGCATGAGGCCGTACTCGATGCCGTTGTGCACCATCTTCGTGTAGTGGCCGGCTCCGACGTCGCCGGCGTGGACGAAGCCCTCGTCACGCGGGCCCTCGGGGCGCAGCGCGTCGAAGATCGGCATCGCGTGCTCGACCCAGCGCTCGTCGCCGCCGACCATCAGGCCGTAGCCGTTGGCCAGCCCCCAGATGCCCCCGGACACCCCGCAGTCGAGGTAGCCGATCTGTTGCTCGCCGAGCACCTCCGCGTTGCGGAAGTCGTCGGTGAACCGGGAGTTGCCGCCGTCGATGACCAGGTCGCCGGTCGCGAGCAGGCCGCTGAGCTGCTCGACCGTGGAGCGGGTGGGCGCACCGGCCGGGACCATGACCCAGACGGTGCGTGGCGCCGTGAGCGCCGCGACGAGATCCGGCACGCTCGCGACGTCGGAGACTGCCGGGTTGCGGTCGTAGCCGACGACCTCGTGGCCGGCGCGACGCAACCGTTCGCGCATGTTGCCACCCATCTTGCCGAGACCGATGAGTCCGAGCTGCATTCGCCTGCCTTCCTGACGGTGTGAACCGGCGGGTCCACAGTTCCGCCCGGGCCGGGCGGGTGCCTCCGAGGCTACGCCTGCCGAGCGACATCCCCTCGGTCAGGGCGGATCCGGCGTGCGGCGGCTCAGCTGGCGAAGCGGACCGGCATGAGCACGTACCGGTAGCCCTGGTCGGACTCGCCCTCGGCCTCGGCCTGGCCGGTGAGCACTGCCGGGCGGCTCGGCTGGGTGAACGAGAGCCGGCTGAACGCGGTGCCCACCGCGTGCAGGCCGTCGAGGAGGAACTGCGGGTTGAACGCGATCTGGATCTCGGGGCCGGTCAGGCTCGCCTCGACGGCCTCGGAGGCCTGTGCGTCGTCGCCGCTGCCGGCCTCGATCGAGACCTGGCCGTCGGTGAAACCGAGCAGCACCGGGGTGTTGCGCTCGGCGACGAGGGCCACGCGGCGGACGGCCTCCTCGAGCAGGTCGGTGGCGATGACTGCCTCGGTCTCGAGGTCTGTCGGGAAGATCGAGGCGACCTTGGGGTACTCGCCGTCGAGCAGCCGGGTCGTGGCCCGGCGCCGGCCCGCCTCGAAGCCGATCAGCCCGTCGCTGCCGGAGCCCAGCTCGAGCTCGATGGAGCCCGCGGCGCCGAGGGCCTTGGCCATCTCGGACAGCTGCCGAGCCGGGACGAGCGCGACGTGGTCGATGCCGGAGGTGACCGGGCTCCAGGTGAGCTCGCGCATCGCGAGTCGGTAGCGGTCGGTGGCCAGCAGGGTCATCCGCTCGTCCTCGATCTGCATGCGCACGCCGGTCAGGATCGGCAGGGTGTCGCCGCGGTCGGCCGCGACCGAGACCTGCGCGACGGCCTGGGTGAACACGTCGCCCGCGACGGTGCCGCTGGCCTCCGGGGCCGCCGGCAGCGTCGGGTAGTCGGCGACGGGCATCTCGCGCAGGCTGAAGCGGGACGAGCCGCACACGAGGTTGACCTTGCTGCCGTCGGTCGACACGTCGACCGGCCGGGCCGGCAGGTTGCGCGCGATGTCGGTCAGCAGCCGGCCGAGCACGAGCACCTCGCCCGGCTCGGAGACGTCGGCAGGGACGGTGATCCGGGCCGAGACCTCGTAGTCGAACGCCGAGAGCGTGAGGGTGCCGGCCAGGTCCGCCTCGACCAGGACGCCCGCGAGCACGGGTACCGGTGGCCGCGCCGGCAGGCCCCGCGCCACCCAGGTGACGGCGTCGGCCAGGACTTCACGGTCAACCCGGAGCTTCACGTCACCCTCGCTTCGTCAAAGGACGGACCACTGGGGCTCAGACACTAGTCGCCCGTGCGCCCACGGCACCACCCGGCCCCACGGCACCTGGAGCGCCCGGTCCGGTCGGGCCGTTTCCACACTCGTTCTCGGGGCGCGCCCTCTTCTGGGAGGTCTCGTAGTGGTCGTCGGTGCTGTGGATCGTGTGGATCGCTCGCAGCGGGGCACGTCACCGGGCGTGTCGGGGTGTGGACGAGGCTGTGGACGGTGAGGTGCAGCCGGGGCGTGGCTGTGGACGACGGCGCGCCATCCACAGCGCGGATCGCCCGACGGACGGGTCCTTCCCCGCGCCGGACCAGGTTTTCCACAGGTGTCCGTGGTTGCCCACAGGGGCTGTGCAGGCGCAGGTCCGGGTCCTCTTGCATGGCCGCGATGGGCCCAGCCTCGGCGCGGCACCTTGGGGACGAGGTCTCCACAGGTTTTTCCACAGGGTGTGGAGGATTGGTCGGGAGCAACCCGGCTCCCAGGTCTCGCCCGTTGTGGAAAACCTGTGGGCAGAGAAGGTCACGGGGCGCCCGACGTGGCCCGGGGGCAGCTCGGGAAACGGCGCCGGGAGGAGGGCTCGGGGGGACGGGACGGATCGGGGGGACGGGACGGCTCGGGCGTGGGGGGTGCTCTGCAGGGTTCGGTCGGACGCTCAGTGGGTCTGTTGCCGGATCCGGTTGGTCAGCTCGGTGACCTGGTTGTAGATCGCCCGGCGCTCACCCATCAGCTCGCGGATCTTGCGGTCGGCATGCATGACTGTGGTGTGGTCGCGGCCGCCGAAGTGCTGGCCGATCTTCGGCAGCGACAGCTCGGTCATCTCGCGGCAGAGGTACATCGCGATCTGTCGCGCCGTGACGAGCTGGCGCGACCGGGAGGAGCCGCAGAGGTCGTCCATCGTGACCGCGTAGTACTGCGCCGTCACGGCCATGATCGTGGCCGCGGTGACCTGGTTGGGCGTCTCGTGGGGCAGCACGTCCTTCAGGACCATCTCGGCCATGACGCGGTCGATCGGCTGCCGGTTCAGGTTGCCGAAGGCGGTGACCCGGATCAGGGCACCCTCCAGCTCGCGGATGTTCGTCGAGAAGTTGCTGGCGATGTACTCGAGCACCTCGTCCGGCACCGACATCCGCTCCTGGATGGCCTTCTTGCGCAGGATCGCGATGCGTGTCTCCAGGTCCGGGGGCTGCACGTCGGTCAGCAGGCCCGACTCGAACCGGGTGCGCATCCGGTCCTCGAAGCCGGAGAGCTCCTTCGGCGGCAGGTCGCTGGTGATGACGATCTGCTTGTTGGCGTTGTGCAGGGTGTTGAAGGTGTGGAAGAACTCCTCCTGCGTCTGCAGCTTGCCCTGCAGGAACTGGATGTCGTCGATGAGCAGGACGTCGACGCTGCGGTGCCGGGCCTGGAAGGTGCTCGCCTTGTCGTCGCGGATGCTGTTGATGAAGTCGTTGGTGAACTCCTCGGAGTTCACGTAGCGCACCTTCACGCCGGGGAACATGGAGCGCGCATAGTGGCCGATGGCGTGCAGCAGGTGGGTCTTGCCCAGCCCGGACTCGCCGTAGATGAACAGCGGGTTGTACGCCTTGGCGGGCGCCTCCGCGACGGCGACCGCGGCCGCGTGCGCGAACCGGTTCCCCGCGCCGATGACGAACGTGTCGAAGGTGTACTTCGGGTTCAGCCGGGTGTCACCCGGGACACCCGGGTCCGGCCGGTGCCGCAGGGGACCCGGGCCGCTCTCGCCTGCGGTCGGGAGCGGCTCGTCGAGGTCGGCCCCGTTCAGCGCCGGGGCGTTCTCGCGCAGGTCGCTGAGCCGGTCAGCGGACCCGACGAGGTGCAGGTGCGAGCCGTCGCGGCGCCCGAAGGTGTCGGTCGTCGGGTCCGGGCCGGGCGCCGGCTCCTCGACCAGCAGGCCGAAGTCCTGCTCGAGCGCCTCGTCGACCGAGACCGCGAGCTGGACGGGCTGGCCCAGGTGCAGCGAGAGCGCGTCCGTCACCTGACCTCGGACCCGGTTCTCGAGGAAGTCCTTGGTGAAGGGGTTCGGCGCCCGCACGAGCGCGGTCTGGTCGAGGACCCCGACGAGCCGGCAGAGCCGGACGAAGGCCCGGTCCTGGTGGGGCAGTCCGACCGTGTCCAGGGTCGCAAGCGTGAGCTGCCAGACCTGTCCGTAGTCGACGTCGTCCGAGGTCACCGTCACTTTCACCGTCCCTGACTCTTCCCTGTCGGCGGGCTCCACGACCGGGCTGCATGCCGCACTGTCGGCCGTTGTCCACACGGTTGTCCACAAACTGTGTATACAGGGTGAGCCGTGCAGGGGTGCGCGCAGGGACCGTGAGACACGAAACCTAACGCCTTCGGCAGGACCTGACAACCGCACGGGAGGAAACCTCCGGGATGCCCGGCGTGTCGCCTTGCCTACCGGGCCGTGTCGGCCCCTCGCCACGCTGTGCGCGGCGCCGGACGGTGGGTTTGACCCTCCTTCGGCGGCTCCCGTATCGTGGTGGACGGCCTCTCGGCGACCTCTTTCGCATGCCCGTGGCGCCGACCTGGACCCAGTCGCGCAGACTGACCCCTCAGAGTCATCCATGGGCTTGCCGATTGCGGTCGCCGACCGCCCGAAGCCATGTCCAACGGGTTCACTGTGCGTCCTGCGCGCGGCAGCCCCGCGATCCACACGGAGTAGCACGTGAGCAAGCGCACGTTCCAGCCGAACACCCGACGCCGAGCCAAGACGCACGGCTTCCGCCTGCGGATGCGCACCCGCGCCGGTCGCGCGATCCTGGCCAACCGTCGTCGCAAGGGCCGCACCGAGCTGTCGGCCTGAGGTGACCCGGTGCTGCCGGCACGTCATCGCCTGCGCGCGAGCGCAGACTTCACGTCGACGGTGCGCGGCCCCGGGGCACACAGAGTGGGCGGACGGCTCCTCGTCGTGCATGCCAACCGGACCGGTGCGCGGGCGGGCCTACCGCCGCGTGTCGGCTTCGTGGTGTCCCGCGCGGTCGGCAACGCCGTGACCCGCAACCGCACCAGACGCCGGCTGCGCGCGAGCGCGGCGAGCCGGCTGAGCGTCATACCCCTGGGGTGCGACCTCGTCGTACGCGCCAACCCGGCGGCCGCCACGGCGAGCTACCACGAGCTCGACGCGGCGCTGGCGCGCCAGCTCGCCCGCGTGCTCTCGCCCGTGAGGGTGCGATGAACCGCATCCTGTCCGCGCCGTTCGTCCTGCTCGTGCGGCTCTACCAGCTGTTCGTCTCACCGCTGCGCCCGCCGACCTGCCGCTTCTACCCGTCGTGCTCCACGTATGCCGTCACCGCGCTCACGCGCTTCGGTCCGGTCCGCGGTGGCTGGCTCGTGCTGTGCCGTCTCGGCCGGTGCAACCCGTGGAACCCCGGGGGCATCGACCACGTTCCGGACAGGTGGGAGGAGCGCCACTCGGAGCAGCTGCACCAGATCCGAACCACCGGGTGATCCGGCCGGCTCGCCCCGACCGGACACCTGCTGCACCCGACCCGGTCACCCCGACCACCCTTGGTGAGCCTCTCACCGCCGTCACAGAGGGACCACGTTGATCGACTTCTTCAACACCCTGCTCTACCCGATCAAGCTCGGGGAAGCCTGGGTGATGTACGCCTGGCACTGGCTGTTCGACGTCATCGGCCTGCCCACCGGCTGGGCCTGGGCGCTCTCGATCGTCGGGCTGACCGTCGTCGTGCGCGTCCTGCTCTTCCCGCTGTTCGTCAAGCAGATCCACTCCTCGCGCCAGATGCAGCTCATCCAGCCCGAGATGCAGAAGATCCAGAAGAAGTACAAGGGCAAGCGCGACCCCGAGTCGCAGAAGGCCCAGCAGCAGGAGATCATGGCGCTGTACAAGCGCACCGGGACAAACCCGTTCAGCAGCTGCCTGCCGATCCTGATCCAGAGCCCGTTCTTCTTCGCGCTCTTCCAGCTGCTGAACAACCTGCGGGCGATCGCCGAGGGCAACCCCAACGGTGGTTCCCCGATCGGTCCGATCACCCAGCAGGTCGCCGCGACCATCGAGTCGTCGAACATCTTCGGTGCCCGACTGTCCGACCACTTCCTCGGCACCGAGTCGCTCAACGTCAAGATCCTGGCCGGCGTGCTCATCGTGCTGATGTCGGTCACCACGTTCACGACCCAGCACCAGCTGATGCGCAAGAACATGCCCGCCTCGGCGCTGGACAACCCCTTCGCCAAGCAGCAGAAGATCCTGATCTACCTGATGCCGTTGTTCTTCGCCATCTCCGGCGTGAACTTCCCGATCGGCGTCCTGATCTACTGGCTGACCACCAACGTGTGGTCGATGGGCCAGCAGTTCTACGTCATCCGCAAGATGCCCGCACCGGGCTCGGCGGCGTACAAGGCCATGGAGGACCGCGACCGGCGCAAGGGGCGGGCCACCAAGCACGTGACCGTGCCCGGGCTGCAGGCCGGCAGCGATACCGAGGTGGCAACCGTGGTCGAGGAGCCCAAGCCCAGACAGCGCCAGCAGCCGGTGAGCAAGAAGCGGAGCAAGAAGAAGGGGCGCACCTAGCGGCCCTTCCCCCAGGACCAAGGTCAGTCCCGCGTCCGCGGCCAGGCATCGGTGCGGTGCCCCGGCGGTCGTCGACGCGGCGGAACAAGGAGAACCAATGAGCGACAGCCCGCAGCGGCAGGAGCCGGCCGAGCCCGACACCGAGGCCGAGCTTCGCCCCGTGTCGGCACCACCACCCACGGACGGCCCGGCCGCCGGGGTGGCCCCGGTCCCCAGCGAGGGCCCGGAGCCGACGGAGGGGCCCGTGCGCGGGTCGGACGAGCCGCCGCCGGCCACCCCCGCCGACCCGGTGGCGCCTGTCGACCCGCTGGCGACCCCGACGGGTGACGCCGCGACCGGGCAGGCGGGCGGCTCGCGTCGGGCCGCGCGGATCCAGCAGCTGGAGCGCGAGGGCGAGGTGGCCGCCGACTTCCTCGAGACGCTGCTCGACATCGCCGACCTCGACGGTGACCTCGACGTCGACGTCGACGGGGATCGCGCGGTGGTGGCCATCGTGGACTCGGACGAGGGGCGGGTGCCGCGCCGGCTGGTGGGCACCGACGGCAAGGTGCTGGAGGCGCTGCAGGAGCTGACCCGGCTCGCGGTGCAGGCCGAGACCGGTGAGCGCAGCCGGCTCATGCTCGACATCGCCGGGCACCGGGCCGCCCGCCGGGCCGCCCTGGTCGAGCTGGCCCACGAGGCGATCGCGGCGGTGCAGCAGACGGGAGGCCGCCGCGAGCTGGAGCCGATGTCGGCCTTCGAGCGCAAGGTCGTGCACGACGAGGTTGCGGCCGCCGGACTCGTCTCCGAGTCCGAGGGCGTCGAGCCGAACCGGTACATCGTCATCAAGCCGGGCTGAGCACCGCCGCGCCCGACAGGACAGGACAGGGGCCGAGCCCGCCCGGGAGCCGTTTGCGGCAGGCAGAGGGGAGCACAGGTGAACGCGGGATCGGACCGGCCCGCGATGCTGCCTCCACCGCCGGCTCCGTCCCGGGCCGAGGAGGTCTTCGGGCCCCGGCTCGGGACGGCCGAGCGGTACGTGGCCCTGCTCGCGACCACCGGCATCGCGCACGGTCTGCTCGGGCCCCGCGAGGGGCCCCGGCTGTGGGAGCGCCACGTGCTCAACTGCGCGGTCCTCGCCGACCTGATCCCGGCGGCTGGACCGGGCCGGCGGCTCATCGACGTCGGGTCCGGAGCGGGGTTGCCCGGCCTGGTCCTGGCGATCACCCGCCCTGATCTGGAGGTGCACCTCGTCGAGCCGCTGGCCCGGCGGACCACGTGGCTCACCTGCGCGGTGGCCGAGCTCGCGCTGTCCAACGTCACCGTGCACACCGCTCGGGCCGAGTCCCTCTGGGGCGAGCTGACCGCGCCATGGGTGACCGCTCGTGCGGTCACCGGGATCGTCCGGCTCGCCGAGTGGACGCTGCCGCTGCTCGACGTCCCGGGACAGCTGCTGGCCCTCAAGGGCGGTCACGGCAGGACGGAGCTGGCCCGGGCCGAGGGAGAGCTGCGCCGCCTCGGGGTGGGACGTGCCGAGGCCATCGCAATCACCGACCCCGCAGGAGTCGGCGAGACGACCGTGCTTCGGCTCGTGCTCGACCGGTCGGTCGACGTGCGGTCGTTGCGGGCCGGCGGCCGCACGAGTGCCGGCTCGGCACGCCGGCGGCAGGACCGCCATCGGGGCAGACGCGACGGTAACGTGACCGGTCGTGGTGCGAGAGTGCGGCGCGGTGGCTGAGGTGCAGCCCGCCGCGGACCGGGTCAGGTACGACCGGCTGCCCATCCCGATCGAGCTCCCGGAGGTGGAGTCCCAGTGACCGTGTCGAGCAACCTGGGCTGGCCGGATGCCGAGTCGGCGGGCGAAGTGGATCGCCGCCTCGGCTGGCCCGACCCGAGAGCTGCCGTTTCACGTGAAACGCCTGTCGACCTGCCGGACGCTGCGGAACCCGGGCCGAAGGGCGGGGAACACGAGGCGGCGGATGACCCACCGGCCGGGGACGAGCCGGTCGAGCGCCCGGAGGACCCGCAGGATGACGTGGAGGCGGCCGATGCGGCCCGGGATCGGGCCGAGCTCGCCGCGGAAATCCCTAACGTGGGACCGGACACCCCCGTCGCGCAGGAGCTGGCAGAGAACGCGCGGCGACGCATCCGGCTGACCGGACGGGCCTTCCCCAAGCCGGCCGGTGGCACCCGGGTGCTGACGGTGGCCAACCAGAAGGGCGGGGTCGGCAAGACCACGACCGCCGTCAACACCGCCGCGGCCCTGGCGCAGTCCGGGCTGCAGGTCCTCGTCGTCGACCTCGACCCGCAGGGAAACGCGAGCACCGCGCTCGGCATCGACCACCACGCCGACCTGCCCTCGGTCTACGACGTGCTGGTCCGGGACAAGCCGCTGGCCGAGGTGGTCCAGCCCTGCGCGGCCGTCCCGGGCCTGCGGTGCGCACCCGCGACTATCGACCTGGCCGGGGCCGAGATCGAGCTCGTCTCCCTCGTGGCCCGCGAGTCCCGCCTGAAGCGGGCCCTGCAGGCGGCCGCGCTCGAGGAGCAGGGCTACGACTACGTCCTGATCGACTGCCCGCCGAGCCTGGGACTGCTCACGGTCAATGCCCTGGTGGCCGCCGAGGAGGTGTTCATCCCGATCCAGTGCGAGTACTACGCGCTGGAGGGCCTCTCGCAGCTGCTGAAGAACATCGAGCTGGTCAGGTCGCATCTCAACGCGGCCCTGCACGTGTCGACGATCCTGCTGACCATGTACGACGGCCGCACCCGTCTGTCGGCCCAGGTCGCCGAGGAGGTGCGCGAACACTTCCCGGAGCAGACGCTGCGCACGACCGTGCCCCGTTCGGTCCGGATCTCGGAGGCGCCGAGCTTCAGCGAGACGGTGATGACCTACGACCCGTCGAGCAGTGGTGCCCTGGCCTACCTGGAGGCGGCGAGCGAGATCGCGCAGCGGGGGGCGGCGGGCGCGATCTGACCGGTCCGGTCGGTGTTTCACGTGAAACATGGGACCTGATCGGGGAAACAACAGCTCTGCCCCTCGGAGCGCCGCCCGGATGCGAGACGGCGCGGCGCCTAGACTGCGGGAGGCGCCGCAGGCGCGCCACGCACAGGAGGAGTGGGCCATGGCGGACAAGCGGCAGGCGCTGGGGCGCGGGCTGGGGGCGCTGATCCCGAGCGCGCCACCCGGCCCGAACGGCCGCCCGGTCGACGTCTTCTTCCCGGCTCGGCAACCGGGCGCGACCGGCGGCGTGCCGCAGGAGATCGGGGCGCCGCCCGAGGACGAAGCCGGACCCGACGGTGCCCCGGCCGTCGCGCTCACGCGCACCGACCGGCCGGGTGACCCCGAAGCGATGGGAGCCGGGGCCGCTGACGGCGCCCGGTCCGAGCGGAGCGACCCGGCGGGACACCCGGACCCGGCCGACAGCAGCCTCGCGCCCGTGCCCGGCGCGGTTTTCGCCGAGGTGCCGGTCACGGCGATCCGGCCCAACCCGAGGCAGCCCCGCACGATCTTCGACGCGGACGAGCTCGCCGAGCTGGTGCAGTCGGTCAACGAGATCGGCATCCTGCAGCCCGTCGTGCTCCGCTGGATCGCGGCGGAAGCGTCGGACGCGCCGGCCGACACCGCCGCGGGCGGCCCGGACGGCAGCGTCCGGTACGAGCTCGTGATGGGCGAGCGCCGCTGGCGGGCGGCGCAGGCAGCCGGCCTCGAATTCGTCCCGGCCATCATCAAGGACACCCCGGACGACGAGCTGCTGCGCGACGCCCTGCTGGAGAACCTGCACCGCACCGCGCTGAACCCGCTCGAGGAGGCTGCCGCCTACCAGCAGCTGCTCGAGGACTTCGGGTGCACCCAGGACGAGCTCGCCACGCGGATCGGGCGCTCGCGGCCGCAGGTCTCCAACACGCTGCGCCTGCTGCGGCTGCCGCCGCTCGTGCAACGACGGGTCGCGGCCGGGGTGCTCTCCGCGGGCCACGCCCGTGCCCTGCTGGGCCTGACCGACGCCGCCGCGATGGAGCGACTGGCCCAGCGGATCGTGGCCGAGGGGCTGTCCGTGCGAACCGTGGAGGAGATCGTCACGCTCGGCGACGCGCCCACGGCGCCGCCCGCCCGGCAGCACGCCCGCCCCGGCACGCGGCACCCCCAGCTGGACGACTACACCACGACGTTGGCGGACCGCCTCGACACCCGGGTGGGGATCACCTTGGGCCGCCGCAAGGGGAGGATCACCGTGGAGTTCGCCTCGGTCGAGGATCTCCAGCGGATCCTCACGCTGATGGGCGTCGAGGACCTGGGCTGACCCGGTGCCGGAGGGCCACACGATCCATGCCCTGGCCGCTCGCCTGACCCGTGCGTTCGGGGACCGTCGCGTCTCCGCGACCAGCCCGCAGGGACGGTTCGCCGCGGACGCCGCTCGGCTGGACGGACGCGTCCTGGAGGACGCGACCGCCGCCGGGAAGCACCTGTTCGTCGAGATCGGGGACCGGATCCTGCACGTCCACCTCGGCCTGATCGGCACCTTCCCGGTCATCCCTTTTGCTCACCAGCCGCCCGCCCCGGCCGGCACGGTCCGGTTGCGGCTGGTCGGGGCGCAGCACTACGCCGACCTGCGTGGTCCGATGGTCTGTGCGCTCGTCGACCGCGACACCCGCCGGTCCGTCCGGGCCGCGCTCGGCCCGGACCCGCTCGATCCGGCCGCCGCCCCCGAGGTCGCCCTGGCGAGGATCCGGCGTACCAGGCGGGGTATCGGCGCCCTCCTGCTCGACCAGGCCGTGCTCGCCGGGATCGGCAACGTCTACCGCTGCGAGGTGCTGTACCGGCACCGGATCGACCCGCTCACCCCCGGCCGCGAGCTGGCCGTCGACCTGTGGTGGGAGATCTGGTCGGACCTCGTCCGGCTGCTCCCGCTGGGAGTGGCGTTCGGGCAGATCCTGACGCTGGACGACCAGGTCGACGAGGCGGAGCGAATTGTGGCCGACGGCAGCGTGCGCCCGATCACCGCGGCGCTGACCGGTGAGCGGCTCGGGGAGTTCTTCGAGCGCCGCTTCGCCACCTACCACCGGGCGGGCGAGACCTGTGACCGGTGCGGGAGCACCGTGGTGGGCCAGAAGGTGGCCGGTCGGATGCTCTACTGGTGCCCGGGCTGTCAGACCCGGCGCTGAGCCGGGCGCGCGGTCGGCACAGGCTCGCGCCAGTCCAGCCGTCGCGACGGCGCTGAGCGGGCGCATGAGGTCGGCATAGGCTCGCGCCATGGCAGTCGCCGCGACGACCCGGATCCCGACGCACGTCATCGCCCACCTGTCCGACCCGCACCTGCTCGCCGACGGCACGCTGCTGCACGGCCGGATCGACACCGCGGCTCAGCTGCGGGCCGCGCTGCACCGGGTCGAGTCGACCGACCAGCGCATCGACCTGCTCGTGCTGTCCGGGGACCTGACCGACACGGGTGACCCGGCGGCATACCGGCTGCTGCGCGAGCTGGTCGAGCCCGTCGCCGCGCGGCTGCACGCCGCCGTCGTGTGGACCGGCGGCAACCACGACGAGCGACGCCCCCTGGCCCAGGTCCTCTTCGGCGTCGACACGGACGCGCCGCAGGACACCGTGACGACGGTGCGCGGGTTGCGCGTGATCGCACTCGACACGGCCGTGCCCGGTCACCACGACGGGGGCCTGTCCGACGAACAGCTCGACTGGTTGGCAAGGCAGCTCGCGACCCCCGCCCCGCACGGGACCGTCCTGGTCATGCACCACCCGCCGATCGCCTACCACTCCCCGTGGATGCAGCTGCTCGACTTCCGGGAGCCGGACCGGCTGCGCGCGATGATCGGCGGCTCGGACGTTCGGGCGATCCTCGGCGGCCACCTGCACGTGACCAGCTTCGGCACCCTTGGGACGGTCCCCGTCTTCGTCGCCGGCGGCGTCTGCTACGTCGACGACGCCGGCGCGCCGCCGGAGCGGCTGATGGCGCTCGACGGCCCCCAGTCCTGGAACCTCGTCGAGGTGCACGACGACCAGGTCGTCGGCTCCGTGGTCCCGGTCGCCCGGAGCGAGACCTGGCCGGCGCTCAACGACGAGGTCCGGGCCTATCTGGCGGCCGTGCCGACCGACCGCCGCAGAGCCGTGTTCGCCCGCAAACACCCGCCGCCCGACCGGTCCGGTGAGGCCTGAGCCCGAGACACCCGGCCACTCCGCGGGTGCGCTGCCGCCCAAGGCAGCCCGGCGGCATTCCCTAGGCGTGCACCGCCGACAGCACGGGGTTGTGCGCCGGGTCGACAGGCTCGCGCACCGGCCCCGGTGGGGTGCCGTCCCCGAACGGCGAACCGCCCAGCTCCTCGCGGTGGTGGGGGGTTGCCCACCCGCTCAGGTCCGGGCCGAGCGGCACGATCCCGGTCGGGTTCACGTCGTGGTGCACGACGTAGTAGTGCTGCTTGATGTGCGTGAAGTCGACCGTGTCGCCGAACCCGGGCGTCTGGAACAGGTCGCGCGCGTAGGCCCAGAGCACCGGCATCTCCGTCAGCTTGCTCCGGTTGCACTTGAAGTGCCCGTGGTAGACCGGGTCGAAGCGCACCAGCGTGGTGAACAGCCGCACGTCCGCCTCGGTGATGTGCTGGCCGACCAGGTAGCGCCGGGTGCGCAGCCGCTCGGACACCTCGTCGAGCCGGTCGAACAGGCGCCGGTAGTTCTCCTCGTACGACTGCTGCGAGCCGGCGAAGCCGCACTTGTAGACGCCGTTGTTGATGTCCTGGTAGATCGGCTCGGCGACGGCCTCGATCTCGTCGCGCAGAGCCTCGGGGTACAGGTCGGGCGCGCCCGCCCGGTGCAGGTCGACCCACTGGGTCTCCAGGTCGACGGTGATCTGCTTGAAGTCGTTGGTCACCACGGCGCCACTCGGGACGTCGACGATCGCCGGGACGGTGATGCCGCGCGGGTAGTCGGGGTCGCGCCGGAAGTAGGCGTTCTGGATGCGCGGGATGCGCAGCACCGGGTCGAGGCCGTCGGGGTCCAGGTCGAAGGTCCAGCTGCGCTTGTCGTGCGTCGGCCCGCAGATGCCCATCGAGAGCGCGTCCTCGAGGCCGAGCAGGCGCCGCACGATGATGGCACGGTTGGCCCACGGGCAGGCCCGGGCCACGACGAGCCGGTAGCGACCCGGCTGCACCGGCCAGCCGTCGCGGCCGTCGCGCGTGATGCGGTCGGTCAGGTAGCGGGTGTCTCGGGTGAAGGACTTCTCGACGTAGGTGCCCGGTTCGCTCATGCCTCCCACCGTAGTTCGGGTATGCCGCTCACCCCGCACCGGCGCAACTGCCCCCTTGCGGACGTGGGCAGAATAGGGACATGGACGGGCCGGTGGCACGGGTGGGCAGACGCGAGGTCCGGCTGCTCACTCCCGACACGGTCGCCGACCTGGTCGGCTCCTGCGCCCCGTGCACGTACTGGCAGACGCTCCCGCGCAACGGCTACCGCGGGGGTCCCGAGCCGCTGACGCTGCTCACCGAATGGGTCCGGGCCGTGACCGACGACTGGGGGCCGCCCGGCCGGGTGGTCTACCTCGAGGGTGCCCCGGTGGGACACGTCCTGCTCGCCCCGGCGCGCCATGTCCCGCGGCTGGCCGCCTTCGCCACCGGGCCGTCGGACCCGGCCACCGTCATGCTCGTGGCGCTGGCGGTGGCCGACCGGTCGCGCGGGCGTGGGCTGCGCAAGACCCTGGTCCAGGCCGCCGCCAAGGACGCCCTGCGGCACCGGGCGCGGTCACTGGATGCGATCGGGGCCCGCCCCAGCGCACTCGGCCACCACCCGTGCATCCCCGAGCTGGCCGACCTGCAGCGGGCCGGTTTCCACGTCCAGCGTGAGCACCCGAGCTACCCGCGCCTGCGGCTCGACCTGCGCAACGCGCTGACCCTGCGGGACGAGGCCGCCGAGCTGCTGTCCCGAGCCCTGGCCCGGGTGCCCAAGGTGCACCCGGTACCGGAGACGCCGCACCCCGACGGGGCGACCCGGGCCCGCGTTCGCGACCGGGGCTGAGCCCACCGCATCCTCCGTCCGGGGGATGCCGTCCTCGTCCGGACCCGACCCGAGCGCACCCGGCCGGCCGATACCGGTGCCGCGCCCGCGGGCCGAGGCTGGAGGCATGGCAGTCATCGAGGTCGCCCACCTGCGCCGGACCTACGGCGAGACCGTCGCCGTCGCCGACGTGTCCTTCACCGTGCAGGAGGGCGAGATCTTCGGGATCATCGGCCCGAACGGAGCGGGCAAGACGACGACCGTCGAGTGCCTGCTCGGCCTGCGCCGCCGCGACGCCGGCCTGGTCAGCGTCCTGGGTCTGGACCCGGCCACCGACCACGACCGGATCACGACCCTGGTCGGCGCCCAGCTGCAGGAGGCCGCACTGCCGGACAAGCTCTCCGTCCGGGAGGCGCTCGAGCTGCACGCCGCCTTCCACGCGCGCCCGATCGAGCTGGGCGAGCTGGTCGACCGGCTCGGCCTGCGGCCGGTCCTGCGCACCCGCTTCGCCCGGCTCTCCGGCGGCCAGCGCCAGCGCCTGTCGATCGCCCTGGCCCTGGTCGGGCGGCCCCGGATCGCGATGCTCGACGAGCTGACGACCGGCCTGGATCCCGCCGCTCGGCGGGAGACCTGGCGGCTGGTGCGCGAGCTGCGCGACACCGGGGTGACGGTGCTGCTGGTGACCCACTCGATGGAGGAGGCCGAGCGGCTCTGCGACCGCTTGGTGGTCATCGACGCCGGGCGGGTCACCGCGTCCGGCAGCCCCGCCCAGATCACCGCGAGCGTGGCCCCGGACCAGACGATGCGCTTCGTGCCCTCGCGCCCGGTGGAGCCGGCCGACCTCGTCGACCTGCCGGGGGTACGCACGGCCGGGCGCAACGGTCCGGAGGTCGTCGTGTCCGGCACCGACGGCGTCGTCCAGTCGGTCATCGCCGAGCTGATCCGGCGCGACATCCTGGCCCAGCGGCTCCGGGTCGAGCAGGCCGGGCTCGACGACGCCTTCGTGGCCCTGACCAGCCGCACCACCGCCCCCCTCGAGAGGAAGCCGGCATGACCGCCTACATCGCGATGACCCGCGCCGAGGGCCGTCTCATGCTGCGGGAGCCCATCCTGAGCTTCTGGGCCTGCTTGTTCCCGGTCCTGCTGCTCGGCATCTTCGGACTCATCCCCGTCTTCCGCAGCCCCGACCCCGACACCGGGGTACGGCTCATCGACCTCTACCTGCCGGTCCTGATCCTGATGTCGATCTGCTTCCTGGCCGTGACGGGCCTGGCGACAATCCTGGGCACCTACCGGGAGCGCAAGGTCCTCAAGCGGCTCGCGACGACCCCGGCCGGCTGGCACCGGCTCGTGTGGGCCCAGCTGACCCTGCTCGGCGCGGCCGTCCTGGTCATGGCGCTCCTGCTCGTGACGGTCGCGCGCACGGCCTTCGCGGTCCCCCTGCCGGCGAACCCGGCGGCATACCTGCTGGTCCTGGTGCTCGTGACCGCGGCGCTGCTCGCCCTCGGCCTGCTCGCCGGTGCCCTCGCGCCTTCGGCGAAGGTCGCCTCGGGGGTCGGCTCGATGGCCTTCTTCCCGCTCATGTTCTTCGGTGGGCTGTGGGTGCCGGTACCGGCCATGCCCGAGCTGCTGCAGACCATCAGCGGGTACACCCCGCTCGGGGCGGGCTCGCTGGCGCTGTACCGGGCGGCCGCCGGCGGATGGCCGGCGGTGCTGCACCTGCTCGTGCTGGTGGGGTATGCCGCCGGGCTGGGCGCCGCGGCCGTGCGCTGGTTCCGTTGGGAGTAGGGCCGTGACCGGGTGCCCCGGGGGTCCGCCCCCGCCGCGTAGGATCGGATGATGGGCCAGGACGGGCGCGGGCTCGCCGCTGCGGAGCAACGCTGGCGCAGCCGGGAGACGACCTTCTTCCGGTGGCTGCCGCACGGGCTGCTGCTGGTGGTCACGACCGTGGTTCTGCTCGGCTCGCTGTCCCGGATCGCCCCGGCGGCACTGCTCGGTCTGGTGCTCGCCACCTCGGCCTGGGAGGCGGGCTGGTCAACGGCGCGGGTGCGTCGCTCCCGGGACCGCAGTCCGGGTCTGGGCCGGGCCGGACGGCTGGGCGGCGCCGCGGACGGCGTCTACCTCGGGGTCCTGTTCGCGCTCACCGCGTGCCTCGACCTGGCGCACCCGCTGTACGGCTTCTTCACCTGGTTCCTGTTCATCCGCACCTTCGACGTCGCGCGCGGCTGGCCCCGCTGGGTCGGGGTCCTGGCCGTCGCCGGCCTGATCAGCTGGGCGCAGTCGGGCTCGCCGGTGGAGCCGACCACCGGCCTGCTCGTGTTCTGGGCCGCGCTGCTGGCGATGAACCTCGGCATCGCGGTGGCGGTGGTCCGGTTCATGGAGGTCTCCGACCGTCACGCCGAGCGGCGCAAGGAGCTGGTGGCCGAGCTCGAGACCAGCAACGCGCGACTGCAGCAGGTGCTGGCCGAGAACGCCCGCCTGTACGACCAGCTGCTGGGCCAGGCCCACGAGGCCGGGGTGCAGGCCGAGCGGGAGCGTTTCGCCGGCGAGGTCCACGACACGATCGCGCAGGGGCTGGCCGGCGTGATCACCCAGCTGGAGGCGCTGGAGCGGGCCGGCTCGGCCGAGGAGCGGCAGCGGCACGCGAGCGCCGCCAGGCAGATCGCGCGCGACGCGCTCGCCGAGGCCCGCCGCTTCCTGGCCGCGGTCGGGCCGGAGCGGCTCGAGCAGGCCCGGCTCCCGGACGCCGTCCGGGAGCTGGCGGCCGCCTGGGCGGTCGGCACCGGCGTCGCGACGCACGTGGAGGTGGTCGGGACCGCGGCAGCCCTGACGGCCGATGCGGAGGTCGCACTCTACCGCGCCGCGCAGGAGGCGCTGACCAACGTCGCCAAGCACGCGCAGGCCGCGCGCGTCGTCGTGACGCTCTCGTACACGGACAGCGCCATCCTGCTCGACGTACGCGACGACGGGCGGGGCTGTGACGCTGCCGCCCCGACGTCCGGCACCGCCTTCGGCCTGCGGTCGATGCGCCGGCGGGTCGCCGCTCTGGGCGGGCAGGTCACCCTCGAGTCCGAGCCGGGGGCCGGCGCCACGGTCAGCGCGGTCATCCCGAAGCAGGGCCCGAGCCCGGTCGCGGCCCCCGGGTCGCGTGCCGCGCTCGAGGAGCCGGCATGACACGGATCGGCGGACCGGTCCGGGTCCTGGTCGTCGACGACCATCCCGTCGTCCGGGACGGCCTGGCGGGGATGCTCGGTGGCACTCCCTGGGTCGAGGTCGTCGGTGCCTGCGCGGATGGCGCGGCAGCGCTGTCGTTCGTGGCGGCGCACCCGGTCGACGTGGTGCTGATGGACCTGCGGATGCCGGGGATGGGCGGGGTGGAGGCGATCCGGGCGCTGGCGGCCCGCGCTCCCGACGTGCGGGTGCTGGTGGTGACCACCTTCGACACCGAGGCCGACGTGCTGCCCGCGATCGAGGCGGGCGCCACCGGCTACCTGCTCAAGGACAGCTCCGCGGACACGCTGCTCGCCGGCATCCGCGCGGCCCACGCCGGACGGACCACGTTGTCACCGACCGTCGCCGACCGCCTCGTGACCATGGTGCGGTCCCCGTCCCAGGGCGCCCTCAGCCCCCGGGAGCGTGAGGTGCTGGCCCTGGCCGCTGACGGTGCGACGAACAAGGACATCGCCGCGCGGCTGTTCGTCAGCGAGACGACGGTCAAGACCCACCTGCTGCACGTCTTCGACAAGCTCGGGGTGCGTGACCGGGCCGCGGCCGTCAGCGAGGGCCACCGACGGGGCATCCTGCGCTGACCGGACGCGCCCGGGAAGGGTCAAGCCCCCACGCACCTGCTCCGGTGCCGGGGGCTTGATCGGACGAGGGCGCGGTGCCCCGGGAGTTGCGGCTCAGGCCAGCGCCCGCGCCTTGATCGTGGCGAACTCCGCCTCGGTGATCGAGCCGGAGTCGAGCAGCTGCTTGGCCTGGGCGATCTCGGCGGCCGGCCCGGCGTGGGCGACCGAGCGGATGTAGGACTCGGCGGCGTCCTGCTGCGCCTGCGCCTGGCGGGTGGCCCGGCCGGCCATGCCGCGGCCGCGGGCGATCAGGTAGACCAGCGCGGTCAGGAAGGGGACGAACATCAGGAAGAGCAGCCAGACGGCCTTCGCCCAGCCGGACAGCTCGCGGTCGCGGAAGAGGTCCACGAGGATGCTGAACAGCGCGATCAGCCACGCGACGAACACGAAGATGGCGAAGAACATCCACAGGAAGTCCCAGATGTGGGACAGGAAGTCACCCATTGCAAGGGTCCTTTCAAGGTGATGGCCCGACGGTCGGGTCAGGCCAGGGAAGATGCAGGGTGGCGCGCCGTCGGGCCCCCCGAACGCCCACGACGACGTGCCGTGCAGAGGCAGGGCACAGCCCGGCGGGTCTACGCCTGACGGTGGACGTTCCACCCCGATCCTGCCGGACGATTCGGGGGGCGAGCAAATCCGATGCTCGCGCCGGGCGGGACGACGCCCCCCGGGCGGGGCTCAGCCCGGAGGCGAGGAGCCGGCGGACATCGCCTCGAGGTGCCGGCGCAGGTCGGACAGGCGCAGCATCCCGGTGCGGCCGAGGTCGGCGTCGCCGAGGTACATCCGCTGCAAGGCCACCACGATGCCCTCGGCCAGCCCGTCCAGGATGCCGGGGCGGGCAAGGAGGGCGCAGTCGCCGGGGTGGGTGAGGTACCCGAAGTCGAGCCGGACGGCCGGCATCCGGGTGCGCCGCAGCAGGGTCCACGTGCGCGCGTGTGAGCGGCAGTCGGTCAGGCCGGTGCGGGCCACGACCTCGCGCAGCATGAGGTCGGCGAAGCGCTCGCCGATCGTGGACCACCCACCATGGTCGGGGTGTCCGTAGAAGAAGGTCGCGACGCCGTGGCCGGAGGTCTGCATCGAGTGGTCGCTGTGCAGGGTGATCAACAGGTCCGCCCCGGCATCGTTGGCGAACGCGGCACGCTCGTCCTCGGAGCCGCCCGGGGTGTGGGCGGTGTGCGTGAAGACCACGTCGACCCCGTGCGCGGACAGCCGCGCCTCGACCCGGGCCGCGATGCCGAGCGCGACCGAGGCCTCGGTCAGCCCGTCGGGTCCGATGACACCGGGGTCACCCCCGCCGTGTCCGGGATCGAGCACGATCGTGCGCCCGGCCAGGCTGGGCCCGGACCGGCGCAGCTGCTCGCGCTCGCGCAGGGCAGTGGCCGACCCGCCCCCCACGCTGCGGCGCAGCGCCTCGAAGGCGCCTATCGTCCCGGGCCCGACGACCCCGTCGCCGGCGAGCCCGACCGCGCTCTGGAACGTCCGGATCGCGGCGTCGGTCTCGGGACCGAGGATGCCGTCGACCTTGCCGACGCTGAAGCCGAGCTGCACCAGCCGGCGCTGCAGCACCCCGACGTCGTCACCCTCGAGGGCAGGTCCGGACGTGTAGCGCAGCACCCGGTCGCCGAGCCGCCACTGCGCCCCGTCGAGCACGGCGAAGGTGGCCCTGCCGACCACCCCGTCGACGATCAGGCCACGGCGCTGCTGGAAGGCCCGCACGGCCTGCTCGACGGTGGCGTCGTAGGCGACATCCCGGCGGTCGTCGAGCGGGAAGGAGGCGGGCAGGTCGCCGGTGAGCATGAGCCGGTGGCAGACGGCGGCGACGGCCGGGCCGCGGTCGCCCGGCCGGAGCGCGTTCACGGGGTGCGACGTCATTCGGACTCCTTCCGCCGCGCCTCGGGCGGTGCCGCGGCGTGCGGCGCGCTCTGGTTCGGGGCCGTGGTGCAGCCTAGTACCCGAACCGTTCGGTCGGGCTGAGCGGCGGCTGTGAGCTGCCGGGGAGCCCGGCTCAGGCGATGAACTCCTCGAGCTCCCGCAGCAGCTTGGGCTTGGGGTGCGCGCCCACGATGGTCTTGACCACCTGACCGCCCACGTAGACGTTCATCGTCGGGATCGAGACGACGCCGTACTGGGCCGTCGTGCTCGGGTTGGAGTCGGTGTCGAGCTTGACGACGTCGATCTTGTCGCCGTGCTGGGCAGCGATCTCCTCCAGGATCGGGGCCACCTTGCGGCACGGGCCGCACCAGGTGGCCCAGAAGTCCACGAGGACCGGCTTGTCGTTCATGAGGACGTCGTCGGCGAAGGCGGCGTCGCTGGTTTCCTTCAGGGCCATCTCGTTCCTTTCGTATGCCGCCGAGCTCGTATGCCGCTGGGCAGCGGGCGCGCGGACGGGGCGGGTTGCTCGGGTCAGTGCCGGCCCGTCGCACCGGCTGTGGCCGGGACGGCGGCTGCCGCGGGGCTCGCGCCCTCGATGACGAGGGCCGGTGCTGCGGCCGGCCGCCCGGCGTCGGGCAGGCCGGACAGGTAGTGCTCGGCGTCCAGGGCAGCGGCACAGCCGGTGCCGGCGGCGGTCACGGCCTGACGGTAGGTGTGGTCGACGAGGTCGCCGCAGGCGAACACCCCGGCGAGGTTGGTGCGGGTGGAGCGTCCGTCGACCATGACGTAGCCGCCCTGGCCCAGCTCGACCGCGCCCTTGACGAGCTCGCTGCGCGGGTCGTGGCCGATGGCGACGAACAGGCCCGTCACGGCCAGCTCGCGGGTCTGGCCGGTCGTGGTGTCGGTGAGGGTCACGCCGGTGAGCTTGCCGTCGCCATGGATCGCGCTGACCGTGCTGTTCCAGGCGAAGCCGATGCGGTCGTTGGCGAAGGCCCGGTCGGCCATGATCTTGCTGGCGCGCAGCTCGTCGCGGCGGTGGACGATCGTCACGGACCGGGCGAACTTGGTCAGGAAGGTGGCCTCCTCGATCGCCGAGTCGCCCCCGCCGACGACGGCGATGTCCTGGTCGCGGAAGAAGAACCCGTCGCAGGTGGCGCACCAGGAGACCCCGTGCCCGGACAGCTCCTTCTCGTTGGGCAGGCCGAGCTCGCGGTAGGCCGAGCCCATCGCGAGGATGACCGCGCGAGCCGTATAGGTGCTGCCCGAGCCGGTGGTGACGGTCTTGAGCTCGCCCTCGAGCGAGACCTCGACGACGTCGTCGGTGACCAGCTCGGCGCCGAACCGGGCGGCCTGGGCGCGCATCTGGTCCATCAGGTCCGGGCCCATGATCCCGTCGGGGAAGCCGGGGAAGTTCTCGACCTCCGTGGTGTTCATCAGTGCGCCACCGGCCGTCACGGCGCCCTCGACGACCACGGGGTGCAGGTTGGCGCGGGCGGCGTAGATCGCGGCCGTGTACCCGGCCGGGCCCGAACCGACGATGATGACGTTGCGGACGTCGGACATGGTTCTCCCAGATTCGTTGCGGATCGGTCGACCGCGGGGCCGCTGCCCCGGACCTGTACGGCTCAACCGATCCTACGGGGCGCTTGTTCCCGGAGCGGGACGCCGCGGTCAGCGCACCACGACCTCGGAGACCTGGGCGCGGAAGCGGTTCGGGGCCTCGGCAGGCGCGGCCTTGGTGACCCAGACGATGACCTTGGAGGCCGGTCTCAGGTCGTCGGGCGCGGTGAGCTTGACCGTGCCCGACTTGTCGCGGACCTTGCCGATCTTCTGGGCGCCCGCCAGGCTCGCCCGGTCGGCGGCATACACGGTCACGTCCTGGTCGGCCGGCAGGACCAGCTCGACCTGGCTGATCCTGGCCCGCTCGTCGAGGTCGAGCACGAGCCCGACGCCGTCGCGGCTGCCGTTGAAGTCGTCGGTGGCGAACCAGCGCGACTGCCACTGCGTGTCGCGGTCGCCGTCGAAGGCGAGCCGCGCCTTGGCGTCGCCCTGGTCCTCGTGACCCTCCGGGTCGAAGCCGGTGCCGCCGGTGATCTCGATCGGCGTGCGCGCCGCCGCGCTCTTCGTCGGGCTCGGGCTCGGCGAGGTCGCCGAAGCGGTCGGGCTCGGCCGGGCTGCCGTCGAGGGCGTCACGGCCGGCGCGGTGGCCGGCCCGTCGTGCCGACCGATCTTCATGACGTTCTGTACCCCGATGACCAGGGCGACGAGGACCAGCGCGCCGACGATGGCCAGCGCGATCCGGGCCTGGGTGCGTGACGGTGCCTCCGGCACCGGGTGGCGCAGCAGCGGGACGGGCGGCTCGAGCTGCTGGTTGCCGCCGCCCTCGAGGGCGTCGTGCAGGGCGACGTCCTCGCCGTCGAACCCTTCGGTGTGTGCCGCGCGGCGCTCGGCGGCGCGCGCGGCGGCCTTGTCCGCCGCGGCCCGGGCGAAGGAGCCCACCCGGTCGCCGATCGCGGCGGCCGCCCCCGCCGCGGCGGCGCCCGCGGTGGCCAGGTGGTGCGCCCCGCGATGCTCCTCGGTCTCCGGCTCGAGCCCGGGCAGGACGCGGGTCGAGCTCGTTGCGACCACCGGCCGGGGCAGCCCGATCGCCGTTGCGCCGTCGGTCGTGGGAGCCTCGTGCGGCCAGGGTGCGAGCTGGTTGGCCAGGTCGCCGGGCGAGGCCGGCCCGGCGTCGTCGGCCAGGGTCTGACGGCAGATCAGGTCGAGGTCGGTCGGGACCCCGACGGCGATCTCGGACGGAGCGGCCAGCCCGCCGACGATCGTCGGGGCCGGCTCGAGGCCCTCGTGCGGGGCCGGCGGGACACGCTCGGGCGCCGCCGCGGGCCAGCGGCCGGTCAGGCCCGCGTAGGTCAGCCGGACCAGCCCAACCGCGTCGACCCGGGAGGCGAGGTCGTCCGGCGCGCCGTCGAGGTCGGCCAGGGCGGCGTCGGTCGCCAGCCCGCGCACCTTGACGGCGCCGTCGGGCATCCGCAGCACGCAGTCGGGGGTCAGCGCCAGATGGTGCAGCCCGCGGTGCCTGGCCTTCTCGAGCGCGACCGCCGACTCGCCGACCAGCCGGCGCACCTCGTCGGCGAGCAGGCCGCCGCCCACCAGCAGGTGCGCGAGCGTCACCGAACCGGTCAGCGGCTCCTCGACCACGAAGGACACGTCCTGGTCGGTGCCGACGTCGAGCACCCGGACCAGGCGCGGGTCCTCCAGGCCGGCGGCCCGGCGGGCCGCGTCGAGCGTGGCCGCGGTCACCGACGCGGTGCTCGGGAAGCACACCAGGACGACGTCGCGCTCCAGAGTCTGGTCGGTGGCCCGCCACCGCTCGTGGTGCGGGCCTTCGGCGGTGCGCAGGGTGACGGCATACCGACCTGCCAGGACCGATCCCGGACCGACTCCCTGCACGATCCCGTCACCCCTTCCTCGGCTTGGTCGCGTCCATCCTAAGTGGACCGGCCGCGGCTGCCGTGCTGCTGACCGTGCGAGTCGGTGTCCGGATCGGGCGGGTTGCCGATCTGCTCCAGGCGCGAGGTCCCCCGCAGCAGCGACCGCGCGACACCGGCGATCAGGACCAGGGCCGCGAGGATGCCCACGGCCCAGTAGATGGTGCGGTCCAGCGGGTTGGCCGTCACCGGGATCACGGCGGGCCGGCCGATCGGGGTGCCGTCGGCCGTGGTGAGCGCGGCCCGGATGTCGGCCTGTCCAGCCGCGACCGCGCGGACCGCCACCTTGACGCTCGTCTTCGACGCGGCGCCGATCCGGATCGGGCCCGGTTGCGCGATGATCTGCATCCGTGGGTTCGTCGGGGTCAGCACGAGCCGGATGTCGGCGACCGCGTAGCCGAGGCCGTTCTCCACGGTGAGGGTCAGGGTGCCCTGCTCGGCCAGGAAGTTGAAGCTGCGGGGCACGACCCGGATGGCGCTCGTGGCCGCCTTCACGTCGGCCGTGACCGACGCCTCGAGCCGGGTCCAGCCCGCGCGGTCCCACCGCCACCGGGTGCTCGCGAGCTCGTCGAGGACCTCTTGGTAGGCGGCCTCGAAGCTCGGGCCGTCGCGCAGCACCGTGGCCACCTCGTGCAGGGTGTCGCGCTCGGTGGCCATCCGCTGCAGGCGCGGCCCGGTCAGGGTCGGCTTCGGCGCGGCCGGGGCGACCGGCCCGGCGGGTGTCTCGACGCGGGTGGCCACGTCGGATCCCGAGTCGACCAGGAGGGTGTCGGCCCGGACCGGGATGAGCCACGGCGCGGCGTCGATGGCGTCGAGCAGGTCGCCCAGGCCAACCGGGTCGGGGTTCAGCGTGCGGGCGCCGAGCACGAGGACCGAGCGTTCGGTCCCGGGCCGCTCCCACAGCAGCGCGAGCGTCTCGGCCAGGAACCGCTGGCGCGCCGCCACCCCCGCGTCCGGACCGGCCGGCAGCAGGGCCGACAGGGTCGGGTCCCAGCCGAGCAGTCGCGTGCCGGCCGCGCTGACGCGGCGCGCCGAGGGGGTGTATGCCGCCGTCCTGCTGATCGCCGCGCTGTTGACCACGATCCCGGCCGGGCGACCGACCCGGGTGCCCTGTAGCAGCGTCAGCAGCGCCTGCTCGCGTGCCGGGGGGGCCAGCCCGTCGGCGGGCAGGACGACGTCTGCCCGGACCGGTCGGCCGAGCCGGCTGCCGACGATCGCGGACCGGTCGACCAACCCGCGGATGATCGCGTTCGACGGGTCGATGGCCGCGGCGGCCGCGAGGTCGGCGTCGGCGTACGGCAGCGCCCAGACGGTCCGGTCCTTCAGCGCCTCGGCCACCTCGTCGCCGAGCCCGGCGACGACCCGGCCGGCGATGGTCGGTGCGGGGGTCGGGGTCGGCGCCGCCGTGCTGCCGGGCGTGGACGGCGGCGCCGCGCCGGGGGCCGGCGCGGTGGGCAGCGCCGAGCCGTCCGCCGGCGGGCCGGTCGTGGCGGGCTCGCTCCCGGTGGGGCCGGGCGTCGGCGCCGTCGGCGCGGAGGCGCCCACCGCGCTGGGCCCGAAGACCGACGGGTCCACGGCCAGGGTGACCTCGTGCCCGGCGGACCCGTCGAGCAGGTCGCGCACGCGGGAGCCCGGGCCGATCGCCGCGCGCCAGGCCCGGATTCGGGCATCCTCCGGGCCCGAGAAGAGGGCCGGGTCGGGCGGGAGCGTGACCGGCAGGACGGTGGCGATCTCGAGCGGGACGTACTCCTTGCGCGCCTGCCAGGCCAGGAAGGTGCGCAACACCCCGACGGGTCCGCCCGCCTCGCGCGGGACCACCTCGATCGAGATCGGGATGGCGGCGAAGGGCAGGCTGGAACCGACCCGGCCGGAAGGGACCTGCACGCTGAACCCGGTGCTCCCGGCGGCCTCGACCGTGGGCAGTCCGGCCCGGGCCACGGTCGACCCGCGCGCCGGGCCGGTCTGCCTCGCCCAGGCCGCGACGGCGTCGTGGCGGGTCAGGCCGGACGGTCCGCGCACGACCCGGAGCCGCGCGCCGCGTAGCGCCCGGTCGCGGGGGGCGGTGACGGTGCCGGTGATGGTCACGGTCGTGCCGGGCCCGGTCACGAAGGGGCTGACGTCGGTGACGGTCACCAGGGCCCGGTCCGGCCCGGGCGTCACGTGAGGGTCCGGGCCGTCCGGTCGGCCTGCGGCGTCCGGGACGTGTCCTGCCGTCGCGCGCGCTGCCCGGGCGGCCCGCTCGGGCAGCGGCACCGCCCCGGCGACGCCGCCGACCGTGGTGAGCAGGAGCAGGAGCGCGGCCCCGAGCCCCGCCGGGACCCGCCGCCATCGGCTCACCCGTCGCCCGCCAGCCGGTGCCAGGCCGCCTGCGCGATGCGCCGCTCGTTGGGGAAGGTGAGGCGCCGGTGCACCTCGTCGAGCCGCGCCCACACGGCGTCGATGGCCTCCCGGTCCGGGTCGTTCTCGACGGTGATCTCGCCGCCCACCGCCTCCAGCAGGTAGTGATGGACGTACTTGTGCACCCGCTTGGTCGAGGTGGCGAACCAGTAGTCGATCATCCCCAGCTCGACCAGCACCCGCCCCCGGATGCCGGTCTCCTCGGCCACCTCGCGGACCGCGGTCTCGACCAGGGTCTCGCCCGGTTCGACGTGCCCCTTGGGCAGGCACCACTCGATGCGCCCGGCCCGGTTGCGGCGCGCGATGATCGGCAGGTAGGCGCACCCGTCGCAGATCGCGACCGCGATCCCCCCGGCCGAGCGCTCCTCGACCGCGGGCAGCCGCCGGCCGGGGGTCGGCAGCGGCTTGGGCAGGGCGGTCACATCGCCACCCTAGCCAGCGCTCCTTCGAGGGACGCCCAGCCGCGCGGCACGTCGCCGCGCGCCGCGGTGGGCGGCATACCGACGGATGCCGCTCACCTAGGCTGAAGGGCGTGTCCGACCACCGCACCCCCACGGCACCCGCCCCGGCCACGTTGTTGCAGGGGGCCGTCGCCCGGCTCGCTCCCGTGCTGCCGCTGCTGACCGAGCTCGGGGACCGGTTCGCGGCGGCCGGGCACGAGCTCGCCCTGGTCGGCGGGCCGGTGCGCGACGCGTTCCTCGGGCGCAGCTCGCCCGACCTCGACTTCACCACGGACGCGCGGCCGGAGCAGATCCTCGCCGCGGTCGAGGGGTGGTCCGACGCGCGGTGGGAGATCGGTCGCGAGTTCGGCACGATCGGGCTGCGCAAGGGCGCGCGGACGCTCGAGGTCACCACCTACCGCGCCGACACCTACGACCGGGCCTCGCGCAAGCCCGACGTGATGTTCGGCGACTCGATCGAGGCCGACCTCGGGCGTCGCGACTTCACGGTCAACGCGATGGCGATCCGGCTGCCCTCCCTCGGGTTCGTCGACCGGCACGGGGGCCTGGGTGACCTCGCGGCGCGCCGGCTGCGTACCCCGGCCGCGCCGGAGGAGTCCTTCGCCGACGACCCGCTGCGGATGCTGCGCGCGGCCCGGTTCGTGGCGCAGCTGGGCTTCACCGTCGCCCCCGAGGTGCGCCGGGCCATGACCGCACAGGCCGGCTCCCTGCAGATCGTCTCGGCCGAGCGGATCCGAGACGAGTTCGGCAAGCTCCTGCTCGCGCGGGACCCGCGGGCGGGCCTGACGCTGCTGGTCGACACCGGCCTGGCCGACGTCTTCCTGCCGGAGCTGCCCGCGCTGCGCCTCGAGGTCGACGAGCACCACCGGCACAAGGACGTCTACCAGCACTCGCTGACCGTGCTCGAGCAGGCGATCGCGCTCGAGGGCCCCCCCGACGGCCCGCCTGAGTCGGTCCCCGGTCCCGACCTCGTGCTCCGGCTCGCCGCGCTGCTGCACGACATCGGCAAGCCGGCGACGCGCCGGTTCGAGCCGGGTGGCGGCGTGTCGTTCCACCACCACGAGGTCGTCGGCGCCAAGCTGGCGGCCAAGCGGCTCAAGGCGCTGCGCTACGACAAGTCCACGGTCGGCCAGGTCGCCCGGCTCGTCGAGCTGCACCTGCGCTTCCACGGCTACGGCGGCGGGCAGTGGACCGACTCGGCGGTGCGCCGCTACGTCACCGACGCCGGGCCGCTGCTGGCCCGGCTGCACCGGCTGACCCGCTCGGACTGCACCACCCGCAACGTCCGCAAGGCCCAGCGCCTCGCGGCGTCCTACGACGACCTCGAGGCGCGGATCGAGCGGCTCGTCGCCCAGGAGGAGCTGTCGCGGGTGCGGCCCGAGCTCGACGGCAACGAGATCGCCGCGGCCCTGGGGATCGAGCCGGGCCCGGTGCTCGGGCAGGCCTACGCCTACCTGCTCGCGGTCCGGCTCGACGAGGGGCCGCTCGGCAAGGACGCCGCCCGCGAGCGGCTGCTGGCCTGGTGGGCCGCCCGGCCGCACTGACCCACCGGGCCCGGCGGTGAGTGGGCGCGCGACCGTCTCCGCGGTACGGTCGGTGGCCCGCGTGGCCGGCGTCGGGCCGGGCACGTATCTGGCGGGCCGGCCGCGCGTCTGTAAAGGGTGAGTTCTAGACTGTGCAACCTGAGAAGGGGCCAGGCATGGGCGAACAGAGCGGTCTCACGGAGCTGCTCGCCGCTGCCTCCCGCGGCGACGAGTCGGCTTGGTCTGCCATCGTGGAGCGTTTCTCGTCCCTGCTGTGGGGCATCGCCCGCGCCCACCGGCTCGGCCAGACCGACGCCGCCGACGTCGTGCAGAACACCTGGCTGCGCCTGCTGGACAACCTCGACCGGATCGAGCATCCGGAGGCGCTGGCCGGGTGGCTGGCCACCACGGCGCGCTACGAGTCCCTCACCGCGCTGCGCCGGCGCGGACGCGAACACCTCGTGCGCGACGAGGACCTCGCTGAGCGGGCGGTCGACGTCGACACGGCCGGGCTCGACGCCGCGCTGCTCGGCGACGAGCGGGACGCACAGCTCTGGTCATGTTTCACCCAGCTGTCGCCGCGCTGTCAGCAGCTGCTGCGCATCCTCATGGCCTGCGACCGGCCGAGCTACACCGCGGTGTCCGAGGCGCTCGGCATCCCGGTCGGCTCGATCGGACCGACCCGGATGCGCTGCCTGCGCACGCTGCGCGAGCTGGTCGCCAAGTCCGGTTACGTCTTCGACTCCGGGGGGAGATCGTGATGGCTGAGCACGAGCTGCACCCAGACGACGTGGCCGTCCTCGACCGGCTGCGCGCCATCATCCAGGTCGTCGACCCGGTGCCGCGTCATGTCGTCGAGCTGGGCAAGGCGGCCTTCCTGCTGCGCCAGGTCGACGCCGAGCTCATGACGATGCTCGACGCGCCGATACCCGAGGAGGCGCTCCGGGCCGGGCTGGCCTCCTCGCGGGTGCACTTCTTCGAGCACGGCAGCGTGTCCGTCGACGTCGAGCTGACCCGGCGCGGCGACTTCGCCCAGGCGGTCGGCGTGGTCACCGACAGCAGCGACCCCGGGGTGCTGCCCGACGGGCAGGTCGTGCTCGAGACGGCCTCGTCCTCGGTGACCGTGGACCTGGAGCGGGGCCGGTTCGTGGTCGACCGGGTGCCGCTGGGGCTGGTGCGCCTGGTCCTGATGAGGGGGGACCGGCCGCTGCTGACGACCGGCTGGTTCGACGCCGGCTGACGACCCGGCGCGTCAGGGGCCGGGTCGTCGGGAGGACGGGTCCGGTGGGGGATGGGCCGGTGGGGGGTCCGTCCGGGGGGCCGGGGCGTCGGGGACGGGCCCGCCGGAGGCGTCAGGCGCCCCAGGCGGTGAAGGCGGCCGCCGTCGCGGCACGCAGCACGTCGTCGCCGGCGGCGCGCCGGGCCGCCAGCCACCCCTCGGCGAGGGACCCGTGGGCACCGGCCGCGGCGTGCACGTCGGACATCACCGGCAGGCACGACGCGTCGTTGACCGGTACGACGCTGGCCAGTACGGCGCTGGTGCCCATCCCGAGCAGGCTGGAGACCAGACCCAGCGCCTCGTACGGGCTGATCGGCGCGGCCCCGCCCGAGTCGCAGGCCGACAGCACCAGGGCCAGCGGCGGACGGGCCAGCGCCTGCAGGTCGTGCACGGTCAGCGGGCCGTCGGCCAGCCGGAGGGACGAGAAGAGGGGCGCATCGGCCCGGAAGGTGCCGTGCGCCGCGATGTGCGCCAGGGCGGCACCGTCGAGCGCCTCCAGCGCAGCCGCCGCGGTGGCCTTCGCCGGGTGCAGCACGCACGCGCCGGGGTGGATGCGGCTCAGCCCGATGACCTCCTGCTCCCGGGTGGTCAGGCCGGGGCCGGTCACCAGCGCGACGTGGCCGGCGCGACCCGGGTGGGCGGGATCGTCCCGGCGCTCTCCCGCGCGCAGCCACAGGCCGATCGACGGGCTGACCGTCAGCACCGTGCCGGCCAGGACGGGCAGCAGGCCCCACGGGAGGGTCAGCAGGTCGGCCGGGGGGACCACGACGACCCGTCGAGCAGCTCGGGGCACCAGCCGACCGGTCCGGAGGGCGACCTGCTGCAGCTGCCCCCCGGCTGCGGTCAGGTCGACCCGCCGGCCCAGGGCGGCCCGGCGCAACGTGAAGCGCGCGAACTCGGCCTCGCGCAAGGCGGCGGAGACGGGGCCCACCAGCTCGTGCCGCACCCTGCCCCGGAACATCGCGAGCAGGTGCAGGGCGTCCCGGTCGCTGACCATGCTGAGCAGCAGGCCGTCGTCCCCCAGCCGGGCGAAGACCGCGTCGAGGTCCAGGCCCGGGCTGCCCTGGTGCCCCGGCTCGGCCCGAGCCCGCCGGTGTCGCTGCGCGCTGCGCACCGACGCCTCGAGATGGGCGCGCTGGCGGCCCAGCGCCGACCGGCCCGGATCGCCGTCCTCGAGCGCGTCGAGCCGGCGGGCCACCTCGCGCAACGCCGCGAGGTCCTGGCGCAGCCGAGGGTCCTCGACCGGGTCGGCCGCGCTGGTGAGGGCCGTCGCGCGCCACCGTTCGCTCCACCACAGCAGTCGACGGGCGCGGCCGGACCGGGCGGCCGCGCCGATCGCCAGCCGGGCCAGCTCGATGCCGTGGCCGCTGGCCAGCGCCCGCAGCTCGAGGTCGCCGAGCTGGCTGCGGTGCTCGTCGACGGCGTCCAGCCCCCGTCGACAGGCCGTCATGAGCGCGCGGGCGTCGTGGTGCTGGTCGGCCAGCAGCGCCGCCGCGAGCCAGCCGGCCGCCCGGACCAGCGGAGGACCGTGGTGCCGGGTCGCAGCCGCCTCCGCCAGGCTGTACTGTGCCTGCTCGGTCCGCCCCGCGGCCAGCGCGATCTGACCGTGCAGCGCGAGCCCGACGGGCAGGTCGGTGCTCCGGGCCTGCCGTAGCGAGTCGACCAGGACCTGCGCCTCGCGCAGCAGCGCGCCGGCGCTTGGCGCGGCGCGACGGGGCGCCGTGGGCACACCGGACGACGGGGTGGCCGGCGTCGGCTCGAGGCCCTGCTGCCGGGCCAGGAACCGCGCCCGCAGCCGCAGCAGCCCGGCCCGGTCGGCCCACCCGGGTCGCAGCTGGGCGCGGAACAGCAGGGCCGCCGCCCCGGCCCAGGTGTCGGCGTCGTCGAGGTCGCCGTGCGCCAGGGCGGCGCGGGCCGTGACGAGCAGCAGCTCGGCACGCCGGACCGGGGCCAGGCCCCCCCGGGCGAGGGTGGCGGCGCCGAGCTCGCGCGCCTCGTCGACCAGCCCCGCGGTCAGCAGCATCTCCATCCGGTCCCCGACCAGGTCGTCGCGCACGTTGCCGAGCTCGACGTACCGCTCCGTGACCGTGTCGAGCAGGGCCAGCGCGGTGGGCAGGTCGCCGCGCTGGTGGGCGGCCAGGGCCCGGTTGTGGACCGCCTGCACCGCCTCGAAGCGCTGCCCGATGCTGCTCAGCAGCTCCTCGGCCCGCCGGGCGTCGTGCTCCGCGGCGGCCGTTTCGCCGCGGGCCAGGTGCACGTCGCTGCGGTTGACCAGGGACCGGCCCTCCCAGAGCGTGTCGCCCAGCGCTCGGCTGCCGGAGACGGCGCGGTCGAGGTCCGCGAGCGCCGCGTCGTAGTGCGCGAGCAGCCCGAGGATGTGCGCCCGGCGGTGCAGCACCCGGGGCAGGCGGTTCGGGGGCGTGAGCGGGATCGCCGCGTCGAAGCGCCGCAACGCCTCGCCGGTCCGGCCCGCGTAGGCCAGCACCGCTGCCAGCGTGGCGAGCACGTCGCCCTCGCGCTCCCGCTGCCGGTCCGGGTCGACGCGGCGAGCCTGGCGCAACGCGGCGAACCCCTGCCGGGTCGCCTCGTCGAGGCGGCCCCGGTCACGCTCCACGACCGCGATGGTCTGGTGGGCGACGGACCGGTGGTACGGGTCGTGGGAGTCGGCCAGCAGCCGCTGCGCGGCCACGAACGCGGCCGGCGGGTCGCCGATCGCGAGCGGCAGGAGGGTCTCGGCAGGGTCCGGGCTGAGCGGCATACCAGGGACGGGACGGGGGCCAGGGACGGTTTCGGCGTGCGGTCGGGCACCGGAGGTGCCAGAGTCGTCAGCGACTCGGCGACGCCTTCGGGGCAGCGGGCCCGCGAGTCCCGGATGCGCGTTCGACGTCATGGCTGTCCTACCCGTACTCGAGCGACCTGAAGGTTCACATGACCACTGACAACGACAAGAGCAGGCCGGAACTCCCGAAGGACGCGGACGTGCGCTGGTGGGACCCGGGCAACGAGGCGCTGGCCGACCGGCGCAAGGCGGTGCAGCTCGAGCTGATCATCAAGGCGTTCGAGGGCATCGGCATCACCGTAGTTGCCTATCCGCCGGACCGCCCGCTTGAGGAGGCCGTCTACCTCTACCGGGAGGGCACGGTGCTGACCCGGGACGTGGACGCGCCGCGGGTCTACCGGGTGCTCGGCCTGGAGCAGCAGGACGACAAGACCCGTGCCGGGCGCGGCCGGGCGGTCGCGGGCCTGCAGGTGATCGAGGTCCCGGCCGACAAGCTCGGCAGCACCGCCGACGTCCTCGCGCGGCTCGATGCGGCGCTCGGGGCCGGGGTCGCGACGCCGGACCACGTGCTGCACATCACCACCTCGAGCTGCTGCCCGGCGACCGAGCCGCTGCCGTCCGCGGGGGCGCCGGTGCCCGGGATCAACCCGGACCCGGACTCCGACGGGGCGGGCGTGCGGGTGTCCGTGGTGGACACCGGTGTGCTGCCCGCTGTCGTCGCCGAGCACGCCTGGCTGACCGGGGTGACCGGGCAGCCGGAGCCGAGCGGCATCGGGCACTACACCGGTCACGGCACCTTCGTGGCCGGCGTGCTGCGCACGATGGCCCCTGCGGCGCAGGTCGACGTCGACGCGCTGATGATCGTCGGCGGCGCGGTGCTCGAGAGCGAGCTGGCCCACGACCTCGGGGAGGTGCTCGAGGGGATGCCCGACATCATCTCGATGTCCGCCGGCACCCGGACCCGGGGCGGTCGGCCGTTGCTGTCGCTGCTCGTCTTCTGGGAGGAGCGCCTGCGCCACATCAAGGGCACCGTGCTCGTCGCGGCGGCCGGCAACGACGGCGACCGGGGCCCGTTCTGGCCCGCGGCGTTCCCGTGGGCGGTCTCGGTCGGCGCGCTGGATGCGGACGGCAGCCGCGCCGGGTACAGCAACCACGGCAGCTGGGTGGACGTCTACGCCCGCGGCTCCGACGTGGTCAACGCCTACCCCAAAGGCGTCTACACCTACCAGGAGCCGCCACTGCAGGGACAGCAGGCCAACTTCATCCCCGGCCTGGCGAACTGGAGCGGCACCTCGTTCTCGACGCCGCTGGTCTCCGGGCTGATCGCGGCCCGGATGACGTGGAGCGGGGAGAGCGCCCGCGAGGCCGCCGACGCCCTGCTCGTGGAGGCGTTGGCCAACGCCCGCCCGGGGGTGGGCAAGGTGCTCGAACCGGGGATGGCCGACCCGCCGGTGCTCTGAGCCGAGTTCCGAGGATGACGTCGTGCCGCCCGGCGGGCGCGGTGCCCGCGCCCGCCGGGGCACGCGTGCGTCCCGGGGTCAGCGCGCCGGTTCGGCGGCGTAGCGCAGGTATGGCGTGAGCTCCTCGACGTCGCCGAACCGGTCCCTGGCCTCGGCGGTCGGGATGGCGGGCGCGATGACGACGCGCTCACCGGCGCGCCAGTCGGCCGGTGTCGAGTAGGGCCCCCGGTCGGTGGTCTGCAGCGCGTCGACGGCGCGCAGGATCTCGTCGAAGTTGCGGCCCACGCTCTTCGGGTAGGTCAGGGTGAGGCGCACCTTGTGCGAGCCGTCGATCACGAAGACGGACCGCACGCCGGAGGTGTCTCCCTCGCCTGGGTGGATCATGTCGTAGAGCTCGGACACGGCGCGCGTCTCGTCGGCGATGATCGGGTAGCCGACCTCGGAGCCGGCCACCTCGGCGATGTCGCGCTTCCACCCCTGGTGGCTCTCCAGCGGGTCGACGGAGACCGCGATGACCTTGACGCCGCGCCGCTCCCACTCGCTCTCCAGCGTCGCGACCCGGCCGAGCTCGGTGGTGCACACCGGCGTGAAGTCGGCTGGGTGGCTGAACAGCACCGCCCAGCTGTCACCCTTCCAGCTGTGGAAGGTGACGGTGCCCTCGGTCGTCTCGGCGGTGAAGTCCGGGGCGATCTCGCCCAGGTGCGGTGCGCTCATGCTGGTTCCTCTCGGGTGGGGGGCGCCCGGGGCGGCGCCACACGGCCGCCGCTATTGTGGACCGAGACATAGCACAACGTTATGTGTGTCCAAATACTGTGACGTGGGTCGATCGAGGCCGTGACGGTCCGGCCGGACGCCCGTTCGGCCTCAGCTGCGATAGGATCTGGTCGCCTTGGCCGACCAGCCGGGGCCCCCGGAGACCCGCACCTGGTGCCCGACGAGCCGGCCGTCCCCGATCGCCGTGGCCAGCCGCTTGGCCTGGCGCCGCGCGATGCTGTAGTCCGGGTAGGTCAGGGTGAAGGTCACCTCGACCGAGGCGGGGACCTTCTTCTCTCCCCAGCCCATGGCCGGGAAATCCTTCTCGCTCCTGGTCAGGCCGGCCGGCCTCGCGATGTAGGCCTGCAAGGCGGCCAGCGGGGCGCCGGCCCGGGCCTGGTCCGGGGCGACCCGGTCGAAGACGACCGTGAACCGCGGCGCCAGCCTGGTCCGGCGTGCCTCGACGGTCTTCGTCAGGGCCTCGCCGCCGCCGAGGTCCTGGGCCAGCTTGGCGGGGTTGGCGAGTGTGATCGACTCGCGGGCGCTGCCGCCGACGACGACGAAGGTGCCACCGCCCTGTCTGCTGACCGCGCTCTGGTCGATCGGGACCTGCTGCGCGCCGCCGGTCTCCAGGGCTCGGCCGAGCGCGACCCAGAAGTCGTGATGGGTGTCGGGGTCCGCCAGGTCGGCTCCGGTCTGCGCCACGTACTGCTGCATGAACTGGGCGAAGTAGGTGGCCGGAAGCCTGACCGGGTCGGGGTTGATCAGCACGTCGACCGTGATGTCGTACGACTGGGCCTGACCGCCGACGTAGGGGTTGCCGGACCCGGCGAACCAGGACACCGCGCCGAAGTTGCCCCGCTGCGGCTTGAACGGCGGGTCGCCCTTGAGATGGTTCTTCAGGACCTTCATGGCGTGCTCCGACTTGAGCCCGGTCTGCGTGACCATCCGCTGGACCGGGTTGGGCTGGGCCACCCGGCCGGTGACCGCCCGGTTACCGGCGAGCTGCTGCAGGGCGAGCAGCTGCTGCGGGGTGCTCGGGGGCAACCCGGCCGCTGTCGCGACGGCGGGCCGGGTTCCGCTCGGCGACGCAGGCTGGACCCGGCCGGTTCGTGGCGCCCGGGTGGGGTCGTCCGGCTCGACGGATCGTTCGTGGGACACCTGCGCCTCCCATGTCAGTGCGGGCCCGCGCACGCCGCGCCGGTTCGTGCGGCTGCACGCGCGGGCTGGTCCAGTCGAGCCGGCGCTGCGCGATGAGACGCCGGCCCAGGCGTGCTGCACGCGCGCTGGTCCAGTCCATGCTAGGCGTCAGACCAGCCGATCCGGTTGCCCGAAGAGGCGCTCTCGGGGGCCGTCGGCGGTGCACTTCGCCTTGCGGGAGGGTGCTGATCCAAGAACCTGTCGCGGTCGGCGGCCGGTGCGCGGTGGCCGTCCCGTGACGCACCCGAGCCCGCCTCCGTCGGGAGGCGGGCTCGGCGGCATACGGTCGGGACCGGGAGTCGACCTCAGCGCGACTCCTCGCCACGGATGAACGCCTCGAGCCGCGCCCGGCCCGCGGTGTCCTCGCGCTGCTCGGGCGGCGACTTCATCAGGTACGACGAGGCGGACAGCAGGGCCCCGGCGATACCGCGGTCCTTGGCGATCTTCGCCGCGCGGATCGCGTCGATGATGATGCCCGCCGAGTTGGGCGAGTCCCACACCTCGAGCTTGTACTCCAGGTTCAGCGGCACGTCACCGAAGGCACGACCCTCGAGCCGGACGTAGGCCCACTTGCGGTCGTCGAGCCACTGCACGTAGTCCGACGGGCCGATGTGGACGTTCCGGTCGTCCTTCTTGCCGGCCAGCGCGCCGTGCAGGTTGGACGTGACCGCCTGGGTCTTGGAGAGCTTCTTGGACTCGAGCCGGTCGCGCTCGAGCATGTTCTTGAAGTCCATGTTGCCGCCGACGTTGAGCTGGAAGGTGCGGTCCAGCGCCACCCCGCGGTCCTCGAAGAGCTTGGCCATGACCCGGTGGGTGATCGTCGCGCCGACCTGGCTCTTGATGTCGTCGCCGACGATCGGCACGCCGGCGGCCTCGAACTTCGCGGCCCACTCGGGGTCACTGGCGATGAACACCGGCAGCGCATTGACGAACGCCACCTTCGCGTCGATCGCGCACTGCGCGTAGAACTTGTCGGCCTGCTCCGAGCCCACCGGCAGGTAGGAGACGAGCACGTCGACCTTGCGGTCGGTCAGGACCTGCACGACGTCGACCGGGTCGGCCGGCGACTCGTCGATCGTCAGGCGGTAGTACTTACCGAGCCCGTCGAGGGTGTGGCCGCGCTGGACCGTCACCCCGGTGGTCGGCACGTCGCAGATCTTGATCGTGTTGTTCTCGCTGGCATCGATCGCCTCGGCGAGATCCTTGCCGACCTTCTTGTCGTCGACGTCGAACGCGGCGACGAACTCGACGTCACCGACGTGGTAGTCGCCGAACTCGACGTGCATCAGGCCGGGGACGGTGGTGGTGGCGTCCGCGTTCCGGTAGTACTCGACACCCTGCACGAGCGAGCTGGCGCAGTTGCCGACGCCGACGATGGCGACGCGAATGGATCCCATGGATCACTCCTTGTTCTCTGGGTGTGCGGTCTGGGGGTGGGTCTGGTCGATCGTGGGGTATGCCGCCGAGCCGGCTTCCGTGCTCGGCGCGCCCTCCGGGGGCGGTGGCGGCCCGCCCGGCGCCGGCGTGCTGCGTCGCTCGGCGCTGATCAGCTCCTCGAGCCAGCGGACCTCGCGCTCGGCGCGCTCCTCGCCGTGCCGCTGCAGGGCCAGGGTGTAGCTGTCCATCCGCTCGCGGCGGGCCAGCGCGGCGGCCCGGATGTTGGCCAGGCGCTCCTCCAGCCGGGAGCGCCGGCCCTCGAGGATCCGCAGCCTGACCTGCGCCTCGGTGCGGGAGAAGAAGGCGAACCGGACGTCGAAGTCCTCGTCGTCCCATGCGTCGGGCCCGGAGTGGGCCACGAGGTCCTGGAAGCGTTCCTTGCCCTGGGCGGTCAGCTCGTAGGTGATCCGGGCGCGCCGACCGCCCCGGGCCGGCCCGGGCGGCTGGGTCTCGCAGATCTGCCCCGCCGCGACCAGGCCGCGCAGCGCCGGATAGAGCGAGCCGTAGGACAGGGCGCGGAAGATGCCCAAGGCGGTGGTGAGCCGCTTGCGCAGCTCGTAGCCGTGCAGCGCACCGTCGTGCAGCAGGCCGAGGATCGCGAACTCGAGCAGCGCAGCACGTCGGCTCGGCCTGCTCGTGGGGGACCTCGGCATGCGGTCAGAGTACCGCAGATATATCGGTGCGATACATCCTCGCGTCTGGTTTGGGTCGGGCCGGTCCGCTCGTTCCGGCCGGCGCGTCGTGCGCGTCGTAGCGCCGCCCCGCAGTAGTAGCGGCGCCACGTCATGTCGCGGTGCGTGTGGCGGTGTCCTGCGTGTGGCCGTGTCATGTCGCCGTGCGGTCATGGTGCGGGTTGTCAATGGTCAGGCTCAGGTCCACGTGTTCCCACGGACGACCATTGCGCCACGAGCCTGCCGCTCCCGTGCTCGGCCCAGGCCTGCGAATCGCCCGATGGCGACCAATGGTCGTCCGCCGGTTCGCCGCCACCTGCGTCCCGCGACCCTCATCACCTGCTCCGCTCAGCGACGCAGTGGGCCCGCTGCTCCGCTCAGCGACGCAGTGGGCCCGCTGCTCCCCGTGGCGGAGCAGGTGATGAGGGCGTCCCGACCTTTACCGTCGCGGGCCGGTCCATCACCGCCTGTGCCCAGATCAGCACCCCGCCCGGCAGTGCCGTGCCGACAGTTGCGGCAGCTCGCCGCCGCGCCGGCTCCGGCACCACCGGCGGGGTTCGGGTTTCGGTGCGCGCGACGCGGGCGGTCATACTGATACGCGGCCCGGATCCCTCAACCGGGTCGATCCAGGACGGGAAGTGAGCCAGTGGCGCGAAGCAGGCAGGACGGGCGCGGCGAGCCGGCCGCGCCGGACGAGCGGCCCGAGCAGAAGCCGCCGCGCACGGGTTGGCGTCGCTGGGCCGTCCCGACGTTCAAGTGGGGCTCCCTCACGGTGCTGGGGCTGTTCGTCCTCGGCGCCATCGGGATCGGCGTGACCTACGCCCGGATGTCGATCCCGCAGCCGAACGACCTGGCCAGCGCCCAGCTGTCCATCCTCTACTACGCCGACGGCACCACCGAGCTCGACCGGATCTCTTCCGCCGAGGGCAACCGCGAGTCGGTACCGCTCTCGCAGGTGCCCAAGCACGTCCAGGACGCGCACCTGGCCGCCGAGGACCGCACCTTCTGGACCAACAGCGGGATCTCGATCTCCGGCATCCTGCGGGCGCTCAAGACAAGCGTCACCGGCGAGGCTCAGGTCGGCGGGTCCACGATCACCCAGCAGTACGTCAAGAACTACTTCCTGACCCAGGACCGGACCCTGGCGCGCAAGGGCAGGGAGATCCTGCTGGCCATCAAGATCGACAACCAGATGTCCAAGCAGCAGATCCTCGAGAACTACCTCAACACCATCTACTACGGCCGCGGGGCCTACGGCATCCAGAGCGCGGCCCGCACCTACTTCGGCAAGGACGTCTCCCAGCTCACCGTCGGCGAGGGCGCCGTGCTCGCCGCGATCACGAACGCGCCGGAGATGTACGACCCGGCCAACGGCGAGCAGGCCCGGACCAACCTCGAACGCCGCTACGCGTGGGTGCTGGACGGGATGGTCAGCCAGGGCTGGCTCTGGGCCGCCGAACGCGCCGAGTGGACCGAGCTGCCCAGGATCAACCCCCGCAAGGCGAATACCTACGGCTCCGGCCCGACCGGCTACATCACCGCCGAGGTGCGCAAGGAGCTCAACGCGATCGGCCTGACCGACAAGGACATCGACCAGGGCGGTTTGCGGGTCACCACCACGATCGAGAAGAAGGCGCAGGCCGCCGCGGTCACGGCGATGAAGGGCAACCTGCCCGACAAGGTCGACGGCGGCCTGGTCGCGATCGAGCCGGGCGACGGTGCCGTGGTCGCGATGTACGGCGGTGCCGACTACCAGAAGTCCCAGTGGAACGCCGCGACCCAGGCGATCCTGCAGGCCGGCTCGAACTTCAAGCCGTTCGCGGTGCTCGCCGCCGTCCGCGACGGCATCTCGACCCGGACGCAGTTCAACGGCAACTCGCCTCAGACGTTCCACGACGTGACGATCAACAACTTCGGCCACGTGTCCTACGGGATGATCGACATGCGGCGGATGATCGGCCGCTCGATCAACACGGCATTCGTGGCTCTCAACGAGGAGGTCGGCCCGGCCAAGACGAGGCAGGCCGCCATCGACGCGGGCATCCCGGCCGACACGGCCGGGCTCGACACGACCCTGACGAACGTGCTGGGCACGTCCTCCCCGCACGTGATCGACATGGCCTCGGCCTACTCGACGATCGCCGCGCAGGGCATCCGCAGCACCCCCTACCTGGTGAAGTCGGCGACCTCGACCACGTCCGGCTTCAGTTACGTCGCCACGCCGAAGACGACGCGGGCCTTCGACAAGGACGTCACGGCCGATGTCACCGACGCGATGACCTACACGGTCCGGCCCGGCGGGACCGCGACCAAGCTGCAGGGCCTGGACCGTCCGGTTGCCGGCAAGACCGGGACCTCCGAGGAGAACCGGTCCATCTGGTTCTCCGGGTTCGTCCCGCAGCTCGCCGTCTCGATCGGCATGTACAAGCCGGACGCGGCCGGCAACCCGACGACGATGACCGACGCCGAGGGCTACAACCTGACCGGCGGCACCATCCCGGCGGACATCTTCATGGAGTTCATGCAGCCGGTCCTGCAGGGCGTGCCCGTCGAGTCCTTCCCGCCCCGGGCCGGCGTCGGCGACAACCGGGTGACCATCGCGCCGACCACGCCCCGGACGGGTACCCCGACCGGCGCGCCGACCACGACCGAGGCACCCTCGACCCAGTCGCCGTCGCAGACCGGCCCCCCGGTGCCCACCCGGACCGTGCCGGCCCGGCCCACGCTGACCCGGCCGCCCACGCGGAGCCGGCCGACGTTCACGGTGCCCCGGCCACCCCGGCCCGAGGCAGGCGCGACCCGCTCCCGGGCGGGGTGAGGCAGGCGTGGCGCCCGACCCCGTCGCCCGGGCCGCCGCCGAGGTCATCGGGGGCCCGAGGGGACGGTATGCCGCCGAGCCCGACCCGCGCTGGCCGGTGACCGCGGCGATCCTGACCGCCCTCGCGGCCCTGCCGCTCGGCTTCGGGATCCTGCTGCGGGCACCCTGCCTGCGCACCCACTGGACCGGAACCGAGCAGTTCTGGGACGCCTGCTACGCCGACCTGCCCAACGCGTTCCGCGACGCGGGGCTGGAACGGGGGATAGCGGCATACCTCCAGGGTGGGGCGGATGCCCCGGTGACCGGGCAGCCGCCGCTGACCGGCGTGCTGCTCATGCTCGTCGGCTCCCTCGTGCCGGACGGGCGCGAGGGAGCCCGGATCGCCTGGTACTTCGCGCTGTGGGCGGTCGTCACCTCGGTCCTCGTGCTGGCGATGATCTGGATGGTGGCCGGCTCGCTGCGCCGGCCCTGGCTCGCGGCGCACGTCGCCCTGTCGCCGGTCGTCGCGCTCGTCGCGTTCATCTCGGCCGACGCGGTCGGGGTCGCGCTGGCCACGGCCGGCCTGTGGGCCTGGGGCCGGCGCCGCCCGACGACGGCGGGCGTGCTGCTCGGGCTCGCGATGGCCGCACGGTCCTACCCGGTGCTGCTGCTGATCGCGATCGGCCTGCTGGCCGTGCGGGCCGGGCGGCTGCGCGACTACCGGCGCACCGCCGGGCAGGCCGTGCTCGTGCTGGTCGTGGTGTTCGCCGCGACGTGGCTGCTCAACCCCGCCGCGGCCACGTCCGCCTACGCCGACTGGGCCACCGCCGGTCCGGGGTACGGCTCGCCGTGGCTGCTCCCGCAGCTGGCCGGCCACCCCCTCTCGGTCGGCGTGGTGACGGCGCTCGCCGTCTCGGGCTGGGTCCTGGCCGTGCTGCTCGGCGCGGTGCTGGCGCTGGCGGCGCCGCGGCGCCCGACGATCGCCGAGGTCTCGCTGGTCATGGTCGGGATCGTGCTGGTCACCGGCAAGTCCTTCACGGTGCAGAGCTCGCTCTGGCTGGTCCCGCTGGTCGCACTGGCCGCGGTCCAGTGGCGTGACCACCTCGTCTGGGCCACCGGTGAGGCGGTCAACTTCGTGGCCGTCTGGCTCGTCATCGCGGCCACCACCGTGCCGGACCGGGGTCTGCCGAACCCGTGGTACGCGGCCATCTCGATGCTCCGGGTGCTGGCCGTGCTGTGGCTGGTGGTGTCGACCTGGCTGCAGGCCCACGACCGGGCTGCTCCGGTCGGGCCGGGGGGAGCGCCGGAGGGGGAGCCGCCGGACGAGGTCGACGACCTCGCCGGGCCGATGGCCGGGGCCGGCGACGCCCTCGTGGTCCGCTTCACCTGACCGGTACGGCGGACCCGCGTGACCGCCGCCGGAACGGGTTGGCGAAGATGTGAACGGCGGCCGTGCCGGTCGGCGAAGATGGGGACCGGGAGCGCGTCCCGGCCGGACGACCCGCGCTCCGCCGCCCGTGCCGGCAGCGTCGTCAACAAGAGGGAGCAGCAGCATGGTCATGACCCGACCCTTCGCCCGGAGCGCCGACCGGTTCGTCGAGAGCACCGGCCTGGCCCTGCGGATCCGTGACGTCGGCGCCGGCCGGCCGCTGCTGCTCGTCAACGGGCTCGGCGGGCGCCTCGAGGGCTGGCAGGCGCTCGTCGACCGGCTGCCGGGCCGGCGCCTGGTCGCCGTCGACCACCCGGGGACCGGCCGCTCCCAGGCGCCGCGGTACCCGATGACGATCCGACAGCTCGCCGAGCTCTACCGCGACGTGCTGGACCAGCTCGGGATCGAGGTCTTCGACGTGCTGGGCTACTCCTTCGGCGGGATGATCGCCCAGCAGCTCGGCAAGGACCACCCGAACCGGGTCGCCTCGATGGTCCTGGTCGGCACCGCCTGCGGCTGGGGCGGCTTCCCGGCCGACCCGCTGGCGATGCTGGCGGTGACCAACCCGCTGCTCTACCAGTGCAAGGCCGTCCACGAGCTGTCCGCCCCGGTGCTCTACCGGGGCCGGGTCGGGCGCCACCCCGGCCTGCTCGACACCGAGCTGTCGGGCTGGAACGGCGCCCGCCCGTCGCTGACCGGCCTGCTCTACCAGTTCGCGGCCGGCTCGACGTGGTCGAGCCTGCCCTGGCTGGCCCGGCTCACCATGCCGACCCTCGTCCTGGGTGGCGACGAGGACCCGCTCGCGCCGGTGGCCAACTCCCGACTGCTCGCCAGCGGCATCCCGCACGCCGAGCTGCGGGTCATCGACCACGGGGGCCACCTGTTCCCGTTCGACCGCGCCCGGGTCGTCGGACCGATCATCACGGAGTTCCTCGACCGGCAGGCCGGGGTGGCCACGGCCTGACGGCTGCGGCCGGCCCGGCGACCCGCACCAGACGACGCGCGCGCCGGCCGCTTGACATAGTGAACACGAGGTTCGTACAGTGGAGAGGTACCGCTCAGTATCTCAATCACTACCAAAGGAGTAGTCATGGACAACGCTCAGGACCTCATCACCTCCGCCCAGGCTCAGGCGCTCGAGACGATCCGTACCGGCCAGGCCGCCGCCGTCGAGGCCGTGCAGGCGTGGAGCCAGGCCGTCGCCAAGTTCACCCCGCAGGTGCCGACCCTCGCGCAGGTGCCCGGTGCCAAGCAGGTCATGGGTGACCCCACCGCGATCGTCGACTCGGTCTACGACTTCGCTGCCCAGCTGATGGACCTCAACAAGCAGTTCGTCCACTCGCTGCTGCAGGCCGGCGCCGTCGCGACCGAGGCCGCCGAGCAGGCTCCGGCTGCCAAGCCGGCCGCCAAGAAGGCCTGAGGCGCGGCGCACGCCAGTCGTCTCCAGCGATTCGCCGGCAGGAGCCACCCGCAGCCGCGGGTGGCTCCTGCTCGTACCCGGAAGGCAGGATGCCGCGATGACAGGTCCGATCTCGGGCATGTGGGAGTCCCAGCGCGCCGCGATGGGCGCCTTCATCCGATCCCAGCGCGAGCTGGCCAACATGTCCCTGCGTGAGCTGTCGCGGGCCACGTTGGTCTCGAACGCCTATCTCAGCCAGCTCGAGCGCGGTCTGCACGACCCGACCCTGCGGGTGCTGGTCCAGATCGGCGAGGCGCTGCACCTGTCGGTCGAGGAGATGCTGCGCCAGCAGGTGCTTCCCGACCGCGGCCCGCAGCCCGCGGCGGGCGAGTCGGGTCCCGACGAGGGCGCCGGCGAGCCGGTCAGCGTGGAGACGGCGATAGCGCTCGACCGCGTGCTTGCCCCGGCCGAGAAGGAGGCCCTGCGCTCGGTCTACCGCAGCTACCTGCGGGCCGCCGCCGAGCGCGTGGCAACCGGTCGCGCCGACCACCCGCTCGGCCGGCCGGACCCGTCCGGCCCGGCCGCGGCACCCGGGGTAGCGCCGGACGCGGACGACGCGAGAGGCTGACGCCATGACACCAGAGCCGAAGCAGGAGCCGCCGGTCCGCGAACTTCCCGGGGCGGTCGAGTTCACCAAGACGATCACCGAGTTCGACGTCTACTCCTTCGCCGGCATCACCGGTGACTTCTACCCGGTCCACATCAACGCGGTGTATGCCGCCAGCCACCCGGTCGGCGAACGCGTCGCGCACGGCGCGCTGACCGTCGGGCTCATGTCGACCGTCGCGGGTCGGTGGATGCTGCAGAACGGCGTCGACGGCCTGTCGCTGGGCTACAACCGGATGCGGTTCACCAAGCCGGTGCGCTTCGGGGACACGATCAGCCTGGCCCAGGCGATGACCGCCCGGTCCGAGGACGGGCACCGGATCACCTGCCGCGTGGAGGCACGCAACCAGCACGACGAGGTCGTGGCGGTGGCCGAGCACCTCATCTGGGACGCCGAGCCGCCCGGGCAGTGAGGTACGCTCGGCAGGTGCCGAGCCCGCGACGGAGGGCAACCGGGACCCGTCCCGACGAGGTCCCCAGCGACGTCCCGACGAGTGACGTCCCGACGAGCACGGCGTGGCGTGGGTACACGCCCGGTCCGGTCGAGCTAGCAAAGTGATGGTGATGGTCCCATGGATCGAAACGAGCTGGAAGAGTCGGTCGGCGGAGCGATCTCGGTCGGTGCCGACGCGTTCGATCCGCTGCGGATGCGTGAGCTGGTCAAGCTGCTGACCCGGCCGGAGGTCCTGGCCACCGAGACGCCGCGGCTGCTCGCGGAGTGGGCCAAGGTCGTGCTCAACCTCTCGGAGATCGAGATCCCGACCCGCGACCCGCTCTACGGCGACCGGCGGTGGCGGGAGAACCCGGTGTACCGCCGGCTGGCGCAGGGCCACCTGGCTTGGACGCAGGCGGTCGAGCGGATGACCGCCCAGGACGACGCGGACTGGGAGAGCCAGAAGCGCACCCGGTACCTGACCGACATCTTCACCGGCGCGGTCTCGCCGGCGAACTTTCTGCTGACCAACCCGGTCGCCGTCTCCCGGGCGCTCGAGACCGGGGGGATGTCCGTGCTGCGTGGCATGCAGCACTTCCTGCGCGACCTGAAGGACAACCGGGGCATGCCCAGCATGGTCGACACGAGCCCGTTCACGGTCGGCGAGAACCTCGCCTGCACCCCGGGCGCCGTGGTCTACCGCGAGGACATCTTCGAGCTGCTGCAGTACAACCCGACCACGGAGCAGGTGCACCGGCGTCCGCTGCTGTTCGTGCCGCCGGAGCTGAACCGGCACTACGTGCTCGACCTCGCCCCCGGGCGCTCGATGGTGGAGTACGCGATCGCCAACGGCATGCAGACCTTCATGATCGTCTGGCGCAACCCGCGCGAGGACCCGTCGCTCGGGCACGGCGCGTGGGGCCTCGACGAGTACCTCGCCGCACACATCCGGGCCTTCGACATCGTCCGGGAGATCACCGGGGCCAAGGACCTCAACCTGGTGGGGCTGTGCGCCGGCGGGATGACCAGCGCGCTGGTGCAGGCCCACCTGGTCACCAAGGGCACCAACCCGGTCCACGCGGCCACCTACATCGTCACCATGCTGGATGCGCGCAAGCCCAACGGCGTCACCATGATGGCCACGCCGGGCATCTCGGGCGAGCTGACCAAGGCGGCGACGGACGCCAAGGTCTACAACTCCAAGCAGGTGGCGCACAACTTCGCCTGGATGCGGCCGAAGGACCTGGTCTACAACTACGTGATCAACGACTGGCTGCTCGGTCAGGATGCGCCCGCCTTCGACGTGCTGGCGTGGAACGACGACGCAACCAACCTGTCGGCCAAGTTCTCCCGCGACACGAACAGCATGCTGGCCAACCGCATGGTGGTCGAGCCGGGCGGGATGACCCTGCTGGGCACCCCGATCGACCTGTCCCAGGTCAAGTCCGACGGCTTCGTCGTGGCCGGACAGCGCGACCACATCACGACGTGGCGCCCCTGCTACATGACCAGCCAGCTGCTCGGCGGCGACAACCAGGTCGTCATCGTCAACAGCGGGCACATCCAGACCTTCGTCAACGCGCCCGGCAGCTCGCGCTACAAGTACCGCATCGCGCCCGCCGGCGGCCCGGACCCGGACGCGTGGCTGGCCAAGGCCGAGGAGCACCAGGGCTCGTGGTGGCCGGACTGGATGGAGTGGCTCCGGCCGCGCTCCGGGACGCGCAAACCGGCCCCAGAGGCCCTGGGGTCCGCGACGTACCCGCCGCAGGAGCCGGCCCCCGGCACCTACGTGCACGAGAAGTAGCCGCGCCCGCGTCGCGGCCCCGGGCGGCCGACAGCGAGGCGGCCGCCCGCGGTTTAGTCGTATGCCGCTCAACCCGGTAGTGTTGCCCACGTTCGCCGCGCGGGCCCTGCCCTGTGGATGACGCCGACCTCGTGTCGGCGCGATCTGTCAGGGTGGATCCGGGCCCCCCGGCAGGACGCGTTGCAACCCTCCTGTCACGGGAAAGACCCGCGACCGCCGAGACCAGAGGAGGTGGGTTGGAAGCATGCGTCAGTACGAGCTAATGGTCATCCTCGACCCGGAGACCGAGGAGCGCACCGTCGGCACGACGGTCGACAGGTTCCTCGCCGTGGTCAAGAAGGAGGGCGGCACCGTCGACAACGTCGACATCTGGGGCCGCCGTCGGCTGGCCTACGACATCAAGAAGAAGTCCGAGGGCATCTATGCCGTGGTCAACTTCACCGCCGAGCCGGCCACTGCGCAGGAGCTCGACCGGCAGTTGAACCTCAGCGAGTCGGTCATGCGCACCAAGCTGCTGCGGCCCGGCGCCTGATCCACCGTGAGCCAGCTGCTACACCCATCGAAGGACTGAAACGGAGCCCCGCATGGCAGGCGACACCGTCATCACCATCATCGGCAACCTGACCGCCGACCCCGAGCTGCGGTTCACGCCCTCGGGTGCCGCAGTGGCCAACTTCACCGTCGCGTCCACCCCGCGCATGTTCGACCGGAACAACAACGAGTGGAAGGACGGCGAGACGCTGTTCCTGCGATGCTCGATCTGGCGTGACGCGGCCGAGAACGTGGCTGAGTCACTCCAGAAGGGCATGCGGGTGATCGCCTCCGGCCGCCTGAAGTCCCGGTCGTACGAGACCAAGGAGGGCGAGAAGCGCACCGTCATCGAGCTGGAGGTCGACGAGATCGGCCCATCCCTGCGCAGCGCCACCGCCAAGGTCAACCGCACCCAGCGTGGCGGTGGCGGTGGTTACGGCGGCGGCGCGCAGCAGCAGGGCGGCGGCTGGAGCGGCCAGCAGCAGGGCGGCGGTGACGACCCTTGGGCCGGCGCAGGCCGGTCCGACTCCGGCGGTGGCTGGGGCGGCAAGCAGCAGGGCGGCGGCTGGGGCCAGCCGGGTGCCGCGAGCTCGGGCCAGCCCGGCGGTGGCCAGCAGGGAGCCGGCCAGACGGCCGGCGGCCAGCAGGGCGGCTGGGGCAGCAACGCCCCCAACTACGACGAGCCACCGTTCTAGCCGCACCGCACGCCCGGCCGGAGACCTCGCCGGGTGCGCCGCTCACGTCGTGAGTGGCATACCGATACGTACCGATCCATCCCGGGGTGACCGGCCCCGGGCTCTCAACCGAAGGAGAGCACCACGATGGCCAAGCCCGCCATTCGCAAACCCAAGAAGAAGGCCAACCCGCTCAAGGCGGCGAAGGTCGAGAACATCGACTACAAGGACACCGCGCTGCTGCGCAAGTTCATCTCGGACCGCGGCAAGATCCGGGCCCGTCGGGTGACCGGGGTGTCGGTCCAGGAGCAGCGCCTCATCGCCACGGCCGTCAAGAACGCCCGCGAGATGGCCCTGCTGCCCTACTCGAGCTCGGCGCGCTGAGCCGGCTCGGGACGAAGCAAGGAGAAGCAGCGATGAAGTTGATTCTGACCCAGGAGGTCACCGGTCTCGGTGCCGCCGGCGACGTCGTGGAGGTCAAGGACGGCTACGGCCGCAACTACCTGCTCCCGCGCGCCCTGGCCACGCCGTGGACCAAGGGCGGCCAGAAGCAGGTCGATGCCCTGATCAAGGGGCGTGCGGCTCGTGCCATCCGCGACCTCGACACCGCCAAGGACGTCAAGGGCCGCCTCGAGGCGCAGCCCGTCCAGGTGGCGGCCAAGGCCGGTGCCTCCGGTCGCCTCTTCGGCGCGATCTCGAGCGCCGACATCGCGACGGCCGTCAAGGCGGCCGGTGGTCCCGAGCTCGACCGGCGCAAGATCGAGGTGACGCACGCGATCAAGACGGTCGGCTCCTACGAGGCGACCGTGCGCCTGCACCCGGAGGTCGCGGCGACGGTCCGGTTCGAGGTCGTGCCTGCCTGAGCGGCGACAGCCACGAGGCCCGGTTCCGTGCTGACCGGGCCTTGTTGCCGTGGGCGCGGCCGAGCGCCGGGCACGGGGGTGCAGGCCGAGGTGCTGCGCCGGGCCGAGCCCGACCGGGGCGGGGAAACTGACAGGGCACGTTCAGGTTCCCTTAAGGTTCGGACGCCATAGTCGGTCATGTGAGTTGCTCCTGAATGACTCGGTGGCCAACCTCCCCCTGTCGGGTCATCGAGTCCAAGGGCACCCGCTCCTGCTGGTCGAGTTCGGCGACGTGGCCAGCAGGGGCGGGTTCTTGCGTTTCCGGACCAAGCTCCGGTGCCAGGCCCGTGCCGCTGCCGCGCCGGCCACTGCCTGAGCCCGTCGCTGCGCCCCGGCCGCGCCCTGGCTGGTCCGGTGACTCGTTCGCGAGCCGCACGCGGCGCCCGTGGCAGGACCCTCACCCCCTGCTCCCCACAGTGGAGCAGCGGGCCCCCTGCTCCCCGCAGTGGAGCAGCGGGCCCCCTGCTCCCCGTAGCGGAGCAGGTGTCGAGGATCTCCCGCGAACTCCCCTCCGGGTCCAGGTCACGCTCCCCTTCCGGCCCGGGTCACGCTCGGCCCGGCAGGGTCAGGAGAACTCGTCCTGCAGGCCCACGTCGTCCAGGAGCCGGTCGACCTCGGCCGCCGTCGGCATGGCCGTGGAGGCCTCGGCCCGCGAGGCGACGATCGCCCCGGCGATGCTCGCGAAGCTCAGCATCCGGCGCAGGTCCCAGCCGCTGAGCAGACCGTGCACGAGCGCCCCGCCGAAGGCGTCCGACGAGCCGAGCCCGCTGACCACCTCGGTCGGGAAGGCGGGCACCTCGACCTGTGCCTCGCGCGACATCGCCAGCACCCCGAGCCGACCCCGTTTGACGATGACCAGTTCGAGACCGTGCGCGAACAGGGCCTCGGCCGCGGCCCACGCGTCGGCCTTGCCGGTGACCATCGCGCACTCCGCGGCGGTCCCCACGACCGTGGTCACCTTCGGCAGGGCCCCCTGGAGCTGCTCGGCGGCGGCGGCCGGGGAGGACCAGAACGGCTCGCGGTAGTCCAGGTCGAGGATGGTCCACTGCGCCCGACCGCGTGCGTCCCAGGCGGCGTGCTGCGCGGACCGGCTCGGCTCCTGCGAGAGCCCGGTGCCGGTCGCCCAGAAGACGCGGGCCGCACGGATCGCCTCCAGCGGCAGGGATCCCGGCTGGATCAGGAGGTCCGGTGCCGTCGGGTAGCGGTAGAAGACGAGCGGGAAGTGGTCGGGCCGGTAGATCTCGCAGAACGTCAGCGAGGTGGGGGTGGGGTCCTCCACCGTGGTGAGGAACTCGGTGTCGACGTCGAGCCGGAGCAGCTCCGAGCGGATGAACCGGCCGAAGGCGTCGTCACCCACCCGGCTGATGAGGGCGACGCGACGCCCGTACCGGGCTGCCGCCACCGAGACGTTGGCCGCGCTCCCGCCGAGGAAGCGTTCGAAGGTCCGGACTACCTCGAGTGGCACGTCGTGCTGCTGTGGGTAGAGGTCGACGCCCACCCGTCCCATCGTGACCAGGTCGTATGGTGTCACGTCGCGCTCCTCTCGGACCGTCTCCGACCATGCCCCACAATCCCATCACGATTCACCCGCCTCGGCGGGCCCGGGACCGCTTGGGATACCTCACAGTCGTGGTGCGGCCGGGCTCAGGCGCCGAGGCGCATCCAGCCGTCCTGCCGCGCCCGCCAGCCGAGCACGACGGCCCGCAGCGCCATCAGCGCGGTGAACGCGACCCAGAGGATCACGACGTCGTGCCGGGGCGAGCCGGTGGAGCCGGCCGCGCGCACCCACAGCACGATCGGCAGGTACCCGACCAGCGCCACGACGTAGCCCCAGGCCAGCCAGGTGCCGTCGCCGGCGCCGATCAGCACGCCGTCGAGCACGAACACGTAGCCCGACACCGCCTGCCCGAGCCCGACGACGACCAGGGCCGCGGCCAGCGCGGTCCGGACGTCGGGCTCCGGGGTGAACAGCGCCGGTATGACGCTGTGCCCGGCCACGACGAGCAGGCCGAGTCCCAGCCCGCCCCAGACGCCCCAGCGGACCATGGTGCCCATGGCGGTCCGGACGGCCCCGCGGTCGCCGGCCCCGAGGGCGCGCCCGGTGATCGCCTGGGCCGCGATGGCCAGGGCGTCGAGGGCGAAGGCGAGGAACGACCAGCACGTCATGGCGACCTGGTGGGCGGCCAGGGTCACCTCGCCCATCGAGGCAGCGACCCAGGTGGTCAGCAGCAGGGTGGCCCGCAGCGCGAGGGTGCGCACCAGCAGTGGCGCCCCGGTGCGGGCCGCGGCCAGCACCCGGCCCGGGTGCGGTCCGAGCGGGGCCCGCAGCACCCGGGCCTGGCGCACCAGCACGAGCGCGAGCGCGGCCGCCATCCCGGTCTGGGCGATCACCGTCCCCCAGGCCGAGCCGGCGATGCCCCAGCCGAGCCCGTAGACCAGCCCGATGTTGAGGACGACGTTCGCGCCGAAGCCGAGGACCGACACGGCCAGCGGTGTCGTGGTGTCCTGCAGCCCGCGCAGCACGCCGGTCACGGCGAGCACGACGAGCATCCCCGGCAGCCCGGGCGCGGACACCCGCAGGTACGTGGCCGCCTGGGCCAGCACCTCGGGACCGGCACCGAAGAGCGCGCAGATCGGCTCGGCCCACACCGCGACGGCGCTCGCGGTCGGCACGCCGAGCCCGACCGCGAGCCAGCAACCGTCGACACCGGCCGCCACCGCCGCGCGCCGGTCGCCGGCGCCGAGGTGACGCGCGACGACGCTGGTCGTCCCGTAGGCCAGGAAGACGAACACCCCGGAGGCGGTCAGCAGCGCGGTGCTGGCGATGCCGAGCCCGGCCAGCTCGGCCGTGCCGAGGTGGCCCACGATCGCGGAGTCGGCCAGCAGGAAGAGCGGCTCGGCCACCAGCGCGAGGAACGCCGGTACCGCGAGGCGGAGGATCTCGCGCCGGTGGTCGCTCGTCACGCAGGCGCACCGACGCGCTTGAGCGCCTCCCGCCGGGACAGCTGGGACAGGCCGGGGTGCCGGTGGACGAAGCGCAGCACCCATCCCGGCGCGACCCGGGCGTGGTCCCGCAGCGCCCAGCCGATCGCCTTGCGGACGAAGAACTCCGGGTCTGCGACGTTCGGTGCGATGACGTCGGCGAGCAGGTCCTCGTCGAGCCGCGCGCCGGCCCCGACCTGGCAGAGGATCGCTGCGCGGCGCACCCACACCGAGTCGCTGCGTGCCCAGCTGCGGATCCGGTCGGACTCGGCACCGGGCGTCGCGAGCAGCGTGTCACGCACCAGGTGCGTGGCGATGTCGTCCACGACGTCCCACCAGGCTCCCTCGCGGATCAGCCGCTCCCACAGGGCCATTCCCTCGGCACCGAGCCAGCCGCGGTAGGGGCGGTGCCGCGCGAGGGCGAGAGCGGCATACCACTGCTCGCGGTGGGTGGCCCGCGACCAGAGGGCCTCGATCGTGGCGAGCCACTCCTCTGGCGAGCCCATGGCCACCTCGCGCAGCACGGGCGTGAGGGCGCGCTTGAGCTCCGGGCTCGTCAGGCCGTGGTAGGGCATCGCGGACTTCATGTAGCGCTGCTGCCCGACCGCGCGCACCGGGTCGGCGCGCTGCGTGAGCGCGGCCTGCACGGCCGCGACGAAGGCCTCGTTCGCGCCGGTCACGGTGCACAAGGTAGCGCGTGGCCCCGACGCGGGCACGGGCAGGGTGGGCGGTCTCGTCGCGCCACCGGTATGCCGCCGTGTCGCCTCCGCGCCCCACGGCCCCGGTAGGGCGGGGCGGGGCCGGGCAGCGGGCCGGGGGTGGTGGGCGTCCCGCGCCCGGCACCCTCGATCCCCTAGCCTGCCGACATGACCGGTGACGCGCACGAGGTGCCGCGCAGCCGGCTGGCGCGGTGGCTGCTGCCCGGCGGCGCCGAGCCGGACCCGCGGTTCACGCTGGCCAACGAGCGCACCTTCCTGGCCTGGATCCGCACCGGGATGGCGCTGATCGCCGGCGGGATCGCGATCGAGGGCTTCCTGGCCGACACGCTGGTCACCCCGCTGCGGACCGTGTTCGTCATCGGGCTGCTCGTGCTGGGCCTTCTGGTCAGCGTCGGCGCCGGGCTGCGCTGGCTGCGGGTGGAGCGGGCGATGCGGGAGAAGACCCCGCTGCCGTTCCCCGTGCTCGTGCCGCTGCTGGCCGTCGGCGGGGCGCTGGCGGCGGCGCTCGTGCTGGTCATCGTCTTCACCCTGTGGCGATGAAGGGCTCGGTCTGGCACGACCGCGACGACCCGGGTCTGCAGCCGGAGCGCACCGAGCTGGCCTGGCAGCGCACGATGGTCAGCTTCCTGGCCGGGTCGCTGCTGCTGATGCGCTTCGTGGACCGCTTCGGCGTGGTGGTGCTGGCGATGGTCGCGATCGCCTGCGTCAGCGCGGGCTACATCCTGCTCGGGACCCGGCGGCGGACCCGGCAGATCGCACCGCGCTTCCCGCACGCCCCGGTGCCGCTGGCCCTGTCCGAGGTGCTCGTGGTGACCGCGGCGACGCTGCTGCTCGGCGCGTTGGGCCTGTGGGTGGTCCTCGACCTCGCGCTCACGACCTGACCTGGCCCGGACCGGGTGTACCGGGCCGCCGTCAGGCGGTGCCGAAGCGGAGCCGGCTGCGCTCGCGGGCCCGGGCCGCCTCGACCTCGCGGTTCCTCGGCGGGGCGCTGGTGGTCAGGTGCTCCAGCAGGTGCGCGGTGGCGTGCGCGACCGCCTCGACGGCCTCGTCGAAGGCCGGCTGGTTGGCCCGGCTGGGCCTGGCGCTGCCGCTGACCTTGCGGACGTACTGGAGCGCCGCCGCACGCACCTCCTCGCTGGTCGCGGGAGGCTCGAAGTTGTGCAGCTGGCGGATGTTCCGGCACATGCGACCACGGTAGACCGGGCCCGGGCGCACCGGATCGGGCCGCTGCGCACCGCCTGCAGGCAACCCGGCGAGACCCCGGCCCGCGCGGCCGGCTCGGCACCGCCCGGGGCGGACCTGACCGGGCCGGGCAGAACCGCGAGGTGCGGAGCCGCCGACGCGTCCAACCCGCGGAAAGCACGTCGTGCGGGCCGAGCGGGAGGAGGTGGGCGGCATACGGAACCGTCGGCAGGAACGTGCGGGAGCAGGTTCCGGGTCATGCCCCTGTGGACAACGCACAGCCCCCGAGAGATTTCGGTCCACAGGCAGTGGACATCGTTCTTGCAGGTTGCTGAGCACAAACCGGTGTGACCTGGGCCACAACCCACAGTTGTGCACACACCTTCTCCACAGCTGTTGACGGCGTGTCGGACGAACTTTCCACACCTTGTCCACAGGCCGAATTGCCACCCCGAGCAGCCCGGTCCTAGCGTGAGGGCCGCCCCCGCCGGGCCACTGTCACCGGTCGGTGCTGGAGTGGGGGAGTCAGGGGCCGTTGTCACATCTGCGAGGGGGATCTGTGTCGCTCGACGAGCTGAGCACGAGTGCGTTCGCCGGGTCGGCGCGCGGCGACGGACCCCCGGACGACCGGCTCCCCCCGCAGGACGTCGGTGCCGAGCAGTCGGTGCTGGGCGGCATGCTCCTGTCGAAGGACGCGATCGCCGACTGTGTCGAGGTGCTCAAGGGCACCGACTTCTACCGCCCGGCGCACGAGGTCGTCTACGACGCGATCCTCGACCTGTACGGCCGCGGCGAGCCGGCCGACGCAATCACCGTCTCCGACGAGCTGACCAAGCGCGGCGACCTGACGCGCATCGGCGGGCAGGCCTACCTGCACCAGCTCATCGCCTCGGTGCCGACCGCGGCCAACGCGGGCTACTACGCGCAGATCGTGGCCGAGCGGGCGGTGCTGCGCCGGCTGGTCGAGGCCGGCACCCGGATCGTGCAGCTCGGCTACGCGCAGGGCGGCGGCGACGTCGAGGACATCGTCAACGCGGCCCAGGCCGAGGTCTACTCCGTGTCCGACACGCGCGGCGGCGAGGACTACCACGCCATCGGCGAGCTGATCGAGGCCACCGTCGACGAGATCGAGGTGGCGACCGGACGGTCGGGCGAGATGACCGGCGTGCCCACCGGGTTCACCGACCTCGACTCGCTGACCAACGGGCTGCACCCGGGCCAGATGATCGTGCTGGCCGCGCGCCCGGCGATGGGCAAGGCCCTCGCGCTCGACACGCCGCTGCCCATCCCCGGGGGCTGGACGACGATGGGCTCGGTCGCCGTGGGCGAGCTCGTCCTGGGCGGCGACGGCCGGCCGACCCGGGTCGTCGCGGCGACCGACGTGATGCACGGGCGCCCGTGCTGCCGGGTCGAGCTGTCCGACGGGGCGGTCATCGTCGCCGACGAGCAGCACCAGTGGGCCGTCTCGCTCGACGGCGGCCCCACACGCGTGGTGACCACCGCCCAGGCCCGGTATGCCGCCCAGCGGGGTCGCGTCGTGACGATCGAGCGGGCGCCCGGCCGGGGCGTGCGTCGGGTCGGCCCGGCGCAGTGGAAGGTCGAGTCTGTCACGCCCTGCGGCTCGGTGCCGGTCCGTTGCATCGAGGTGGCCGCCGCGGACCACCTGTACCTGGCGGGCGAGTCGCTGGTGCCCACGCACAACTCGACGCTCGGCCTCGACGTGGCGCGCACCGCGGCGATCAAGCACAAGCTGGCCTCGGTGGTGTTCTCGCTCGAGATGAGCCGCACCGAGATCACCATGCGGCTGCTGTCGGCCGAGGCCGGCATCCAGCTGCAGCACATGCGCAAGGGCACGATGCGTGAGGAGGACTGGACCCGCCTGGCCTCGACGATGGCGCGGGTGTCGGACGCGCCGTTGTTCATCGACGACTCGCCGAACATGTCGCTGATGGAGATCCGGGCCAAGTGCCGCCGACTCAAGCAGCGCAGCAACCTCAAGCTGGTCGTCATCGACTACCTGCAGCTCATGTCGTCGGGTAAGCGGGTCGAGTCGCGCCAGCAGGAGGTCTCGGAGTTCTCCCGGGCGCTCAAGCTGCTGGCCAAGGAGCTCGAGGTGCCGGTCATCGCGATCTCGCAGCTCAACCGCGGCCCGGAGCAGCGCACCGACAAGAAGCCGCAGATGAGCGACCTGCGCGAGTCGGGGTGCCTGACCGGTGAGACGCGGATCCTGCGGGCCGACACCGGCGCGGAGATGTCGATCCGCGAGCTGCTCGACGAGTTCGAGCGCCACCCCGGGCACGAGGTGCCGGTGTGGGGCCTGGACGAGTCGCTGCGGCACGTCATGCGCCCGATGACCGCGGTGTTCCCGACGGGGGTGCGTTCGGTGTTCCGGCTCACCCTCGCGTCGGGCAAGCAGGTCCGCGCGACCGACAACCACCCGTTCCTGACGGTGGCCGGCTGGGCGCCGCTCGGCGAGCTGCGCGCGGGGGAGCGGGTGGCGGTGCCGCGGCATGTCCCGGCGCCGGAGGAGTTCGAGCAGGTGCTGGAGGACCGCGACCTGCGCACCGGTGCGCAGCTCCTCTCGTCGCGGACGAAGGACCGGCCCGGCCGTCGGCTCGAGCGGCTCGGCTGCACGATCGGCTTCGACGTGGTGCCGATGGCGCAGCGGTCCCTCATGCCCGATATCGCCTCCTTCCCGAAGCGGCAGATCGCGCTGCTGCTCGACGCGCTGTGGGCGCTCGACGGGGAGATCGCCGTCGACGAGGCTTCGCGTGAGGGGCGGGTCGTGCTGCGGCACGCCTCGCGCCGGCTGCTGGAGGACGTGTCGCGCCTGCTGCTGCGCTTCGGGATCTCGACGGTGCTGCGTGGGGGGTGCGGGGCCGGCTGGTCGCTGGACGTGGCCGGGGTCGACGACCAGCGCCGTTTCCTGCAGGAGATCGCGGTGCACTCCGGGCGCTCGGCCGCCGCGGAGTCGCTGCTGCGGATCGTGCGGGAGCGCTCCGGGCCGGAGGCCTCGCAGGTGGGGGCCCCGCAGGCGGGGGCCGCGTCCGAGGGCCGGGGCCGGGTCACGGTGCGCCCCGAGGACCTCGAGGCGGACCTGGTCGGAGGTGAGGCGGGCCTCGACCTGGAACGGATTGCAGAGCTGTTCGACAGCCTCGAGCTCGACCTGGAGGCGGCCAACGACGTCCTGTGGGACGAGGTGGTCGCGATCGAGCCGGACGGCGTCGAGCAGGTCTACGACGCGACCGTGCTCGGCACCCACAACTTCATCGCGAACGGCGTCACCGTGCACAACTCCATCGAGCAGGACGCGGACATGGTGATCCTGCTGCACCGCGAGGCGGCCTACGAGAAGGACTCACCCCGGGAGGGCGAGGCCGACCTGATCGTGGCGAAGCACCGCAACGGCCCGACCGACACGATCACGGTGGCGTTCCAGGGCCACTACAGCCGGTTCACGAACATGGCGAGTGGGTTCTGAGGTGGTGGCGCCAAACTCGAGCCCTGCTGCATCAGGTCGACCCTGGCTGGGCCGCCTATGTAACATAAACGGAACATTATTCTCAGCGGCTCTTTCTAAACGTCCGCTTATGCCGGCCACCGGCCGCCGCGGAGTCATGTCTCCCCACTCCGGCCGCGCCCATGGGCGCCGAAGTGGAGCCTGTGCCGGTCTGAACCGCATCCTGAGGCGTCGCCCGCCAAGACAGGCCAAGCCAGACCGGGTGGCAACACGATGATCTCATCGACCGTCAGGCCGCCACCCGGCAGGAACGGTACCACGCCTCCATGACCGATGGGTCCCGCCGGCCGCCCGGTCTAGCCGACCGTGCACCGACGACCCAAGCACGGTCCGGGAAGAGAGAGCATCCATGCGCACCAGTACGCCTGCGCCGAAGGCCGCAGCCCCTTGCCCGAATCGTGTCGGGCAAGAGCACACCCCTCCACGATTGCCGTGCTGACCGCCACGCCTTCGAGTCACCGATTGGGGATGGTCAACTGGGGCGGAACTCCTCGGCATCAGCCGGTTGATCGGGCTCACAAAGGCGCTCTTCGAGCCGCTGCAGCCCGCCCCTGATCATGCGGCCATAACCGTCGTCCGGCAGCATGTCGACAGCCGCTCGCCCCGCAGCCAGGTGCTGGCGTGCCTGGTCGTAGTCGCCGAGCTTGCGGTAGCACTCACCCAGGTTCAAGTACAGCGAGGGGTAGAACCCCTCCACTGAACTCACCCCTGCGGCTGCGGCTCGCTCGTCGCTGACCATGTCAGCTGCCTCCAGCGCCCGACGGTCCCACAGCAGCTCGTCCTGTACGTCGTCTTGGACATCGGCCATACAGTGGGCCAGCGCGCATCGGTGGAAGGGATCACCGCGTTCGCCGCCGATCTCCTCCCACACCTCGGCGAACAAGCCGCGGGCGGCTTCCCGATCGCCGCGCTGACTGAGTTCGATCCCTTCGCCCACTCGCTTCATGATCAGGTCCTGATCCGCCACACTCGTCGCCTCTCTGCTCGGTGTGACAGAGACCGTAGCCTCCAGCGCCGACACGCGCGGACGGACGAGAGTCGCACGACGAGCCGTCCGCAAGCGGATCGTCACGCGGAGCGTGACCAGTAGTGCAGGATCCCGCGACCGGGACGGCTTCATGGCGGTCGCGTATTGACACGTCATTGGCGGCGGAGTGGGGCGGGTCAGGCCGAGCGTTCGTTGTCTAGTCGTTCGAGAATCCAGGACCGGACGAGGGTTGAGGCTGGTAGGTGCTTGGCGGCCGCGACTCGTTGGACGTCGGCCTCCTCTTCGGCGCTGAGGCGGACGGAGTAGACCTTTTCGCGGTTCGGACGTCGACCAGTCGCGCCCGCGGGGTAGGCGGCCTCCTTGGTCGTTTCGGACTCGCGGCGGAGCCGTTCAGCCAGTGCTGGGTCAATCTTCTTGGCCATGGTCGTCTCCTTGCTGGTACATGTTCATGTCGGCCCCAGTCGCGGGCCAGGCGTTGATGCCGTGGAGGTCGCCATCGAGGTCGCGGTAGGCGATCACGACGATGACTCGCTGGGCTGATGGTGAGTGGCCGATGAACCGGGAGGCGCCCATCCGCGACTTGGGGTCTGGTTCGAGGGCCAAGAGATCGACATCGGCCATGACCTCCTGGGTCCAGTCCGGCTCGATGCCCACGCCGTCGGGGTACCGTTCTCCGCGGGCGAGGATGTAGGCGATGGCATCGAGGTCCCACTGGATCTGTTCGCCCACGCCATCAGTGTACGTCCTCGTGCGACGATGTAGTACATTCTCTTTCTTCCGCGGACCGCTCAGACTCCGACGATGTAGCGCTGAGGAAGTGCACGCCGTGCGGTCGACGTTGCCATGACCCTTCCCCACAGTGGGCGGTGTCGACGCAGTTGTGCGCCAGGGTTCAGATGCCCGCGACGTAGGCGGTGAGGAAGTGGACGCCGTGTCGGTCGAGGTTGCCGCGGGCTCGGTCGTAGTGCTCGGTGGTTCGGGGGTCGGCGTGTCGGGCAAGGATTTGTGCGTCCCGCAGCGGAACCCCGGCGTCCAGGGCGTTGGTGATCGCGGCATGCCGCAGCGAGTGCGGGCTGATGTGCCGCGGGATGCCGGCGGTCTTAGCGATCCGGGCGACCATCCGGTAGACGTCGCGTCGGTCGACTGGCCGACCGGAGAGCGGCCGCAGGATCAGGGGCCCGCTGGACCGCTCGCCGCGGCAGGCTTCCAGCGCGCGCAGCACCGGGACAGTCACCGGCATCGTGGCCGGCTTGTTGCCCTTACCGACCAGGTGCAGCACCCGGTACCCGCGCAGGGTGTCGGCGTAGTCCTCGATCCGCACGGCGGCCTCGGAGGCGCGCAGGGCGTTGATCCCGAGGAGGTAGGCGAGAGCGCCATGGTGGACGGTGATCGTCTGGGCGACCTGCAGGAACCTGATCAGCTCGAGCCGGTCCAGGCCCTGGTGCGGGACTCGTCCCGGTGGACCTTCGACAAGCGGCACGCCGATAGCCAACCCTCGTGGTCCGGAACACGAGGCGGTGGCCTGCGTTGTGTTTGGATCCTGACGTGGACGACGCGACCCTGCTGAGATCATGGCGCACCCGCTTCGCCGAGCCGACCACGGGCTGGAGCTTCGAGGTCTTCGGCGACTCCATAACCGCGGACGAACTGCCGTGGTCCTACCCGGACCTCGCGCGGGCGGCGCTGTGTGGGGCGCGATCAGCCCTCGACATCGGCACGGGCGGTGGAGAAGTGCTCCTCGGCCTCGCAGACGCGCTCCCCAATGACACCGTCGCCACCGAAGGTTGGGCGCCCAATCTGCCATTGGCGAAGGACGCGCTCGCACCCCGTGGAATCGAGGTCGTCCACTACGACGCAGAAGGACCCGATCCGCCTTTGCCGTTTGCCGACGGCCGATTCGACGTCGTGCTCGACGGCCACGAGGCCTACGTCGCCAGCGAGATCGCCCGCGTGCTGCGCCCTGGGGGCCGGTTCGTGACTCAACAAGTCGATGGTCGCGATTTCGAGCAGACGCACGCTCTGTTCGGCAGCGAGAACGCCTACGTACATGTGACCTTGGACCGGTTCCGTGAGGACGCCGAGACCGCGGGGCTTGAAGTCGTCGAGGCGCACGACTGGCAGGGCACCATGTGGTTCGACGACGTCGCAACTCTGGTGTCGTACCTGCGTATGGTGCCGTGGGAAGTTCCCGACGACTTCACCCCTGATGCCTACGCTGGCCCGTTGCTGCGGCTTCACCATTCGTGCTCAGACCTCGCGTTCTCGCAGCGTCGATTCGCGTTGGTGTGTCGTCTGCCTCGACGATGAGTGTCGCCCCAAGGGCTGGCCCCTACATGGTCGCCTTGGCCAGATGAGGCTCGGAGGCCTCGGAACGAGGCGTAAGCCCGTCCAAGGATCGGCACGCTCCGCGTACCGATGGGCACGCGGAGCCGTGCCGGTGCGGGACCCGCTTCCGGACGTGACATCGGAGCCCAGCCAGCATGACGGGTCCGGCGGGATGCAGCGGGCGCTCTCTGCACCGCGCGGATGCGGGCAATCCGGTGCGAACCTGTCATGGCATTTGCGTCTGATCGACTCAACTTTCTTGACTCGTGTTGCCATTGGCTGGTGCGGTGAGGTTCAGTGAGCCGACCTCGTTCCTCGCATGGAAGGCCGGCGATGACCGACCCGGCGAACACCGCGACGGCAGCCGACCGGCGCAATGCCCGCTGGTATCTGACCGGGCTGGGGTTTTCCCTGGTCGGCGACAGTGCGCTGAGCCTGGTTGCCGGCATTTGGGCGAGTGGGTTATCCATTTGGCTGCCGGGTCTTGGGTAGCCTGTGGACGTGCCGTCGCGTGGTGTGCACTACCCGGGGTCTTATGCGGAGTTGAGGGCGTGGTTCCCCGACGATGAGGCGTGCATGGACTACTTGGACTGGCTGCGCTGGCCTGCCGGTCCGGTGTGTCCGCGCTGTGCGCGAGCCGGGACGAGGGTCGCTCGGGGTCGGGTGTGGCGCTGCGGCCGCTGTGACAAGCGGGTCTCACGGACGGCGGGCACGATCTTTCAGGACACTCGCACACCGTTGACGGTCTGGTTCGCGGCCGGGTGGTACATGACCGCTGACCCGGGTGGGGTCTCGGCGCTGACGATGCAGAAACTGCTTGGGCTTGGCTCGTACCAGACGGCGTGGACGATGCTGCATCGGTACCGCACAGCGATGGTCAGGCCCGGCCGAGAGGTACTCACCGGCCGGGTCGAGGTCGATGAGACGTTCATCGGCGGCGAGCAGCCCGGCCCGCGCGGACGAGGCGCGCTGGGCAAGAGCCTGGTGGCGATCGCGGTCGAGCTGCGCGAGCCGCGCGGGTACGGGCGGGCCCGGATGAGCGTCATCCCCAACGCGGAAGCGGCCTCGCTGCACGAGTTCCTCGTAGCGACAGTCGAACCCGGCGCAACTGTGGTCACCGACGGGTGGCCGTCCTACCGTCCGGCGTGCCGGGACTGGTTCGTGCACGAACCGCACCCGGTCGCGGGATCGGGCCAGCAGGCCAACGAGCTGCTACCGGCGGTGCACCGCGTCGCCGCGCTGGCCAAGCGCTGGCTACTGGGCACCCACCAGGGCCGCGTCGACCCGGCGCACCTGCAGTCCTACCTGGACGAGTTCACCTTCCGCTTCAACCGGCGACACTCACGCGCCCGGGGCATGCTCTTCTACCGGCTGCTGCAGTACGCGGCCGCGGCGCCACCGTTGACCTACAGGCAGCTCGTGGCCAACCCGAGCCCGAAGAAGACCAAGCCGACCGGCGTGTCCGGCCCCCGTTCCCGGCCCAGCAGCCTCGCCGGCCCGCCCGCAGACCGCCCCTGGCGCGCTACGACCACGCTCGAGTAGCCCAGTTCCCCTGAGGCGCCAACGACCCGGCAGTCAAATGGATAACCCACTTGGGCGAAATCGCTGACCGGCAGCAGCGCGGTCGCGAGCCTGGTCATGGCATGCATCTACCTGCCGTCGCTACTGGGGCCGCTGGCCGGTTACCTGGTAGACCGGCTGCCGCGACAGCGGCTCATCGTGCTGCTCAACCTGTGCACCGCTGCCGTGGTCTGCACGCTGGTTCTGGTGCGCGACCGCGACCAGATCTGGCTGCTCCTGACGGCGATGACCGCCTACGGCACCTCTCTGGTGCTGCTCGGCCCGGCCGAGACCGCGCTGTTCACGCACACATTTCCCACGGCGCTACGCCAGCAGGTCAACGGATGACGGCTGGGCATGCAAGAGACCGGGCGCCTGCTGGCGCCCCCGGTCGGTGCCGGCCTGTTCACCGCCCTCGGCGGCGGCGCGGTCGCGCTGCTGGACGCCGCGACCTTCCTGATCGCGGCGGGCGCGACCAGCCGCCTACGATCACCACCCGAGCAGGCTCGACCACCCAGGAAACGGTGGTCTGTCGGGCTGCTGGCCGGATTCGCTCACGTCCGCGACACCCCACGGTTGCGTGTGATCGTGGCCGTCGCGGCGGTCATCATGGCGATCTCCGGGTTCGGAGTCGCGGCCCAGTTCAGCATGGTCACTGCTGTCGGCCGGCCACCGGCATACCTGGGTGTGTTCAGCGCCTTGCTCGGAGCCGGCTCGATCCTGGCCAGCTTGACCAGTTCCCGAGTGATCAACCGGTTCGGACTGGGGCCGCTGGCGCTGGCCGGCTTGGCAGCATTCACCATCGGCACCGCACTGCGGACCATGCCCACGCTGCCCACTACCTGGGCCGGGTCCATCGTGCTCGGCTTCGCCCTGCCTTGGGTGTTTCTGGCCGCCCTGACCGCGGCGCAGCAACTGACGCCGGACCACCTGCAAGGCCGTGTCGCCCCCGCGGGCCAGTGGGGCCCTGGGCACCCTCGCGGCTGCCCCTTCGCCTTCCCGGCCGCCTACTACCGCGACGGGGCGTTCTTCCCCTTTGAGCGCAACCACTTCGAGCGGGACGGCGGACTGGCCCGTGGCGGCACCAGACACCTTCGGACAACGTCCCTGACCCGGTCTGGGCCGCCGCTGCCGCTTTCACGGGCGTCGCCCTACTCGTCCTGCGACGCAGGCTGCCGGCAAGCCTATGGCTCATTGAGGACCGCGCACTCCCTCTGGCTCGTTCGGGGGTCGGACGGTGCCGTGGAACCCGCCGGTCGGGCGCCCCGCTGGTACACCTCGCGAGCGGGACTGTTCCGGGCTGGTGGAGTGCGGTCGAGTGGAAGGGAAGCAGATCAGACCGGTGAGGTGCTTCCTCACGACCCATCCGACAGGAGCCCTCAGATGTGTTGACCACGACGCCTCGTCACATCCGGGTGGCAGCCGCCCTCGGTATCGCAGCCCTCGGTCTCGCCGGCTGCACGCAGGGCTATCGACCTCGTCGACGACACTATCCACGGCAGGGCCGACCACCGGCTCCGGCGCCGCCTCGGACAACAGCGCCGCCACCATGACCGGGTCGACTCCGATCCGGCTTCGAGTCTGGGGCCGCACCATCGACGGCAGCCTCAACGACACCTCGACCGCCCGGGACCTGCTGGCACGGCTCCCGGTGACCCTCAGCTTCCGCAACCACGGCGGTCAGGAGAAGCTGGCCGACCTCGACCGCCCGTTGCAGATGGAGGGGGGCCCTCCGGTGACGACCCCGAGATCGACGACCTGGGCTACTACGCCCCGAACGCACGGGTCGTGCTCTACACGACGGATGTCGGCCGTTACGAAGGCATCGTGCGGATCGGGCGGATCGCCGCAGCCGTCATGGCGTGGCTCGCACAGCAGCCCGACGGCTTCCAGGTCACCATCGAGCGAGGCTGACACCCGGGGCGCATGCCACGGTGCCCGTCCAGAGAGCGGCCCCGACCGGAGCCTCCGGTCGGGGCTCTCCCTGTGCGATAACGAGGCCTCGTATCTCAGATCTCCTTGATGAAGCGGGCCGGTATGCCGCCCACGACCGTGTTCGCCTCGACGTCATGGGTGACGACCGCCCCCGCTGCAACGATGGCATTCTCGCCGACCGTGACGCCTGCGCCGATCGTCGCGCCGGCACCGATCCACGCCTTCCGGCAGATCCGCACCCCGGCGGTGATGACGCTGCGCCGCGTGGCCGGGTCGGCGGGGTGGTCGACCGACAGAATCGTCACGCGCGGGGCGATGAGGACGTCGTCCTCGAGGACGATCCCGCCGAGGTCGACGAAGAAGCAGTCGGCGTTGACGAAGACCCGCTCCCCGATCCAGATGTGCCGGCCGAAGTCGGACCGGAACGGTAGCGCGACCGATGCGGAGGCGGGCAGCGGCCGCCCGGTGAGCCGTTCGTATGCCGCGCTCACGGCCCGGCCGTCGTGGTAGCCGGTGTTGAGCTCGGCGAGAATCCGGGCGTTCTCCGCGACGATCCGGTCGATGACCCGGAAGGAGGGGCGGGTGAAGTCGTGAAAGCCGCCGTCGAGGCAGCGCTGCAGGATCTCGTCGTCGCCTTGCATCATGTGTAGTCCTGTCGTGATGGGGGTTGCGTGGTCGAGGCAGTGTCAGGCCGGCGGGTCGAGGCGCAGGATGCGGTCGTCGCGCGGGCCGGGCGTGCCGCGACCGTCGGTGTTGCTGGTGACGATCCACAGCGACCCGTCGGGCGCGACGACGGCGTCGCGCATCCGGCCGAGCTCACCGACGTAACGGGAGGTGGCCGCGGAGGGGTCGGCGGTCGGGACCGCCATGAGCCGCTGGCCACGCAGGTTCGCGATGTAGACGGTGCCACCGACGATGGCGATCCCGCTCGGGCTGGCCTCGGCAGGCGCCCACTGGGCTACCGGGTCGGTGAAGCCGGAGCGGTGGGCGAGGCCCTCGACGGCGAGCCAACCGTAGTTGCGTCCGGGTTCGATGATGTTGAGCTCATCCCACATGTTCTGCCCGAACTCGCTGGCGTACATCGTGCCGTCCGGTGTCCACGCGATCCCCTGCGGGTTGCGGTGCCCGTAGCAGTAGACCAATGATCCAGGGAACGGGTTGTCCTGCGGCACACCGCCGTCGGGGGTCAGCCGCAGGATCTTGCCCGAGAACGCGGAGCGGTCCCGGGCGGCGCTGGAGTTGCCCGCGTCCCCAACCGTCCGCAAAGAGCATGCCGTCGGGGCCGAAGGCGAGCCGGCCGCCGTCGTGGTAGCTCGCGGCCGGGATGCCGCCGAGCAGGCGCTGCGCGGGGCCCAGCCCGAACGAGCCGGGCGACCCGGTGATCGGGTAGCGCTCGATCGATCCGGTTCTCGTCGGCGGCGCTGGGGTAGACGTAGAGGCGGTTGTCGCGGATCGCGATGCCGAGCAGGCCAGCCTCGCCGCGGGGGGACACGCCCACGATCGTGGCCACCTCGCGGCTCCGGCCGGCCGCGTCGAGCTCGAGGATCCGGCCGGAGTCCCGTTCGGAGACGAATGGCGTCTGCCCGAGGAAGGCGACCGACCAGGGCGTCTCGAGCCGGTCGGCGACGACCGGCAGGTCGGCCACCGACCCAGCTGCTGAGGACGAGGTTGCGCTGGTGGCCGAGGACGGCGCCGACGAGGCGCCGCCGGGCTCGGGCGCGGTCGTGCAGCCGGCGACCGCCAGCACGGCCAGGACCGCGGTGGCCAGGACACGGGCGGAGCGGCGGTGGGTCATGTCGTGCTCCTCCTGCTCTCGTGCACGCGGTCAGCGGAGGTGCTCGGTGAAGAACGCCTCGAGTCGGTCGAAGGGAATGAGGGCCGTGTCGTCGTAGAGGTCGATGTGCCGCGCGCCGGGGACGACGACCTCCTCGGCGGCGCCGTCGGTCTTGGCCACGACCTCGTCGCTCATCCACTTCGAGTGCGCCCGGTCGCCGGTGACGACGAGGGCGGGCCGGGGCGCGATGTCCTCGAGGTTCCGCAGCGCGCCGAAGTTGATGTGCGCGGGGAAGCTCGTCAGGGTGAACGCCCCGATGGAACGCGGATGCCGGCCGCGGTCGTTGCTCTTGACGTAGTACTCGAAGAACTCCGCGGTGATCGGGTCGAGGCCCTCGGGCACCGTGTCGGGAAACTGCGGCTGCAGGGCCGGCTCGCCGCCGTCGACGTCGGCCCAGCGCTGCTTGGCAAGGTCGGCGAGCTGCGCGGCCCGGGCCTCGGCGGTCCCGGCACCCTCCCACCCATCGCGGTTCACTCCGCTGATGTCGAACATCGCGGACGTCGCGACGGCCTTGATGCGCGGGTCGATCGAGGCGGCCGAGAGGGCGAACCGCCGGAACCGCAGATACCGATGACCCCGATGCGCTCCCGGTCGACGAACGGCACCGTGCCCAGGAGTCGACGGCGGCGCTGAAGTCCTCGGCGAACAGATCGGTCGAAAGTACGGCCCACGGACCGTGCTTCGGGCGGGCCAGGTCGAGCCCTCAGGCCGATGACCCGCATGGACGAGGCCAGCCATCGTGGTGGAACCGACCATCCGACTGAGTCGAAGGAGCCACCACATGACCACCCCGACAGCGGCCCTCACCCCGCTCAAGGACCCGCAGGTCCCCATCCAGACGAGGCTCGCAGCAGCCTGGACCAGCTTCATGTTCCTCTACGTCTACGTCGACCTCCTCGGCCTCTACAAGCCGGGCGCGGTCGAGGACATCCTCAACGGCAAGGTCTTCACGTTCGACATCAGCCAGACCTTCGCGGTCAGTGCGCTCGCGGCCACATCGATCCCGGCACTCATGATCCTGCTCTCCATGACACTGCCCGCCCGAGCCAACCGCGCCACCAACCTCGTCCTGGCCACCCTCCTGATCCCCTACATGGCGTTCAACCTCGCCGGCGGGGAGTGGCTGTACTACTACGGTCTCGGCCTCACGATCGAGCTGGTCCTCCTCGCGTTCATCCTGCGTTCCGCCTGGACCTGGCCCCGCACGCCACCGGCATCGACCCCAGCCCCCGCCGCACCTCACCGGTCGCAGCTCCCGATGGGACGGTAGGCAGATGCGCTCGATCCGATCGGCCGGCCTGCCCCACAGCCAGGGTCGGCCGATCGGGTCGGCCTTTCGGTGGGTGCGCCGCTGAGTGTCCGTCCCTACGCTGAATCCGTGATGGCCGTATGGCGCTCCATCTGGCGCGAGCCGCGACCCGCTGACCCACCGCCGGTGGGTCGTCTCGACTGGCTGCTCGTCGGCGGGTTCGAAGCCGCCGCGCTGGTCGAGGGCATCGCCCGTCCGGGCCTCGCCGGGCAGCCCTTTGTCACCCTGCTCGCCATGGCGTTGATGCCCGTCCTCTTCTGGCGTCGGAGTCACCCGCTGCTTGCCTGCCTGGTCGGCTTCGGCGTCGCCGGGCTGCTCTCCGTCCTGCAGTACTCGACCCAGAGCGGCGAGCTCGGCCTCTTCTCGATGATGGTGATCCTGGTCCTGCTCTACTCCCTCGCGCGCTGGGGCTCGGGTCAGGAGATGACAGTCGGTATGCCGCTCGTGGCGGCGGTCGTCGCTCTGGGGATGTACGTCTCCTCGGCAGGGGCGGCCGAGGTCGTCTACGGCAGCCTCTTCCTGCTGCTCTTCGTCGCCCTCGCGGCAGTGTTCCGATATCGCGCCGCCCTCTGGCGTCGACAACGAAGCGAGATCCGCAACCAGGAGCGGCTGGCACTGGCGCGCGAGCTTCACGACACCGTGGCCCACCATGTCTCGGCCATCGCGGTTCAGGCCCAGGCCGGCGGCGTGGTGGCCGGCACGCAGCCTCAGCAGGCGGCCCAGATTCTCGCCGCGATCGAGTCCGAGGCATCGCGGACCCTGGCGGAGATGCGGGCCGTGGTGCGCGTGCTCCGTGAGGACGACTGGGGCGCCCACTCGCCCCGGTTGGGGGTCGCGGACCTGTCCGGCCTGGCACGCACCGACGCGACCCCTGCCGTCGAGGTGTCGGTGGCCGGGTCGGTGACGCGGTTGCCCGGACCCGTGGATGCCGCGATCTACCGGCTCGCCCAAGAGGCCCTGACCAACGCCTTGCGGCATGCGCGGAGCGCGACCCGCGTCGACATCGACGTCCGCCGTGCCGGCGACGTGGTCCGGCTGCGTATCGCCGATGATGGACTGACCCATCCGGGGCCGGGTGCCGAGCCCGGGTTCGGCTTGACCGGGATGGCCGAACGCGCCCAGCTCCTCGGCGGATCCCTCCGCGCCGGGCCGGGGCCCGAGGGCGGCTGGGTGGTCGAAGCCGTCCTCCCAGCAGGGGCTCCGGCGTGAGCATTCGCGTCGTCGTGGCCGACGACCAGGACCTCGTCCGGACCGGGCTCGTCATGATCCTCGGTGCGCAACCCGACCTCGAGGTCGTGGGGGAGGCCGCTGACGGGCCGGGCGCGCTCGACGTGGCGACCCGGCTGCGACCCGATGTCCTCCTCGTGGACATCCGGATGCCCGGACTCGATGGCGTGGAGGTGACCCGGCGCCTGGCCGGGCCGGACGTGGCGGACCCGATCGCGGTCGTCGTCATCACGACCTTCGATCTCGACGAGTACATCCTTGGTGCCCTGCGCGCCGGTGCTCGCGGGTTCCTGCTCAAGGACGCCGGACCGGACCTGCTCGTCCAGGCCATCCACGCCGCGGCCAACGGGGACGCGTTGATCGCCCCCAACGTCACCCGTCGGCTGCTGGCCACCTTCGCCGACCACGCGCCAGGGTCACCGATCCAACCTGTCGACCCGCTCACCGAACGCGAGGAGGAAGTGCTGGTGCTGGTTGCCCGCGGCCGTACCAATGCCGAGATCGCCGCGGAGCTGTTCATCAGCCTGAGTACGGTCAAGACCCACGTCGCCTCGCTGATGGCCAAGCTCGATGTCCGCAACCGGGTGGAGATTGCGATGTGGGCCCACCACACCAAACGCGTGTGAGCCCGTCAGGTGGATCGGAGGCCCACACCCACTGTGACCGACTCGCCTGGATGGTGGCTGACGAGGAGGACCGGATGCAAACCACATCGAGTCGGCGCCGAGGGCAACCGGCAGCCGTGACGGCACTAGCTCGCCCGATGGGCTGCCTCATCGAGGACGCGCCGCACCCATTCGGAACGAGAGGCTCCAGCACGTCTGGCCGCCTCGGTCACAGCTTCGTCGAGTTCGCGGGGCAGGCGGACGCGCAGCAGCGGGGACTCGCCGCTGCCCGACAGTGAGGGAAGCCCTCGGCCACGTCGGGAGCTGGGGGCGAGACGCTGCACGCGGGCCCTCGCTTGCGCCGCCGTTGCGGACCACTCGTCCTGAGGCGCCACGTCGCCTGCCGCTGGGGCCGTGCGCCAGTTGGTCGGTTCCCAGCCGAGCCCGGGTGTACGAGTGGGCGACGACCTGCAGGCCGATGACGAGCAGACCCAGCACGCCCTCGGTCCCGAGTGCGATCACCCGCTGCCACCACGTGAGGGGGACGCGTCGGACCGCCGTCGCTGCGAGGATCACGAGCGAGGCGGCCATCGCGATCGTCGAGGCGAGCAGCGCGGCGTCGGCATCCCAGCCGGTCAGTGCGGCGATGGTGAGAAAGACGAACGGCAGGACGACGGCGCTGAGTGCGCCGAACGTCGAGTACACGGTGTGGCCCAGCTCGACGAGGGAAATCATCCGTTCGTGCGTGACGAGGTGGGCGATGACGTCGGAGGTGAAGACCGCCAGCACCGTTCCGGCGAGCGTCACACCGAGCGTCGTCATCGCCTGCGCCGGGTCGACCTGTCCATGGGCGCGGACCGCGACGCTCACGGACAGTGCCGCGAACACCAGGTAGATGCTCTCGCGCAGGCGCTTGGCTCGCTCCTCGGGTGGCAGGTCGGCTCGTCTCGCCTGACGGCGTGATTCGGCAGCCATGTTCCTCCTGTGGGTGACGGAAGGTGGCCGTGGAAGACTGCGCGCACGCGGCGTCCGTCCGCCCGCGCGAACATCGTGACCGCAATGTCGTCGGCGACGTCGACGCCCGTCGTGGCGAACCGCCGCCGTCGGCCCAGCCGCAGCAGCCTGACGGGGCTGCGGGAGTCGATCAGCGCGATGCTCTCGGCTGGTCGGTCGTAGGCCACCCTCCGATGCTACGCACCACGCGTGTGCGCGGTGGGTGGGTGAGCGGCATACCTGCTGGGGCGCCGGACAACCGGCATGCTCGCTCCACCAAGCAGACGAATCGCACAGCAAACACACAACCAGCCCGTAGTCCACTGATCACCTGCAGGCGTGATCTGGAGATGGCACAACCACGTGCCGCTGATCTTCAGGACTTGCCATGACGTACTCGAACCCTCGCCGACTCACCCGTATCGCGGCGCTCGGAGTGGTGGCTGCTCTCGCCGCCGCTGCCGGCGCCGGTCTCGAGGCCCACGCCGCAGCGCCGTCGACGGCCGCCGTCGGCTCGACCGCACCGGCCAGCTCGTACCGGGGCTCCGGCGCGGGCAGCCAGTCGGTCGCCGGCCACGGGTATGGCGGCTGGGGTGGCCGGTACGGCTACGACGGGTCCGGTGGCGCCGGCGGCTCAGGTGGGTCCGACGGCGCCGCCGCGGAGACACCCGCCCTGCAACCCGCGACGCAGGCCACGGCCGCCCAGACCGTCGGGGTCGTCGACATCCTGACCACGGTCGACTACGGCCGGGCCGAGGCTGCCGGCACCGGCATCGTGCTCACCAGCAACGGCCGGGTCCTGACGAACAACCACGTCATCGACGGAGCGACCTCGATCACTGCCGTCGACCTGAACACCGGCCGGCGCTACGGCGCCACCGTCGTCGGCGACAGCCCGACCAACGACGTGGCGGTCCTGCAGCTGAAGGGCGCCAGCGGCCTGAACGTCGCGCCGCTCGGTGACTCGGACACCGTCGCCGTCGGCCAGTCGGTCACCGGGGTCGGCAACGCGAGCAACGCCCCCGGCACGGCGGCCGCCACCGGCAAGGTCACGGCGCTCGGGCAGTCGATCACCGCCACCGACGAGGACAGCACCGACGCCGAGCAGGTCACCGGACTGATCCGGACGAGCACCGACATCCAGCCCGGTGACTCCGGCGGGCCGCTGCTCAGCTCGTCCGGCCAGGTCGTCGGCATGGACACCGCCGCCGCCACCGACCCGCGCACCGGGGCCACCGTGGCCGGCTACGCGATCCCGATCGACCACGCCGTCGCGGTCGCCGACCAGATCGTCGCCGGGGTGTCCAGCTCGACGATCCAGCAGGGCGTTCCGGCCTTCCTCGGCGTCCAGCTGCTGCCGGGTGAGTCGACCACGATCCAGGGCGTCATCCCCGACACGGCCGCGGCGCGTCTCGGCCTCGCCCCCGGTGACACGATCACCGAGATCGGCGGCCAGGCGGTCTCCAGCCAGCCCGAGGTCGAGACCGCCCTCACCGTGCGCCGGCCCGGACAGCAGGTGTCCGTCGGGTGGGTCGACGCCACCGGGACCGCGCACCACGGCACGGTGACCCTCGGCGCGGGGCCGGCCGCCTGACGCCAGCCCGTATGCCGCTCAGCGAGCCGGGTGCTCCCGGCTCGCTCGCGCACGCGACACCCTGGCCCGGCCGAGAGCCGACCCCACGGCAGCGCCTGGGCGCCCACTTTCGGACCGCGGTCCGGTCAAGCACCGGCAGGCGCCGCGTCGTGCGTGGTTGGTGTCGCCCTGACGATGCAAACCACGCACAGTCCCCGTGGTTGACGACGCAAACCACGCACAGTCCGGACCTGACGACGGTCGTCGGTGGGTTCGAGGGGTCGCGGGGCACCCACTATCGGGCCGTGGTCCGATTGTCGGTGTGCCCTGCAACGGCCGGGCCGGTTCGAGTCGACTCCGAGCAGGGCCGGCCGGCCGCCCGTCAACAGGGCCCGGCACGCGAGCCGCGCAGGCCCCGGCGACAATGAGGTCGACCCCCACCTTCGCGGAACGGCGACCCCCGGCGATCACGCTGCACCGAAGGCGGCCGCGGGTCACCACCCACCGGCACGACCGGCTTGGCGAAGGGAGCCGAGCCCCTCAGGGTCGGGCAGCCCCGGACCCGGGCCGCCACGGCTCGTGCTCGTGGGCCAGCCACACCAAAGCAGGGTCGAGCGCGCGCACCAGCAGCTGGCCCTCGGTCCGCGGCTCGTCGAGCTCG